>JBBIKM010000023.1:0-16203 GCA_037445455.1 bacterium | reverse complement strand
AAGCGATGGCTGCTGGTTTGCCAGTCATTGTCGGTAATGAGACTGCGCCCAAGGAATTCGTAGATGCTGAGTGTGGCCTGCTGGTGCCGCCGCTCGATATCGACGCGATTGCACAGGCTATGGAGTATCTGATTCAGCACCGGGATGAATTCGACTCGTCCGCGATTCGCCGAAAAGTCGTGCAGCGCTTTGGGTTTGAAGTGTTTGGCAGGCGCTTATTCGAGATCTATAGGGAGGTTTGTTGAGATGTGCGGCATTGCCGGCATCGTTGCTCCCAAAGGCCTGTTGTCAAAGCAGCTTCACGAGATGTCGACGCTCTTGAAGCATCGCGGACCGGATGATGAGGGTTTTGCACTCTGGGATGGCGGTGATCGGTTCTCTCTCATCCGCGGGGCGGACACGATTGCGGCCTATTCGCATCTGGACGATATCCGAATACCGAAAGGCAGCGCGAGGACAATTGTTGGCTTGCTGCACCGCCGCCTGTCCATCATTGATTTGAGCCCGGCTGGACATCAGCCGATGGTGGATGAGCACGCTCGAGTCGCCATAACCTACAACGGCGAAATCTACAACTACCGCGAGTTAAAGTGTGAGCTTGAAGGGTTGGGTTACTCGTTTGCTTCGAGCTCGGACACCGAAGTAATCCTGAAGGCATACTGCGCCTGGGGCGAGGCTTGCGTGCAGAAATTCGAAGGCATGTGGGCATTTGCAATTTTGGATGCCCGAAAGGGGGTGCTTTGGCTTTCGCGCGATCGATTTGGGATCAAGCCGCTATACTACACATACAAGTCAGGCCGCCTGGCCTTTGCCTCCGAAATCAAGGCCCTCTTTGCACTTGATTTCGTCGCGCGTCAGGCTCACCTGCCATCCGTTCATCGCTACCTGACCTATGGCCCGGGTTCCGATTCGGCACAAACACTGTTTGCCGAAGTCTTTGAACTTCTGCCAGGTTATAGTTTGGTCTGTGATTGCCACGAGGTCAAGATCGAGATGCACAAGTACTATGATCTCGAGAGTCGTGACAATAATACCATGGGAAGTGAGCGTTCGACGGAAAACCCTTTGCAGACCTACGATCGTCTGCTGAGGCGTTCCGTTGAATTGCACCTGCGCGCCGATGTTGCAGTTGGCTCCTGTCTGAGCGGTGGACTGGATTCTAGCGCCATAGTGGCATTTGCTGCACCACGAATGAATGGCAAGGGATTCAAGACCTTCACGGCTTCATATCAAGATGCTAACATCGACGAGTCCGTCTATGCTCAGGCGGTGACAGCGCACTTCAGGAATCTTCAACCGTACTCTGTCACCCCAGCGCCGGAACAGTACTGGCAGAGCATTGACAGTCTGATTTGGCATCAGGATCTGCCAATTGCTTCGACTTCCATGTTTGCACAATGGGAAGTCATGCGCGAAGCTTCCCGGCAGCAAGTTAAGGTGCTGCTGGATGGTCAGGGGGCGGATGAATCCTTGGGGGGATACTCTTATTTTGCCGGCCATTTTCTTCTGGCACTTCTCCGCCAGTGGCAATTTGCCACCTTTTATGCGCAGGCACGCCATCTCAAGCTGAATCGTTCGCTTCGTGTCTGGCATGAGGTTGGCCGGGCAGGATTCTACAGAGTTCCCGCGTGGCTGCAAAGACTTGTTCATGGTGAGAAGCGGTTGGGCAGCAAGTTTCTTACGCGCGAATTCAAAGAGGATTTCAAGAATGCGGTCATGCCCAGCAAGGCAGCGGCGTCATTCCGCGAAGTGTGTATTCAGAGTATCAAATCAGGACTGCGCGAGTTGCTTCGCTATGAGGACCGTAATTCCATGGCTTTTTCCATCGAATCCCGCGTGCCATTTCTTGATCATCAGTTGATCGAGTTTACCCTGGCCTTGCCCGATCATTGGAAGATCAGGAATGGGTGGACCAAGTACATTCTGCGCAAGACGGTTGAAAACCATCTACCCAAAGAGGTTGTGTGGCGAAAAGACAAGAAAGGATTTGTTACACCTCAAAAGGCGTGGAAGGAACAACTGGCGGACCGTATCACAGCCTACCTGCGCGAGACCGAAGTCCCTTCGATCTTGCATCGCCAGTCTCTCGTGCAACTCACCACCTCCGAAATCAGTGATCCGACTCACCTGAGTGAATATTGGCGCATGTTTTCGTTTCTGAAGTGGTCGGAGAGATTTCAGGTTACATTCTAACTGGATGCCGATGATTATGAAACGTTCGATTACTGTTGCCCAGGTGGGCGTTGGCTATTGGGGTCCGAATCTGCTGCGGAACTTTGTTTCCCACAAGGCTTTCGAGGTGGCCGCGGTTGTGGAAGTGGATGAAGAACGCCGCAATTATGTACACAGTCTCTATCCCAAGATCAAAGTGACGGCACAGTACGATGAGGTGTTGGCCGACCGGACGATCGACGCCATTGTCATCGCCACGCCCGTGGCCACGCATTTCCGTCTTGCCGAACAGGCTTTGCTGGCTGGCAAACACGTGTTGGTGGAGAAGCCGATGGCCAAGACCGTCATGGAAATTGAACGGCTTGCGATGCTTGCCGGGCAGAAGGACTGCGTCGCCATGGTGGGCCATACGTTTCTCTACAACCCGGCAGTGCGATATTTGAAGCGCTTAATCACCTCCGGCGAGTTGGGAAAGATCCGTTACATCTACAGCCAACGTCTGAATTTGGGCCGTATTCGTTCCGACGTTGATGCCCTCTGGAATTTTGGACCCCATGACATCAGTATTATTCAGTATCTGCTGGAAGATCCCACTCCCCTGCAGGTGGCAAAGCATGGAATGTCGTATGTCCAGGAGGGCATCAATGATGTTGTTATCGTGAATCTGATCTACCCGGAGAAGATCATGGCGAATATCCACCTGAGCTGGCTCGACCCCAATAAGACCCGTGCCATGACGGTAGTTGGGTCAAAAAAGATGGTTGTGTATGACGATACAGCCGAGAACAAGATCACGATCTATGACAAAGGAATTGATCGCATGGCGGTGTTGGGCGAAAATATGGATTATGACAAGGCGAATTACGTCAAATTCAATCACCGGTCCGGCGATATTCTCATTCCCCGAATTCCGTTTGATGAGCCGCTCAAGCTTCAGATCGATCACTTTGCTGCATGCATCGTTGAAGGCACGCCTTGTCTGACGGGGACGGACCATGCTAGGAAGGTGATCGAGATTCTCAGCCGTGCCGATCAAAGCTAATCCTTCGGGCAGAAACCCTGACCAACGTAAACACTTTTTCCGAGAAAATGCAGACACCGATCCTTAAGCAAATTGCCATTCGAGACGTCAAGTTTGGTCGCGACGTCGTGGTAGTACAGCCGGTTAATCTTTACGAATGTTCGATTGACGACGGGTGTTTTATCGGTCCTTTCGTGGAAATTCAGAGGAACGTACGTGTCGGCAAGCGCTGCAAAATTCAGTCTCATGCCTTCATTTGTGAACTTGTCACCATCGGCGATGATTGTTTCATCTCGCATGGCGTGGCTTTCATCAATGACCTTTTTGAACGGGGAGGTCCTGCGGGTGGCAAGAAGGAGTTGTGGAAACCGACGCAAGTCGGCAATTTTGTCGCCATTGGCACCAACGCCACGGTCCTGCCAGTGCAGATTACCGATCACGTGGTCATCGGCGCTGGTGCCGTCGTAACCAAGGATATTCTCGAGCCTGGAATTTATGCCGGGAATCCGGCACGGAAACTGAGAGATTTATGATGAAAGTACCCTTTGTTGATTTGAAGGCGCAATACGCCAGTATTAAGAGTGAAATTGACGATGCCATTGCTCGTGTGATCGACAAGACTGCTTTTATTGGCGGCGAGTATGTGCGGGAATTCGAGAACTCGTATGCCCAGGCGTATGGCGTTCGGCATTGTATCAGTGTCGGAAATGGTACGGATGCTCTTTACGTGGTTCTCAAGGCACTGGGCATTGCAGCGGGTGATGAAGTCATTACCGTGGCCAATAGCTGGATATCGACTTCTGAAACGATTACGCAAGCTGGAGGCACACCTGTCTTCGTTGACATCGAGCCGGATTTCTACACCATTGCTGTCGAACGCATCGAGGCCAGGATTACGAGCCGTACCAAGGCCATCGTCCCGGTTCATCTCTATGGGCAGCCGGCGGCGATAGAGGATATCAAGAAGATATGCGAGCGCCATCAATTGCATCTTGTCGAGGACTGTGCGCAAGCGCATTTTTCTGAATACAACGGCCAACGCGTCGGCACATTTGGCATAGCGGGCACTTTCAGTTTCTACCCGGGCAAGAACCTTGGGGCCTATGGCGATGGCGGTGCAATCATCACCAACGACGATGCGCTCGCCACTAAAATGCGTGCCTTCGCCAATCATGGGGCGCTGCGCAAACATGAACACTTCATGGAGGGTATCAATAGTCGCCTGGACGGTCTGCAGGCTGCCATTCTGCTCGCGAAGCTTCCTCACATATATGAGTGGAACGAAAAACGCCGGCAGCACGCGCGCCTTTATGACCAACTGCTGTCTGAAGTTGATGAAGTCGCTTCTCCCAAAGTACGTGAAGCCGCAAAGCATATCTTTCATCTTTATGTTATTCGTACACCCAAGCGACAAGCTTTACAGGCATTTCTGCGCGAGCGTGGCATTGAAACGGCCATCCACTATCCCACCGCTTTGCCCTTGTTGCCTGCCTACCAATACCTGGGCTACGTGCCGGATGCCATCCCGGTAGCGGCAGACTATCAGAGGCAAATTCTCTCGCTACCCATGTATCCTGAGCTTGCACCGGATCAGATTTCCTTTGTCGTGTCGCAAATAAAGGAGGGCTTGGCGAGATCATGAGGATTGCGATCGTGGCCGGACATTTTACCCCGGAACTCGGCTATCAGGAGGTCTATTTAGCACGCGCCTATGCGCGCCACGGCCATCACGTTCGTGTGATCAGTTCGACCAGTGTCTCCCTCTCAGCCAGGAAGATCGTGAACAAGCGCTACCCCGCTGGTTTGACGGTGTGCCCCAAGGACGGGTTTGAAATTTTGCGGCTAAAGACCGCATTTCGCTTTCGCTCGACAGTGCTGGCAACGGGTCTCAAGGCAGCTATCTTATCTTTTGATCCTGATCTAATTCTCTTGGTGGGTCTTCGTAAGCTTTTTGGTGTCTCTGTGTTGTCGCGGCGAGTTTATGGCAGGGCAAGGGCAATTGGTTTGTTTGGTGATGCTGGTGAATACAGAGACCGCAGAACCTTGAGTACTCGGCTGCTCGCTGCGCTGCAGGATTTTGGTTTTCTCATAACCAAGCAGTGGGTGTATCGTAAGTCGGTTCAGGAATGTGACAAGCTGGTCATGAACATTCCAGAAACGGAAGAAATCTTTCTTTCCATTCTAAATGAAAATGAGAAAGAATTATTCCTCAAAAAGCGTGTTCATCTTAATCTCGGGTTTGATTCCAGGGAGTTCTATTTCAGCGAAGATGAGCGGTTTCAAATGCGAGCCTCCTTGCGAATTGCGCCAGAGGAGATCGTCCTTGTCACTTCGACGCGTGTTCTGCCCAGCAAAAGGATCGAAGAGATCGTAGCGCTTGTGTCAAGCATGCACACGAAGGGTATAAAGCTGCGTTGCATCATCATTGGCTTTCTGGATGACGATTACGCGCGGGAACTGAAGCACTACATTGGGCAACAATCTGAGGCCGCGGCTTTTCACTGCTTTCCCTTTCTGCCGCATCATGAGATTCGTCGACTTTTTTGTGCGGCGGATATCGGGCTGTGGATGAAAGCCGCAATTTCAATTCAGGAAGCAATGGGTACTGGGCTGCCAGTCATACTGGAGAGAAAGCCAAGTGTCAGCCATTTGATTCAAGAGGGCGTCAATGGCTGGTATTTTAATAGAGGCAGATTGCCAGAAGTTCTTGCCGGGGCCTGCAAGAAAATATCTGCTGAAGGCTCTGGTAACCGGGCAGCCAAAAGAAAGCAACTGGTCGACAGCAATTATGAACGGTTCTCCTATGATGTCATCGCACAGAAGATCCTTCAGCTTGGTTTACCAGTTGCAGCGACGCAGTTAACTAGCGGTAGTGAAGATCTGCGTTTCCGCCGATTTCAAAACGGGGCTGTGGATCTAGCCCAACGTACAAAGTGAAACACATCTTGATCTACGCGCCCACACCACCGCCCTATGCCGGGCCGGAGGTGGCCACCAGTCTGCTGCTGGATGCAGTCAAGGGGGAGAAGATCAAACTCACCCATGTGCGCAGCAACGTGCGCCAGGAGAACGGCAAAAAGGGCGTGTTCGATCTGGAAGGCATCTTCAGTTTCATCAGGGTCTACCGCGATTTCTGGCGGGCGCTGCTGCAAATGGGGTTGACTAAATCCATTTTCCCCATCTCCATGAACAAGCCTGGGACAAGGCACTCTCTTGAGCTCTCCTGCGGTCAAAGTGCCAAGCGCGGCTGCAAGCGCAGATGATTTCCTTCTAGTTCGTAAGAGGCCGGTCCAAAACTCAGATCGTTGATGTTGCATTACATTTGAACGTGAGATTCCATCACAATCAATGAACGCCAGAGTTCTCATCATTGTCCCAACGCCACCGCCTTATTATGGCGTGGCCGTTGCCACACAGCATATTCTAACCTCATCGCTGAATGAGTGCTTCACTATCATCCACTTGGACACGAGCGATCGCCGGTCAAGTCTAAATTTTAACAGGTTCGAGCTGGGCAATATCCTTCTCGCTATTAAACACGTGTTTCAAATGCTTTGGATGATCCTTCGTCATCGCCCGGGAATTGTCTATCTCCCGATATCTCAGGGTAAATGGGGTTACCTGCGCGACTCACTCTTCATCCTGATCAGCGCTGCCGGCAATGCAAAGATAGTTCTTCACCTCCGCGGCGCTTATTTTAAAGAGTTCTACTGCAATTCAGGGCCGACTCTCCGGCAGATAATCAAGCGCACGCTGGGTTTGGCTGACCGAGTTCTTGTGCTCGGCGAGACATTGCTTTCGCTTTTTGATGGCTTGGTGCCTGCCGAAAAGCTCCGTGTCGTTCCCAATGGCGTAAATCCAGGATCATTTCCCCGTTCAGGCGACAACCTGAAACGGAATGCAAAGGTACGCGTTTGTTTTATTTCCAATTTGGATCGAACCAAAGGCTTTGAGGAAGCTCTCCATGCAGTTAATGCGCTTTCCCAGAAGCACCAGATTGAATATGTTGTGGCTGGCTCCTGGAAGACCCCTAATGACCTGCAATATTTTCATACATATGTTCGGGAAAACTATCTGGAAAATATCGTTAAATTCGTCGGTCCCGTTCACGGTAACGAGAAGCTCAAGCTCCTGTCTCAGTCTGACATCTTTGTTTTGCCAACCTACTTTCCCTATGAGGGCCAGCCCTGGGCAATTCTGGAAGCCATGGCTGCCGCACTGCCAGTGATTACTACTGACCACGGCTGCATAGCAGAGACAGTCGTTGATGGTGAAACAGGTTTTTTGGTTCCCAAACGTGACGTGCCGGCACTGATGGCAAGGTTGCAGCAACTCGTTGCCGAGCCTGGCCTTCGCATTGAGATGGGAAAGAAGGGACGGCAGAGAATTGAATCGGTCTACTCCGAACAACGATTCGTGCAACGACTCAAATCGGTATTTGAGGAGCTGGTGTGAGAGACCGGGCTATACTTGCGTTTTTTGCATTCTTCCTGGTGAGTCGTTTCTTTTCTGAAGTACTGCAAATCTTGCCCAAATGGGTGGATATCGCGGACCTGCCTGTTATCGTGTTGTTGGGCGCTTATGCGTTGTTTTTCCATTGTCGTGAAGAAGTCGACCACTACACGCACCAGCTTCTGGTTCGTTTGATCTCTGTGTTTATTCTGATCTCACTGGGTTCGGCCTTTTTCAATGCTCAGGATGCGTTACTTCCAGCCATAATGCTCTTTGTCATCGGATTTATTTCCGGACCATTGCTTTTTGTCAGCCTCAATCGCGTGGTGCAAAATGTCAATAATTTCGCTAACGAGCTTAGGAGACTGTTCAAATTCCTGTTGCTGGCGAATTTCTTCGTCGTTGCATTCATCAACATTCCCAGATTTCTTGTTACTGGGAATCCCGATGTCATTGCCGGTACCTACGGGATAAATCAGAATCTCTTCTCTGTCTTGCTGCTTATTTGTGGATTTCTGCTCTTGGGAGAGGATGAATCTCTGCACAGAACGAAAGCAAGGACAGTGCTCGGTCAGATTTTTGTCTTGGTGACTTTTTATCTACTGCAGTTTCGCGCGGCCATACCATTTTTTCTGCTGGCTTATATTCTTACTCTACTTGCACTGTATGGCAGAAGGATCTCTGGCGCCTTAATGGTGGCAATCACAGTTCTGCTCATCGCAGTAAACAGCACCAGCATCATCCTGGCGCGGGTACAAGGTGAAGTGGCGATGAAGTATGAAGACTGGCTTACAATACTTGATAATCCGGCTGCGTATTTGGAATATGGGAAATTCCAGGCCTACAGCCAGACTATTGCTCTATTTCTGGATCGCCCTGCGGCCGCCATTGTCGGCGTAGGCCCTGGCAACTACGTTAGTCGAGCATATTATACTTTTAGTTACGAGATGGCCAGCAACAAGAGCAAGGGTGTCGGCGGCCTGATCGAACAGTTTTTTGGTTTGTCCGGGCCACGTTTCACAAGGGTTAGCGATAAGTATATCGGATCTTTGCGAAGTGATATTGTTTTTGGCAGTTACCAGCTTTCCAACCCCCATTCCAGTTTCCTTGCGCCAATTGCGGAAGTCGGGCTGCTCGGCGGCGCCATTATCATTGGCATGTATGTGTTTCTGGTGATCAAGTCGTTCAAGCTGCTGCAGCAGGCCAAGCAATTTGCCCGGGAATTCCTGCCGCTGGCCACGGCGCTGGTGGCCGGTTCGGTGTATTTGTTCGGCCTGGCGTTTCTCGACAACTATTGGGAAACGTCGCGCGCGACCTTGCCGGTGTGGCTGCTGTTTTGGGCCACCAGCGTCGGCGTGCAGATAAGGCGCACCGCACAAGAAGCCGGCGAGCAGCCGGCAGTCACGGCTCCGTCTACCTTAACCCAAATCCAAGAAGCTGCGAGTTGATGGCAACGCTGCAAAGCGCACAAAGCTGGCGGAATCCCCAGCTTCGCGCACCTGGCCTCTTGGCGGTGCGCCGGCGCGTGTCGGTTCGAAAATGTTCCAACCTCGGCTGGGCCAGGGTTTCCAAAGCCTTGCATGTCGTGGAACTCTGAGAATTCTAATGCAACGACCGAGCCATGGCAGGAATATTTTGTTAACCGCGTGCAATTTCGGACGGATATGAATAGTAGGCAATGCCCTGGAAAATCAGCGAACATAAGAGAGCGTCAAGCCCCGATGGGGTGCAACAAAACCGCGTGAGAAATTCCGCCCTTTCAGGGCTACAGGCGATGAATCTCGCCGGTTCCCAGGGCGCTGCCCGTGGGCTAA
The DNA here is from genome assembly GCA_037445455.1 of bacterium. Taxonomy (GTDB): domain Bacteria; phylum Zhuqueibacterota; class Zhuqueibacteria; order Zhuqueibacterales; family Zhuqueibacteraceae; genus Coneutiohabitans. Next base: position 6,744 of record JBBIKM010000023.1, on the reverse strand, counting down.
TCCATGCGACTCCGTTGGAGTCCAACCGACCTGCTGAGCAGGGCATTCTGTACTTGACGTCCTACGCAAGTTTTCTGACAAGCTGATAACTTGGCCCTGCGGGCAGGACAAGAATTTTCCAACCGATAGAAACAACCCAACTGACAAAAGCTTTTTCATCAGTTGGCCTTAGTCTATCTGTTGGTGGAAAGTTGGAATTTTATTCCAAGTTTGAAAAGCTAACCGCGTAATACGAATTCCCCCATCAAACCATGTGCGGCATTGCCGGAATAGTCGGCCGGGCTGATCAGGCGCTCATCAACGCGATGACAGAAGCGCTCGCCCATCGCGGGCCGGATGACAGCGGTACGTTCATGCTCGCCCACGACCAGGTCGCGTTGGGTCACCGCCGCTTGAGCCATGGAATTGCGTCAGGGATTCCGTCCTTTCAGGGCTACAGGCGATGAATCTCGCCGGTTCCCAGGGCGCTGCCCGTGGGCTAATCCATGCGACTCCGTTGGAGTCCAACCGACCTGCTGAGCAGGGCATTCTGTACTTGACGTCCTACGCAAGTTTTCTGACAAGCTGATAACTTGGCCCTGCGGGCAGGACAAGAATTTTCCAACCGATAGAAACAACCCAACTGACAAAAGCTTTTTCATCAGTTGGCCTTAGTCTATCTGTTGGTGGAAAGTTGGAATTTTATTCCAAGTTTGAAAAGCTAACCGCGTAATACGAATTCCCCCATCAAACCATGTGCGGCATTGCCGGAATAGTCGGCCGGGCTGATCAGGCGCTCATCAACGCGATGACAGAAGCGCTCGCCCATCGCGGGCCGGATGACAGCGGTACGTTCATGCTCGCCCACGACCAGGTCGCGCTCGGACACCGTCGCTTGAGCATCATCGATCGCAGCCCAGCCGGCCACCAGCCCATGACCAGTGCCAGCGGCCGCTTCACTTTGGTTTACAACGGCGAGTTGTACAACTATCGTGAACTGCGGCAGGAACTGGAGCAGAGCGGCCATGCCTTTCGCTCGCGCTCCGACACCGAAGTGCTGCTCACGGCTTATGAAGCCTGGGGCGCGGCTTGTTTGCAGCGCTGCACCGGCATGTTCGCCTTCGCGATTTGGGATCACCGCGAGAAAAAGCTGTTTGCCGCACGCGACCAACTCGGCGTCAAGCCCTTCTACTATACGCTCACCCGGGAAGGTCTGGCTTTTGCCTCGGAGCTGAAGGCGCTGCTGCATTTGCCCGGGCCGCGGCCCGATATCGCCCTCGATGCCCTGCACAGCATTCTGCTTTTCCTGTGGATCCCGGACCCCAAGACCATCTTCCGCAACATTTTCAAACTGGCGGCCGGCCATTATCTGGAATACCGCGACGGCAGGTTGAGAATCGAGCGCTACTGGGAGATTCCCACTGCGCAGCCGGATTCCCGGCCGGAAAGCTATTATGTCGAAGGCCTGCGCGAACATCTGCAGCAGGCGGTGCAGCGGCAAATGGTGAGCGAGGTGCCGGTGGGCGCCTTTCTCAGCGGCGGACTGGATTCCAGCGCGATTGTGGCCCTGGCGCGCAGCCGGAGCAACGCGAATTTTTCCACCTACACCATCAAGTTCAGCGCGCAGGACAGCCGCATGGAGGCCATGCCGGATGATGCCCGTTATGCCCGGATCATCGCGCGCCAGTTCGAGACCGACCATCATGAGATCGAGATCGCGCCGAATTTGGTGGAGCTGCTGCCGAAAATTCTGTGGCATCTCGACGAGCCGATCGCGGATCCGGCCGCCATCAACACCTATCTCATCGCGCAGGCGGCGAAGGCCTCCGGCACCACGGTTTTGCTCAACGGCATGGGCGGGGATGAGATCTTCGCGGGCTATCGCAAACACATGGCGGCCATGCTGGCGATGAGTTATCGCCGCATTCCCCAGTGGCTGCGGTCGGCCACGGTGGAGGGGCTGGTGCGGCGCGCGCCGGTGGCCTTTGCGCAACGCGGCTGGCGCCTGGCGCGCTGGGCCAAGCGCTTCGTCAAAAGCGCGAGCTTCGATCCCGTCAACAGCTTCATCGGCATCTATTCGTACTATGATGACGAGGAATTCCGCGAGTTGCTGGCGCCGGCGTTTCATGTGCCGCGCGAGGACACCTACGCCTTGCGCCGCCACTTCGACTATTTCGCGCAGGTGCCCGAACTCGAGTACCTCAATCAAATGTGTTTCGTGGACAGCAAGCTGTTTCTGCCGGGCTTGAATTTGATGTATTCCGACAAGGCCACCATGGCCGCGGGAGTGGAAGGCCGGCCGCCACTGGTCGATCACAAGGTGGTGGAATTCGCCTTCAGTATCCCGGCGAAATACAAGATTCACGGCTGGCAGGCGAAGTACATTTTGAAAAAGGCGATGGCGCCGCTGCTGCCGCATGAGGTGGTTTATCGTTCCAAAGCGGCATTCGGCGCGCCGTTGCGCGCCTGGGTGAAACATGGCCTGGGCCGGTTAATCGAGGACTTGTTGAGCGAGGAACGGATCAGGCGGCGCGGTTATCTCAATCCCGCGTACGTACGCCAGATCATCGCGGATGATCGCGCCGGCCGGCAGGATAACGCCCATCGCATCTGGGCGCTGCTGACGCTGGAGTTGTGGTTTGAGATTTTTGTGGATGGGGTCAATTGAGGGGAGGCGCCAGTCACTGGTCACGGAAAAACACAGCGGATACTGCGGAGGGGTCAGGAGGGATGGCACTGAAACGGGCCCACCCGGCGAGAGCGAAAGACGTAAAAATGATGATCGAAGGCAAAAGCCTCGGTAATCTCGAGTTCTTCCATGATGGCGAAGTTCGTGCAATCGACCAGGCTGAAATCTTGGTCCTGGTATTCGTTGAGAATCTCCCACGCACGCTCAAGGTCTTGAGCGCTCACTTGCCGCAGTCGAATAACTTTGCTTGTCACCCCCTCCCAGAATTTCCTCGCTGCAGCCTTGTCGAGCCTATGATGGATCAACAACCAACTCTCCACAAATACATATTCCGAGGTGACAAACAACCCGGGTTTGAAGTTGGAAGCATAGTAAGCTTTGGCTGCCGCATGATACGCATCATCCTCATCGGCCAGCGCATAAAAAGCCCAGGTGTCAACGAAGATGTTCATGAGCTATCGCTTCGCCAAGATAACGGTCGTGATTCTCGGATACATCGGTCAGGCCACTGCTACCCAGGCCGACGATCGACATGAAGTTACAGTCTTCTGCCGTTGGGGCAGGCAAGGTCTCCTCGACGTATCGCTTCACCAAATAAGCGATCAGCTCATCTAAGGACATTCGCCGCCGGCGTGATTCTTCCGTCAGCGCGTCCAGTTGAAATGAATCAAGACTGATGGTCGTGGTAATTGTTTCCATGTACTCACCTTGGGTGATTACTGATAGAACTCTGGTTGGATCGCAGGGGCTGACAACTGAGAAAACAATAGGCATTTTTCGAAATAATGACAAGAGGAGATTTGCAAGCCAGACCCATGAAACAAATTCTCCAAGATTTCCAAACCGGTGAATTGCAAGTCGCCGAGCTGCCCGCGCCGGTGGTGCGGCCGGGCAGGGTGCTGGTGCGCAACCGTTTCTCGTTGATCAGCGCCGGCACCGAGCGCGCCACGGTCGAAGTCGCGCAAAGCAGCCTGCTGGGCAAGGCGCAAAAGCGGCCGGATCTGGTGCGGCAGGCGCTGGACAATGTGCGGCGCGAAGGCGTGCTCGCCACCTATGCCAAGGTCAAGAGCCGGCTGCGCACGCTGAAGACGCTGGGTTATTCCAGCGCCGGCGAAGTGGTGGAGAGCGGCTGTCCGGAGTTGTTTCAGGCCGGCGATCGCGTCGCGTGCGCCGGCGGAGAATATGCGCACCATGCCGAATATGTGCTGGTGCCGAAGCATCTGTGCGTGCGGCTGCCCGATAATGTCAGCGCGGCAGAGGGGGCTTACACCACGCTGGGCGCGATTGCGCTGCAGGGCGTGCGCCAGGCGGAACCGCGGCTGGGCGAATGGGTGGCGGTGATCGGCCTGGGGTTGCTCGGCCAGCTCACGATTCAAATACTGGAGGCGAATGGCTGCAACGTGGTGGGCCTCGATCTCAGCGCGGAGAATGTGGCGCGCGCGCAGCAGGCGGGGGTCGCGGCTTATCTGCGGCAGACGCCGCACCTGGAGGAAACCCTGCGCGACCTCACCGGCGGCCACGGCTTTGATGCGTGCTTGATTACCGCCGCGACCAAAAGCAACGACCCGCTCGAGCTGAGCGGTAAACTGGCACGCCAAAAGGGCAGGGTCGTGATCGTCGGTTTGGTGCGCGTCGACCTGCCGCGCAGCCCGTTTTACGAGAAGGAACTCGAGGTGCGGATGTCCTGCAGCTATGGCCCGGGCCGTTATGACCAGCGCTATGAAGCGGAAGGACAGGATTATCCCTTTGCCTACGTGCGCTGGACCGAGCAGCGCAATCTCGCCGCGTTCGTGCAATTGCTGGCCAGGGGCCGCGTGCAGGTGGAGAATCTCACCACGCACCGCTTTCCGCTCGAGCGCGCGGTGGAAGCTTATCAACTCATTCTCGGCAGGACCCGCGAAAAGTATCTCGGCGTGCTGCTGGAATATCCCGAAGGCAATGGCCAGCTCGTGCGCAAGATTATGAACGGGCAGGCGCCGGCGCTGCGCGTGCGGCCGGCCAGCCGGCGCATCGGTTTCATCGGCGCGGGCAATTTTGCGCAGGCCTATCTGTTGCCGGCGTTGCGACGGCAGCCGGATGTGCAACTCACCGGCGTGGCCAATTCGCACGGCCCGAGCGCGAAAAGCGTGTGCGAGAAATTTGGGTTTTCCTATTGCAGCACGGATTATCGCGACATTCTCGCGGATAACAGCATCGACAGCGTGTTCATTGCCACGCGCCACGAGGCCCATGCCGCCATGGCCATTGCCGCCTTGCAGGCCGGCAAGAATGTTTATGTGGAAAAACCGCCGGCGCTCAATCTTACCGAGCTGCGTGAGCTGTATCGTGCCTATGCCGCGGCACAGGCACAGCAGGCAGCAGGCGCGCCGCGATTGGCGGTGGGCTACAATCGCCGGCATGCGCCCCTGGCACGGGAGCTCAAACGGAGATTTGCCGGCGTGGCCGCGCCGCTGGTGGTCAATTACCGCGTGCATGCCGGCTTTCTGGAAAGCGGGCATTGGCTGCATCATCCGCAAATGGGCGGCGGCCGCATCATCGGCGAGGCGTGCCACTTTGTGGATTTGGCGCAGTATTTCATCGGCGCGGCGCCGGAGTCGGTTTACGCCGAAGGTTTCGCGGCGCCCGGCAGCGGGGCAGTGCCAGCCGACAACGTCGTGGCCACGATTCGTTTCCAAAACGGCGGACTGGCATCCGTGTCTTATCTCGCCAACGGCAGCACGCGCATGCCGAAAGAAAACCTCGAGATTTTCGGCGGCGGCCTGTGCGCCACTCTCGACAACTTCACCAGCGCGATATTCTATTCCACTGCCGGCCGGGAAAAGCTCAAGCTGCCGGGCAAGGGCTATGCGGAAGAGGTCGCGGCCTTTCTGCGCGGTGAGTCCGCCTCTGCGGCCTGGGATTTGTTCTATCCTTCGCTGGTCACTCTTGCCATCAATGAATCGTTGCGCACCCGCCGGCCGCAACCCATCACATGGTCCGATCTCACCTGACCGCCGACCCGCCGCCGGTGCCGCCGGGTACTTCGCGGGTCCGCTCTTTTTCCCTGCAACAGATCTTATCCCGCCATGAGCGCTGGTTGCAGGCGAGGGATTATTGCGGCTATGATCCCCACGACGGCCTCAACAGCCCGCTGCTGGCGGCACTTACCGGCCGCTCGCGCGTGCTGGGCATGGCCGCGCTGCAAGTAGTCAAGCGCGCGCCGGTGAATCTGCGGCCGGTGCTGGGCATTCGGCCGGAGCACAATGCCAAGGGCATGGCGCTTTTCTTGTCCGCTTATTGCCGGCTTGCTCATAGCACCGGCAAGCCGCAGTATCGCGAGCGTGCGACCTGGTTCGCGCACTGGCTGGAGAAGCATGCCGTTGCCGGTTATGCCGGCGCGGCGTGGGGCTATGAATTTCCCTGGGCCAACCGGCATTTCTACGCGCCGCGCTTCACGCCCAATGTCGTCACCACGGCATTTGTGGGACAGGCGCTGCTGGAGTTTTACGAGCTGACCGGCGGGCGCAGGTGGCTGCAACTCGCGCAATCGGCGTGTGAGTTCATCGCAGGCAGCCTCAATCGCATCGCCGCGGGCAGCAGCTTTGCCTTCAGCTATACGCCGCTTGACCGGTTTTGCATTCACAACGCCAACATGCTGGCGGCGGCCCTGCTGGCGCGGGTCGGCGCGTTGACGGAGGAGGCCGCGTGTGCGGACTTGGCTGAGCGCAGCATGCGCTATTCGCTGGCGCGGCAGCAAGCGGACGGTTCCTGGCTCTATGGCGAGGAGTGGTACAACCGCTGGATCGACAGCTTTCACACCGGCTACAGTCTGCTGGCGCTGCAGCAATTCCTGAAAGCGAGACCGGACTACCCCGGCCGCGAGGCCCTGCAGCGCGGTTGTGCCTTCTACCGGCGCCAGTTTTTCATCGACGACGGCCGCGTGCGATACTATCCCAAGAAGGACTACCCGCTGGACAGTCATGCCTTCGCGCACGCGCTGATTGCGCTGCAGGAACTGGGCGAAGAGATTCCGGATACGGCAGAGCTGCTGGAGAAAGTCGTGTCGCGGGCGCTGGCGTTGTTCTGGTCGCCGGAAG
>JBBIKM010000022.1:38126-52772 GCA_037445455.1 bacterium | reverse complement strand
GTTGCCGGCGGGTTGGCGCCCGGCCGGCGGCTGATGACCACCATGGCCTCACCCAAGAGTTTTCTTCTCGAAATCGTCACGCCCGGGAGCAAGGTTTTCTCGGCTGCGGTCAACGCCGTGGTTGCGCCGGGAGAGGTTGGCTATTTCGGCGTGCTGCCGCATCACACCAATATGCTGGCCACGCTTAAAGTCGGCTATCTGAAAGTGGAGATCGGCGACCAGACGAAGTACTTTGCCATCAGCGGCGGCATTGCCGAGGTCACGCCCAGTGGCGTGAAGATTCTGGCGGAAGCGGCGGAGCCGGCTTCCGCGATCGATGCCGAACGCGCGCGGCAGGCGAAAGAGCGCGCCGAACGCCGCCTGCAGGAGGGCCGCAAGCAATGGGATGTCTTGCGCGCCGAGGCCGCGCTGGCGCGCGCGATCAATCGCTTGAAGGTAGTTGAACTGATGAAGACTTGACGGCCCCCACCCATTTCCCCGCCGTTCCTGCGGTCAATGCGATTCTGCCCGGCGACAGCCTGTCATGACCAAGCTGCGTCTGTCCGGAGTATCGAAAGGCCACTTCCCCCTGCCTGGATTTGCAACCCGCCCATTCATTTTTGTTGGGCTCGTGCTTGACATTCATGCAAGTCCCACTATATTTCCTGCCGTATCCCCCCACCAGGACCACAGTCGATCAAGCCATCGAAAACAGCGGCGCAAAGTCCAATGCTGGGGATTGAATCTCTTATGAGAGCGCGGCGCAAAACATGAATGCCTGGAAGATGGGCACAAGAATCTTGCTCGCCTTGAGCTTGGCGCTGAATCCAGGCTCCTCCATGCTGCTGGCACAGAACGACCAGAGCAAGTTCGAACGCATTGGAATCGAGCACGGGCTTTCGCAGAGCACGATCTTTTGCATACTGCAAGACCGCCGCGGCTTCATGTGGTTCGGCACGCAGGACGGCTTGAATCGCTACGACGGTTACACCTTCACAGTCTATCGCCATGAGCCGCGCAATGCCAACTCGCTGGCGAGCAGCTTGGTGTCGGCTCTCATTGAAGACCACGAAAGCATGTTATGGGTGGGCACCGATCGCGGCCTCAATCGGTTTGATCCCCGCACGCAGCAGGTTACGCGCTTTTTTCACGATTCCACTGATCATCAGAGTTTAAGCCATAATTGGATTAATGTGATCTGTGAAGACCATACCGGCGCCCTTTGGATTGGGACAAGAAACGGCCTGAATCGGTTTGACCGAGCGAGCGAAAAGTTCACGCGCTTTCTTCATAAATCGCTTGCCGGAAAGAATTTCCATGACAACCGGATTGTGGCGCTGCATGAAGATCACTTGCAGAATCTTTGGATTGCCACGGGCCATGGTCTCTATAAGCTTGATGAAAGCAGGGAAAATTTCACCAGCTTTGCCCAGACCACATTGAATTATGGCGACGCCGGCTATGACTTTGTGACGAGCATTACGCAGGATCGCTCCCAGAGGTTTTGGTATGGAACGAGCATGGGGCTGGTTGCAGAGGTTCGCACACAGCCGGACGTTGATGATTTTTCCATGAGCACGGGCCCGGCGAACACGCTCAACGTTGGGGACTTTATCAATATTATGCGCGAAGATCACAATGGCACGCTGTGGATCGGCTCAGAAAACGGGCTTCTTGCCTTTGATCGGAGCATGCAGCGCGCAACACGATTTGTTCCAGATCCCGAAGATCCTGCCAGCCTTAGTGATAACCATGTAATCTCGCTCTATCAAGACCGTTCCGACATACTTTGGGTCGGCACCTTTGCCGGTTTACACAAGCTCCAAATCTCTCCGATTTTGTTTCGCCATTTCTCACATACGTCTTCGCAACTCAGCAACAACAATGTTTCGAGTTTCTGCGAAGATCACACGGGTGTATTGTGGGTCGGAACCGCGCAAGGCTTGAATCGCTTTGAGCGCAAGAACGCTCGCTTTACCCGCGTCGTCCATGATCCGCACTATCCACAAAATACGTACAAGAATACCATTAGCGCGCTCTATGAAGACGCTGCCCAAGAGCTTTGGGTGGGAACCACAACGGGGTTATATCGACGAACACGAGAGGGCGGTTTTGCAGCCTATGCCACTGACGGGAATGGCGCTCGCGCAACAAGCAGCGGCTATATCATGTTCATCAAAGAAGATCACAACAGAGCGCTTTGGGTGGGAACGAACAATGGTCTCGATAAATTCGATGCCACTCGTTCACGCGTCGAGCGTTTTCTGCCCAATCCGGGCGATCCTTACAGCCTGAACAACATTTTCACCATTAGCTTTTTGGAGTCGCGCGATAGCACGATCTGGATCGGCACGCTGGGCGGATTGCATCGCCTCAATCGCAACACTTCGCGGTTCACGCGTTTTGTCCACGATCCGAATGATCTCCATAGCATTTCGAGCGATATTATTTGGGCCATTCATGAAGACCGGTACGGCGATATTTGGTTGGGCACGAGCGCCGGGCTGAATAAATTCGAGCGCGAAACCGAACGTTTTACCCTCTACACCACACAAGAGGGCCTGGCCAATAACCTCGTGGTCGGAATCTTGGAAGACGACCATGAAAACTTATGGGTGAGCACGGCGCATGGGCTTTCCCGTTTCAACTATCGCACGCTGTCTTTCCGCAACTATGATGTCGATGACGGTTTGCAGAGCAACGAGTTTAACGGGGCTTATTTTAAAAACTCCAAAGGCGAAATGTTTTTGGGCGGCATCAATGGCTTCAACGTCTTTCATCCCGATAGCATCAAAGACAACCCCTACATTCCGCCGGTGGTCATCACGCGTTTCACCCGTTTCAATACCGACGAGGCGGAGGGTCGCGCGGTGGTGGATGCGAATATTGCAGCGAAACCGGAGATCGAACTTTCCTACAAAGACAACATTCTTACGTTTGAATTCGCGGCGTTCAATTACCGCAACAGCGCAAAGAACCAATATGCCTACAAACTCGAAGGCTTCAATGACAATTGGATTCACCTCGGCACGAAGCGCGAGGCAACTTTTACCAATCTCGATCCGGGCACATACACGCTGCGCGTGAGGGGTTCCAACAATGATGGCGTATGGAACGAGGAAGACACTTCGCTCAAAATCATCATCACGCCGCCGTTGTGGAAAACGGGGTGGGCGTATGCGCTCTATGCGCTGCTGTTGCTCGGCACCGTTTACGGCCTGCGGCGCTATGAGTTGAACCGCATGCGCTTGAAGAGCCAATTGCAGCTCGAGCACGTCGAAGCCGAAAAGATGAAGGAGCTGAATCACCTCAAGTCGCGCTTCTTTGCCAACATCTCGCATGAGTTCCGCACGCCGCTGACGCTCATTCTCGGCCCGGTGGAGCAGATGCGCGGCAATGCGTTCAAAGGCAATGTGCATGAGGCCTATGACATGATCCTGCGCAACGGTCGCCGCTTGCTGCGTTTGATCAATCAATTGCTCGACCTCGCGCGCCTCGAAGCCGGCAGTCTTGCGCTGCACACGCAGCCGGCGAACATTGTGACCTTCATCAAAGGCCTCGTGTTTTCGTTTGCCTCCGCGGCGGAGAGCAAAGGCATTGCTTTGCGCTTCACTTCCGCGGAGGAAAATCTTTTCGTTCATTTTGATCATGACAAGATCGAGAAGATCGTTTCGAACTTGTTGTCGAACGCGCTCAAGTTTACGCCGAAAGGGGGAAGCGTCAGTGTTCAGTTATCAGTGGACAGTGATCAGTCACGACGCAAGCCTCTGAACACTGATCACTGTTTACTGATCACTGTAAAAGACACCGGCATCGGCATTCCCGCAGAGTTGCGCGAGAAGATCTTTGATCGCTTCTATCAAGTTGATGCCTCGCACACGCGCGCGCACGAAGGCACGGGCATTGGCTTGGCGCTCACCAAAGAGTTGGTAACATTGCACGGCGGCGAGATTCGCGTCGAAAGCGAAGTCGGGCACGGCGCGACGTTCATTGTGCGGCTGCCGCTGCGCATTGCCACCAGTGATCAGTTCGAGGCAAGGAGCATGGAGCAAGGGGCAAGGCTCGAAGATCGAGAATTGATGATTGAGGATCGAGTATCCAGCATCCAGGATCAAGCCTCCAGCGACCAGCAACGAGCAGCCAGCAACCAAATACTCCTCATCGAAGATCACGCGGACGTGCGCGCGTTTATGCGGCAATATCTCGAGCCGGAGTTTCGCGTACACGAAGCCGTGGATGGCGAAGACGGCGTGGCGCTCGCGCTGGAAACGATTCCAGATCTCATCATTTGCGACGTGATGATGCCCAGGCGCGACGGCTATGAAGTCTGCCGGATTTTGAAAGCCGACGAGAAGACGAGCCACGTGCCCATCATCATGCTCACGGCCAAAGCGGAGGCGGAGAGCAAAGTACACGGCCTCGAAACCGGTGCGGACGATTATCTCGTCAAGCCGTTCAACGCCCGCGAGTTGCTGGCGCGCGTGCATAATCTGATCAAGCTGCGGCAGCAATTGCGCGCGCGCTTTGGCCGCGAAATCACGTTGCAGCCCAAAGACATTGCCGTCACCTCGATGGATGAGCAATTTCTCACGCGTGCAATGCAGATTGTCGAAGAGCACATGTCCGACAGCGAGTTGGGTGTGGAATTTCTCGCGCAGAAAATCGGCATGAGCCGGGTGCATTTGAACCGCAAGCTGCGCGGCCTAACGGACCAAACCGCGAACGAGTTTATCCGCACGCTGCGGCTGAAACGCGCGGCGCAACTGCTGGCCAAAAGAAGTGCGACTGTGCTCGAAATCGCTTATGAAGTCGGGTTCAGCAATCCCTCTCATTTCGCCGAGTGTTTCGAAAAGCAGTTCGACATCCTTCCTTCCAAATTTGCCGAGCGGGACAAGGGCTGACCTTCGGAGCCATCCCAGCGCTCGCGCCGTCATGGAGCGTAGCCAACGTACCTTCCAGCAGGGATGCCTGCGCTGCTCCACCCATAATTGAGAAATTCCAGGCGGGTACCTGCACTGCCCCGCCGATTCCCCTTCGCGAGGCCGTTGTCCTGCCCGCCGGGCGCCTGGGTGTTTTTTTTCTTCTCCCCCTGTTTTTCTCTGCCGATGTATCATTTTCGGTATGATTTGTTTCGCCTGTGGTAGAGATCGCCCTCCTGTTTTGCCTACCTTTTCTTCAAATCCGCGTGTTGTACGATCCCACCAATCCAGAGGAGTCTGCCATGTATTCAAAGTCAAGTGTTTTGCTGCCGATGGCCGTGCTGCTTATTTTGTGCGCTGCGATCGAGTCTGCCGTGGCGCAGCCTTTCACGTGGTCCAAAGGCGGCTCGCGGCCGCAGGATTATGACATGGGCGGCGATCCGACTGCGCCGCACGGCTCGGCTGGCGTTGCCTTTGTCAAATCAAAGGTGGCGACCCTCAACGGCTCCGGCTCATACATGACCAGCATCGCGCCCGGCTCCTATAGCAATCAAGCCATCAAGCTTTCCGCTTACGTTAAGACCGCGAACATTACGACCGGTTATGTCAGCCTATGGATGAGCATCGCAGGCCCGGGGAATGAAATATTGAGCTTTGATGACATGCTAACGAGACGACTCGTGGGCACGACAGATTGGACGCAATATGAAGTTGTCTTGGACGTTCCCGAAAACAGCACGCTCATTTCTTTCGGCATTTATATGTTCGCCAATGGCGCGGCTGAAGCTCACGTCGATGGTCTGCAAATAGAGCCTGCGGCGCGCACGTGGAAAGTCATCAGCCTTGCCACAACGCAAACGATTTTCTCGCTCAAAACCCTCGATGAAAATACGCTATGGGGTGGCGCTTCCGCCGGCGTGTACCTTCGCACGACCGACGGCGGCACGACTTGGAAAACCGGCACAGTGCCGGGAGCAACCTCGCTGACCCTCAATTCCATTGCGGTCATCGATCAAAATACGGCTTATTTCACCGCAAACAACTTCAACACGCTGCAAGACGCGCGCATCTACAAAACCGCGGACGGCGGTACGACCTGGACGCAGCAATATCGCAGTGCAGGGACCGGCGCTTTTTTCAACAGCATTGCGTTTTGGGATGCGAACAACGGTATCGCGATGAGCGATCCCGTGGCTGGAAGTTTTTTGATCGTCACCACCACAGACGGCGGCTCGCATTGGGCTCCGGTGCCGAGTGCGAACTTACCGGCACGCCGGCAAAATGAATATGGCTGGGGCGATGGCGGCGGCACGATGCTGTTCGTGCAGGGAGAGAAAGAGGTGTGGTTGGGTACAGGTTATTATGGCAGCAATGGTGGTGCCGCGCTGCGCGTATTGCGATCTGCGGATCAAGGCCAGACCTGGAGCTTCACCGACACCCCGCTTGCCACAGGGGAACCGTATTGCGGCATCCGCACGCTTGCGTTCGCAGATTCACTCACGGGCTTTGCCGGCGGTTTTCAGGAGTTGTATGACAAGAATGCAACGATGCTGGTGAAGACCACGGACGGCGGCTTGAGTTGGAATCCGGTTCCGTCGTTGACGATTGAGCCTTCGACCATGCAATACGTGCCCAACACCAATAACAAAATGATCGTCACCAGTTCGGGGCAGGGCTTTGCGTATTCCAATGATGCCGGGGACACGTGGCGAGTTCTGCCAAGCACGCAACCGACCTATGCACTCAGTTTTGCCAGCCCCACGGTGGGCTGGGCCGCTAATATCAATTTGGGCTGGGCCGCAAACTACAAGCCTGCGGGGAAAATCTTTAAATTCATCGGCGATCTGCGCACAGCCGTCACGGAGCGGCCCGCCAGCCTGGTCAAAGGCTTTCATCTCGCGCAAAACTATCCCAATCCGTTTAACCCTTCGACGATGATTCAATACGAGCTGCCGCACGCTTCGCAAGTGCGCCTCGCGATTTACAATTTGCTCGGCGAGCGCGTGCGCACGATGGTCGACGCGAAAGAATCCGCGGGCGTGAAGCAAGTCACGTGGGATGGCCGCAACGAGCGCGGCGAGCGCGTGAGCACGGGCGTGTATGTGTATCGGCTCGAAGCCGATGAGTTCAGCACAGCAAAGCGGCTTTTGTTCATGAAATGAGGGTAGATTGCGAGAATGGTGTCTATCACATTACACCAAGTAATAGAAGCGAGCACAACAGGGTGATTGAACACAATAGAGCATTCTCACTTTCCAGCCTACCCGGTCTGCAAGAACTCTGGCGCGAAACGCATGGCGATCCGCGAGTTTGTGTCGCGGTTTTGGATGGACCGGTCGATACTTCGCATCACAGCCTGGCAGCCGCGCATTTTACCAAAGTTGAAACGCTTGTGAGCGGCGTTGCTGATCAACGCGCGGCCTCGCAGCATGGAACACACATCACAAGCGTGATCTTTGGTCAGCATGACAGCGCGGTGCAAGGCGTTGCTCCGCGCTGTCGCGGTTTGCTCATTCCGCTTTTCGCAAACCGCCCAGACGGAGAGATTGCGCCTTGTTCGCAAGTTGATTTGGCACGCGCGATTTCGCAGGCTGTTCAACACGGCGCACACGTTATCAATATCAGCGGCGGCGAGTTCAACTCATCAGGCACGGCGCATCCGCTACTTGCAGACGCAGTGCGTGATTGTGTCAAAAAGGGCGTGCTCATTGTCGCCGCAGCGGGCAATCAGGGCTGTGAGTGCTTGCATATTCCCGGTGCGTTGCCTTCGGTGCTGGCCGTAGGCGCGATGAACGAGACGGGCGAGCCGCTCGCGTTTAGCAATTGGGGCGAGAAATATCGTGCGCAGGGCATTCTCGCGCCCGGTGAAAATATCTTGGGTGCGGTTCCGTTCGGTGACGTTGCAATAAACAGCGGTACCAGCTTCGCAACTCCGATTGTTTCCGGCATTGCGGCGCTATTACTCAGCCTGCAATTGCGCAATGGTCAAAAGCTTGATCCACTCGCCGTGCGAACGGCAATACTAAACTCTGCTATTGGATGTGAAGAGCATCCGATAGCGAATTGTGACCGACTTTTAGTGGGTCGGTTAAACATCAAAGGCGCACATGCGGTATTCAACCAGAAAGGAGCAAACGGAATGACGGAGTTGACTGCAAAAGAGGGGCACGCGAGCCAAACAGCTAGCGAGCTTCCTCCGACTTCAAACGACGTGGACCGCGATACGGGCAAGGCTGAAATTCACGCGAGTCAAGTCACAGCAGCGGGCTGCGGTTGTGGCGGCGGAGGCAACGCGGCCCCACAACTGGTTTTTGCGATTGGACAACTCGGCTATGATTTCGGCACAGAAGCGCGACGCGATTCCATCATGCAACACATGGAATCGCCGACCGGCTCACCAATCCCGCCGAACCCGCATGACCCGAGGCAACTGCTCGCGTATCTGGAGAAGAATCCGGCAGACGCAGATTCCATCTACTGGACTTTGAATTTGGACGCGACGCCCATTTATGCGATCAAGCCCAAAGACGCGTTTGCGATGGAGACCTACCTGCGCCTGCGCCAGTTTCTGCACGAACAAGCTAGCGGAGAAATTGAGCGCATTTCAGTGGGAGCCGTAATCTACTCCAGCGCGCGTCTGCTTTCGGGACAAGTAGTGCCAGTGATCTGCCCCAACCTGCGTTGCATGAATAGTTGGAACACGGGCGCGTTGCTCGATGCCGTGCTGGGCAGCTCGCGTGAAGCCGAAGAGCCGAAGAAACGCCGTGAGAAGGACAAAGCTGAGGCGGTGAGGAATTTTCTTGAGCGCGTTTATCACGATTTGCGCAATCTGGGCGTCGATCCATGCCATCGCGCGATCAATTATTCCGCGACCAACGCGTTGAACGTCGCGAACATCTTTGAATCGGCCTTGAAGGACAACATGCAGCTTGACGCTATCGAATGTGAGCGCAGCCCCATTTGCCGGCCCGAGTCAGATTGCTGGGAAGTGAAGCTCGCCTTCTTCGATCCTGAGAATCAGCTAACTCGTGCGCGAAAAGTGTATCGTTTCAGCGTTGACGTGAGCGACATCTGCCCAGTAATGGTCGGGCCGGTGCGTTCGTGGTTTGTGCGGTAGCAAATTTATCTAATAAGAGCCAGTCCTGTGACGGGCACAAATTAACAACTTTATTTTTCAGGAGAGTGAGAAATGAGAATTCCAGTTCAATCGCGTGGTTCACTCTGGGATTTGACTGTGTCTGCGGTGTGTGATAGTTGTGTTCATCCTTCATCATGGATCGAAGATGCTTTAAGCTGTGGGCTAGCGACTACTGCTACAGCATTTGCTTGTTCAGGCTCTCAGGCCGTTACAGGTTTATGCGCTTTAGCTGCTGGGTCGGCTGCGACAACTTGTGCACGACCGGTTTCGTCAGAGTGAAATGGCTAACTAACCTATTCTAGGGATAACGGATAGTAGGCGCGTCACTGCTCACTTTCCTCGCGAAGATGCGCCTCGGTACATAACATTGGCGGATGTTACAGGAATCGAATTCTCGTCCGGGAAAATGGTAACTGATTAAGAATTTGCACATATAGTTGCGCCTTTGCGATCGAAGTTACCATGAAGCTAGGATGTCGTTGAGACATAATGAACCGCCCGCAAAAGGGAAGTCCAACGACTCCTTCAATTACCAACCCGAGCTAGTAAATTATTTCGATACACCGTTGATGTGAGCGACATCTGTACCGTGATGGTTGATCGCGTGCGTTCGTGGTCCGCGTGCTGACGAAGCAATTGACTATCTATATCCAGCGATTCATCATCTCAAACACTTTTCAAAGGAGAAACCATGAGAATTTCCACACAAACACAAGGTGTGAAGCGTGACCATTATGGAAAAAGATCCAATATTGGAATCTTTTCTTCTCAAGCGGCACAGTTGGCAATTTTGAAGAACGGAAAGTGCATTCCGGGCTGTATTTGTGTTTCTCCAATCGGATGCCCTTGCTGTTCGTCAATCGGCGACTGGTTCAGGTTGTTTTTCAGCTCTCCGCAAAGCCAGATGCTAGGTTGAGCAAAGCAAATGCGCCAGATTTCTGGTTTGTGCGTTCACAAAACCATCGGCCTTGTGACCGTTAGGTTACTGTCACGAAAACAAGTCACTAAACACAAAGGAGAAAAAGAAAATGAGAATTCCAAATCAGGCCACTGGTAATCTTAGAGGAGCAGTAGCTATGGCAGCATTGAACTCCGCTATAATCGCTTCTCAGAGTCCCATCGGAAAAATTGCCAAAAATGCCGGAGCGAGATTTTTTTGGGAGGTTATAACGGATGTGTGTGATTGCTACTGGGAATCCTGCACACGCTGTTTTTGGGGATTTTGCTGGGAGTCAAAATGCCTCAAATGTTCTTGCAGTCTATAGCGTTATTTCGCCCCGCGCTTATGGTGCGGGGCGGCTTTTAAGGCGTAGTTCAGGAAGAGCAAGAGTAGGTTCATCCGACTTTTGCGTTCAGCGTTTGCCCAAGAGATGAAGTATTTGCTCCTTTTCCAGCGTATCTTTGCACCTCGAAGGGAGCGTTTATGGCGATCACAGCTCATGCACACCTTGCCCGGCTCACGGCAAGGCGTACAACTCAGGATAAGACGATCATATCTTTATCGTGTCGAGGTTGGCGCAGATTGGCAAAACTCTGATAGCTAAACCAGTTTACAGTGAAGGAGAGACATCGTATGGCGAAGACGATGAAAGTTATCGTGATTCTGATAGTGTTTGCTTCAAACACTGATGCATTACTTGCAACAGCACAATTTCCAGACATTATCATTTTCGAAGGAAAGCGATACAGCTTACACTCGAATCCTCTGGAACAATACTTTAAAAAATTTCCTGATAAGAGACCCAAAGAAGGGAGTCGCTCCACAGCTTTATGGAGAGGCTATATCGCCACCTTTGAAATAATGGATAGCACGCTGTATTTAAAAGACATCACGATTGAATTGCCAGATCACAAATGGAAGTCTGTGTTGGCTGAGGTTTTTCCGAATAATGAAAGGGTTAAGATTGATTGGTTGACAGGTCTCTTGGTGCTTCCCTACGGCGAGCTGGTCGAGTATGTGCATATGGGATATGCCTCCACTTATGAAAATTATATATTGCTCGAGATCCGGGAGGGGAGATTCAAGCGCGCCAAGAGGTTTGACTATAAGCAATATGAAGAATTCAAACAAAGGCAATTTGAGGAGTTTAAGAAAACCGAGGAATATAAAGTTCAAGCCGAAAAATTGATTAAAGAGATGGGATATTCTGCTGAACTGGTCGAGCAATTCTTGAGGATTTATGTTATCAGCTATTCTTCCATGATTTTAGCCGAGTAATTCATCGTGACGATCAGTATCTCGCGACGAATTGCTTCCGCACACAGGGTTTCGCCGGGGACTGCAACTCGCGATCTACAGGCTATGCTGTGCGAGTACGCGTGGACGTTGCTGCAAAAGAATCCGCGGGCGTGAAGCAAGTCACATGGGATGACCGCAATGATCGCGGCGAGCGCGTGAGCACCGGTGTGTATGTGTACCGGCTCGAAGCGGGCGAGTTTCGCGCGACAAAGCGGCTTTTGTCGATGAAGTGAGTGATCCGCTTGCATGACAACAGGATTGACGTTTCGGCGGACATTCCCGGCTCTAGATGTCTCGGATCTCTCGGAATGGGTGTACAGGCACATGCGATGGTCTTTACCTTTGCGCTGCTGTGCCGGATGGTTCAGTCGATATGGAAATCTGGCGCGGTGTGTGGGTTATCTTTTCCTACTTTGCTTTGCATAGGTGATTCCGGGTTTCATCACGCAATAATCCTTTGAAGATTTGAGTACGGTGCCAGGCACGTCACAGGATGGCTTCTGCAGGACACACGGAATCGCTCATACAATTCCAAATAACAAAGCACCGGAGCAATTGCCCGAATTCATCGTCATTGACGGTTACGTCTATCTTGACGGCAACCAAAAGCCCGGCTTTGACAAGCATCTGTATGATGCGCTCGATGGAAAGTCCGTCATCATCGGTGTGGCCAAGAGCCGGTTCAAAGACACGCCTGCGGCAGCGGAACTTTCTAGAGGAAGAAGCAAACGCCCATTGTATGTCACCGCCGCCGGGATCAGCCAGGCTGAAGCCAAAGACTTCATCATGCGCATGCCGGGAGAGCATCGCCTCCCAACCCTCTTGCGAAGAGTAGATCAGCTTTGCCGGCGACCGGCCGGAGGATTGGTCCTTTTCACAATGAGCTCGTCCCCTCCTGCCTCCATCATCCGCCCTTTTCGCCTGCCAACTTGACGAAGAAACAATCGTCCCGCCCTGGTTTTTCTGCAATCCGCGGCGACTGCTGCTACGTTTTGCGCGAGTTTGAACAATGCCGAGCATCGCGGCCGGTGTGAAGCGTGCGCCTCATGAACTGCAACTTTGAACGCGCTGCCATCACCGCGATAATCGGCATTTTCATTTACTGGCGGTATACTCTCGCTGTCAAGACCGGCTGGCAAACCGAGGGGCTGCCACTGTCACGCGGGCGCGACAGTGGGCTGGCGGGTGCTGGTGAGCGGGCAGTCGGAAAAATATTGCTTACGTAATCGTGAGGCACTGCCAGTATATAAAGCCTCAGATAGATTGTAAAAAATGATCTGCAATCCACGGATGGGTTGTGCGCCGCAGACCACGGGTCGATTCCTCTCGACTCCGAGCTGCGAAGGTGATGATCGTCGCGCCAGGCAGTGGGCTGGCATGCTACCAAAACCGAGGATGACCATGTGGCCAAAAGGACTAAGGGAAGGTCGCGTTCGAAGCATTGCTGCGATGTGTTTGCTTTCCTCCGGCCTGCACCTCCTTCCCCTCCTCGTCGCTCCGGCAACCGCACAAGAGAGCCGCATTTTCGACAAGCAAAAGGCTGTGCGCTATGACGAGAAACTGAAGTTCTATCTTGATCAAAAGACGCGGAGCTACCTCGTCGAGACGGCCGCGCAGGAGCGGATGCTGCTGGAGAGCATCAAAAATTTGTACACCGAGGTCAAGCATCGCGGTCTGGAAGGCATCGCCAAGGATCAACCCGGCTTCCAGCAGATTTATGGTGAGATGGATGGCATGGTGCAGGACTACACCGCCGAGCTGGACGCCATTCTCGCCATGCTCGACGAGATTCATGCGCTGGCCAAGACGCTGCGCCTGGAGAATCGCACCGATTTGCTGGAACAGTTCAGCGATCTGCGCGACCGGCTGTTGAGCGCCATTGAAAACCGGGAGCTTTACAAAAAGAATGTCGCCACCACCGGCTACAAGGCGGGGCTGGTGCGCGAATACGACGTCGAAGTCGATTCGGTGCTGCGCATGTTCGACCGGCTGGAACGCTTCGAGCGCACGGCGCTGGCGCGTGCGGATTCGAGCGCGCTGCAGCTCGTCAGGCAGCAAAAGCAGAAGATTCAGGGGATCGTGGCGCGCGTTTACGACGTCACCCACGAGGAGCCGGCGATTGCCCACGCCTATCTCAAAGAAGTCGATCAACTCACCAAGGTTCTCCAACAGCTTGACAAGCTGGACCAGGCGCAGGCGCCCACACTCGCGGCCGCGCTCGACGTGGAAGCCGAGCGCCGGCAAGTTCTGGCCCGGCTGGACAAAGGACTCGTCACCCTGTTGGGCTATGCCATACAGCCCGATTCCGCCACCATTACTTTGGAGCAGGCCTTTCAGGAATGGCGCGCCGGCCGCCACACCGCCTTCGAAGTGAAACGCACGCAATTCGCCATCTTGAAAAAGAATCTGCTGCAGACCGCGGATGCGCGCTCCTTCCTGCGCATGCTCAATCGCGATCTCAGCGACGCCCTGCTCAATTATGCTGCGGAGCGTTACCTGCTTGCCGATCTGCAATTTCAGGCGGCCATGCAGGACTATGGCCCGCACTTCGCCCGCCACGGCCTCACGCCCAACTGGGAAGCGGTGGTGTTTTACCGCGCCGAATCGCTGTACGGGCGCGGCATCTACCCCGAGGCCTTCAAGGTCTATGAACAGCTTCTGCGCGAGTATGCGGCCAGCAAATTTCGCGGCACGGCATTGTTGCGGTTGATCAGCATTGCGCACACGCTCAAGTGGCAGGAACCGTTCTTTGCCTACTATCGCCAGATGGATTCGCTGGCGGCGAGTCTGGAACCGAAGGTGCTCGCGCGCGGCCGCTATCTCGCCGGCTACAACCATCTCACCCGCGATCGCTTCCACGAAGCGGACGCCGAGCTGGCCAAGATTCCGGAAAGTTCCAAGTACAACCTGGCCGCCCGCTATTTGCGCGGCATCGCGCAAGCCAATCTGGGCAACCCGGCCGCGGCTTCTCCCCACTTCGAGGCCGTCGCCAGCGCCGCCACCCTGCCCTGGAGTGATGCCTTCAACACGCTCCTGCGCAACAACGCGCTGCTCAAACTGGGTTTTATTTACTACGAGCGCGGTGATTACGCCAGCGCCGGCAGATATTTCGAGCAGGTTTCCAAAGGCTCGGAGCATTATGACCAGAGCCTGTTGGGGTTGGCCTGGGCGCAAATGAAGCAGGGCGATCTGGAAAGCAGCCTGGTGCAGACCGAGGCCCTGCTGGGCAATTATCTGGCTTCCAACTATGTCTATGAAGCGCTGGCGCTCAGCGCGCACTGCAAACGCCTGCTCGATCGTCCCGAGCCGGCCATGAAGGATTTTCGCTACGTCACCAACGCCCGCGGCGTGCTGGATGTGTCGCAGGAATA
>JBBIKM010000022.1:0-38113 GCA_037445455.1 bacterium | reverse complement strand
CAAATGGTGGCACAGCTCGCCGAGTTGGAGCGGATGGAGAAGCAGGTGCTGGAGCGCCAGGACCGCACGCTCTATGAGCTGGTGGCGCTCGCCAAGCAGGACCTGCAAGCGGTGCTGCTGAACTTCAATTATCGCGGCCCCAAGGGCAATCTCTTAATGGAGGAATTTGCCGACGAGCGCCAGAGCATGTATGTGCAGATTCGCCATTTCGACCGCCTGATTGCCGAGGCGGAACAAGCGGGCCAACCCGAAGTGGCGAAGGAGGCAGTGCAGCGGCGCAATCGGATCGTGCGGGCGTTGGAAGTCTATCAAGCCGACCGCGCGCTGCAGGCGGTGAATTACTGGGTGGAGTATCCGCTGGCCGTCAAGGAGAGCGGCGCGCTCTATCGCAGGCAAATCGTGGACAGCCTGATGGTGGAAATGGAAAGCGAACAGACCCGCTTGCAGGAAAACGTGGTACGCTTTCAGGAACTGTTGTCGGCGCACCAGCGCGACAACAGCGCAATTGCCACGAGCTTCGAGATTCTGCAGCAGGACTTGACCGATCTGAAATACCGCATGGACCGTTTTCAAACCTGGCTGAGCAGCTACGAAGTCGAGGCCGTGGATAGCGATTTCGATCAATGGGCGGACTTCTCCGGGTTCGGCCTGAGCGATCTGACTTTTCAGGAGCTCGAGCGCCGCGCGCACAAAATCGAATTGCAGGCGGCCAACATTGCCTCCATTGATCAACTGCTGCGTGACCGCCAGGCCAGCCTGCAGGCGCGCCTCAAGCGCTTTGATGAAGAGATGCGCCGCATTGAGGCAGAGCTGCTGGAAGAGCAAGTGCGCCTGGACAAACTCGAGCATCAGAAGTATTTCGACTATTTTTATTTTGACACTTCCGGCTCCGAAGTCCCGGCGGAAAAGCAAGCCAAGACGGCGACCACGCCGGACAAAGGCCCGCTGTAACGGGATGCCGTTGCTGGTCGCGTCCGGCTGCGGCACCGGAGGTTGCCACCGGCGCCTCGGCGGCGCCCGGGATTTGAACCCCAACGACCTCCTCGAGCGAATGGAAGGAAGCCATTTAACCGAGTCTGACTCAGCATGATCGCGAACTACTCAACTCCGAACATATCGCCCAACCTCCACCTGCTTTCGCAGCGCCGTGCCGGATGGCCGGCGCTCAAGCTGGTCGCGCTTGCCCATTTGCTCGGTGCCCTGCTGCTGGCGCCGCAAGCCACGGCCCAGCTCACGCGTGAGGCCACCCGCACCACCTCCCCGGGCGCCGCGGAGGGTGCAAGGCTCGCGCGCCTGAACCCCGACTCCACGCTTCGCTCCTACTCCATCGATGAACTGCTGGAGTACAAGGATTTCTATGAGCGCCAGCGCCTGCGCACCGATCGCGAGCGCGTCTGGCTGCGGGAAAAGGGCATTCGCGACATGGAGATCTTTCTCGACAGCCATCCCAAGAGCAAGGTGCAGGACAAGGTGATCGTGCGCCTCGCCGAGCTGCACTACGAGAAGGCCCTGGAAAGCTACGCGCAGGCACAGGAGAACTATTCCCGCCAGCTCGCCAGGCTCGACTCCGGCCTGGTGACGGTGGCGCCGGTGGAGCCCAAGAAGGATTACTCCGCTTCGCTCGCGCTCTATCGCCGCATCCTCGCGGAACATCCGGACAGCCCATTGCGGGATGATGCCGCGTACAACATCGCCTTTCTGACCGAAGATCTGGGGCAGCGGCAGGAAGCCGTGGCGCTGTATCAGGACTTCATCCAAAAATACTCGAACAGCCGTTACATCCCCGATGCGCTTTTTCGCGTGGCGGAATTCTACTTCAATCCTCCCAAGAACAATCTCGACAGCGCCATCGCCATCTATCAGCAGGTGTTGCGCTATGGCGACAGCCCGAAATACGACGAGGCCCTGTACCGATTGGGCTGGGCGCATTACAAACGGAACGATTACCCGCAGGCGATTTCCTACTTCACGCTGCTGGCCGACGATCTGCATCGCGCCCGGCGCCTCGACCCCAAGAATCAGATCACCAATCCCAGCCTGCTGGAAGAGTCGATCGAATACCTCGGCATTTCATTCCTTGATTACGAGGGCGCGGACAAGGCGGCGCAGTATCTTGCCGACCTGGGCGGCCGCGAGTACGGCCTGGACATCCTGATGCGCATCGGCGACATCTACTTGAACGTGAAGGAAGAGCACGAGAATGCGATTCGCGCCTATCACCTGCTGCTGCGCATGTATCCCCACGCGCCCGTGGCGCCGCTGGTGCGCGCCAAGATCGCAGAAGCGTATCGCGCGCTCGATGATGAGCAGATGGCCTACCTGCAGCGCGACAGCCTGTTCATGGATTATCGTGAAGGCACGGCCTGGTGGCAGCACAACACCAACGAGGACGTTCGCAAAGAAGGCAAATCCCTGGCGGAGCGCGCCCTGCGCGAAAACATCAATTTGCTGCTCAAACGCGCCGATGAATACAGCGACAACAATCTGTACGCGCAGGCGGTGAACGACAGCCGCAAGTACCTGGTGGCCTTTCCCAAAGACACCATGGCCGCGCTCATTCACTGGAACCTGGCGCTGACCCTGGATGCCAAGCTCAAGCAGGCGCCGGAAGCGCTCACGGAATATCTCGAAATCAGCAATCGCTACTGGAACAGCCGCTTTCAAAAGCTGGCGGCGGAAAACGGGGTGGCGCTGGCGCAGGAAATGGCGAGCGCCGACACCATTCGCCGGCCCCAGGTGTTGCCGTTGAAACTCGGCGAGATGAAGGCGGCGGTGGAGATCAACCACGACAGCCTGCGCCAGGCGTTGAAACTCGAGCCCATTGCCCTGTCGGTCGGCGAGCAGAATCTGGGCAAGGCGCTGGACAATTACATCCGCCTGTTTCCGCATGAGCCGGCAACCGCCGAACGCCTCGCCCAGGCCGGCGCTTTATACTACAATAAGAATGAATTCGCCGGCGCGCTGAAGTATTTCAAGACGCTGCTCAAGCACTTTCCGCAAAGCCCGGACGCGCCCTATGCCGAGTATCTGGTGATGGAGAGCTATTTCGGCAAGCTGGATTACAAGAGTTGTGAGAT
This sequence comes from bacterium, assembly GCA_037445455.1. Taxonomy (GTDB): domain Bacteria; phylum Zhuqueibacterota; class Zhuqueibacteria; order Zhuqueibacterales; family Zhuqueibacteraceae; genus Coneutiohabitans. The sequence goes on along the minus strand of JBBIKM010000022.1, from coordinate 35,036 downwards.
CGTGGCGAAACGCATCAAGCTGAATTCCCCCAATCGCGAATACGCCATGAAAGCGGAGAAGCGCCTGGCGGAATCGATCTTTCTGCAAGCCGAGGATTTGGCGCACGTCGAGCAACATGTGCGCGCCGGCGAGGAATACCGCCGGGTTTACGAGGAAGTGCCGAATGCCGAGTTTGCCGACCTTGCGCTCTACAATGCCGGTTTGGAGTTCGATCAGGCGCGCGAGTATCGCCGCGCCGTGGAAACTTATACGCTGCTGGCGGATCACTTCCCCAAATCGCCGCACTATCTCAGCGGCTTGAACAACATGGCGTATGACTATGGCGAGCTGAATGACTATCTCAACGCCGCGCTCACCTTCGAGCGCCTCGCCAATGAAGAGCCGGATTCCAGCAAGGCGGAGACCAGTCTGTTCAATGCCAGTGTTTATTTCGTGCGGGCGGAAGACTGGCCGCGCGCCATTCGCGTCAATCGCAAATTCGTGGACAAGTATCCCGGCTCCAAAGACGCCGACGACTTGTTCTATGACATTGCCAATTACCACCTCAAGCTCGACCAACTGGAGGAGGCCAATGGCGTGTACGGCGAGTATGCCCAGCGCTTCCCGGATTCACCGCGTGTGGTCGAGACGTTCTATCGCCGCGGTGAATACTTCGAATGGAAGGGGCTGCTGCCGCAGGCGCGCGCCGAGTACGAAAAAGCCATGGCCAAGAGCGACAACTTCCGCCAGCGCCAGATGGATCACAACGACTTTTTCTCCGCCGAGGCCCTGTTCCGGCTGACCGAGCTCAAGTTTCGTGACTTCGCCGAGGTGCGCTTCAAGCTGCCGCGCGTGCAGATGGACGCCGCCAAGGAGCGCAAGAAAAATGCGTTGATCGACATCGTCGACGGGTATACGCGCGTGGCCAGCTTCGGCACCTTGCGGCTTTATGAAGCCACGCACAAGATCGGCGCCGCCTACGAGGAGTTTGCCCAAACCTGGGCGGATCAGGAAATCCCCGAGGTCGATGAGAACCGCCGCATCGTGGCGAAGAAGGAGATCAACCAGGCGTCCACCGAACTGTACGAGCGCGCGCTGCAATCCTATCGTCATGCCGCCGTGGCGCTCGAGCGGCTGGCGGCCCAGTACAACTCACCGGCGGATACCACGGTGCGCAACGCCAGGCTGGCGCTGGAGGACACCACCATGCAGGTGGCGCGCCGCTGGGTGCAGCGCAGCAAGGACAAAGTCTCCGAGGTGATCTACGACATTGCCGAGCTGAACAGCGCCTCGATGAAGCAACTGCTCGACGCGCCCACGCCCGAGAACATGGACAAGATTACCGCCCTGGAATTCCGCAATCAATTGCTGGGCAAATTCGTCAAGCCGCTGGTGGTGCAGACGATTCAGGCGCACCAGCGCAATTTACGCGAGTGTGATTCGCTCGCCATCGAAAGCGCGTGGCTCGATCTTTCGCGCCGCAAGATCGTGGAGACCAACAACACGCTGGCGCGTGAGTACGCCGGTTTGTCGCGGCGGGCATTGTCGCAGTATGCGGCGGACATCGGCAGCTACAAGCGTCTGGTCGACGCGGCCGACTTTCAGGCGGATGACGTGAAGGAGGAAATGTCGAATTTGATCGATTTCGGCCGTTCCTTTGCCGAGGCCGCCGTGCAGGCCTATTTGGAGACATTGAACAACGCGCGGGCGGCCAAAATCCGCGCCCGCGCCCTGGAAGACACCGAGGATCAGCTTCTGAGTTTCGTTTTCACGTTTGCACGGCAGGCCGATTCCCTGGCCAGCGCCGCCAACAGCGAGCGGCTGGCGTTCGAAGACCGGCTGCGGCGCGAATCGCGGCGGGACTTGCAGGACGCGGTGCTCACGTTTGAAGACAATTTTTTTGCGCTGTCCGAGGGCAAGAAGAAGATTCTCGAAGCCGGTTTCCTGGCCATGCGCGATCACGCCATCGAGAATCCCTGGTCCGAGAAGATCACCCTGATGCTGGTGCGCAGCGATCCGGTCAAGTATGCGCAGGAGCTCAATCTCACCATCGCCGACACCATGGTGTACAGCGATGCGAGCTGGCAGGCCTCGGCGGAATACACGCGCGGCTGGACCGCCATGGATTTCGCTGCCAGCGCGTGGGGCGCGGCGCACACGCAGGGCGCCTCGACAGTGTTTGCCGGCTACGGTGCGCAGCGGCTGTGGCTGCCGGACGGAACGCCGGTGGCCGGCGCGCCGGACTCCGCCAGCGGCGAGCCGGCAACGCGCGCCACGCTGGTGTCCAATCCCGGTTCACGCAGCGGCGCCAATATCGGGTATTTTCGCAAGAGTTTCGCCATCAAAGGGCTGCCGGTTTCCGGCCAGATTCAGGTGCACGCCGACGATTCCTACAACGTGTTCGTCAACGGGGAATATCTTGCGCAAGTCATGGGTTCCGCCGGCGAGGCCGGGAAAACGCACATTCATGATTGCTCCAGCTTTTTGCGCGGCGGGGTGAACGTGGTGGCCTTCGAGATTCGCGACACCGACAACACCGGTGGCGCGCTGGAGGCGGTGATTTTCCTGAAGAGCCTGCCGGGCTGGGAAAAACATCAAAGCGAAGTGCAGTTGAAAAAAGAGCGGCATGAGGAAATGCTCATTTTCGAGCGCGGTCTTCTGCCGAATTTGAGATGATCGGGAGGTGAAGATGTTGCGATCTTTCGTGGTCATTGCTTGTTGCGCGTTTTTCGTGCCGGCCATGGCCCAGCAGTCGCAGGGCGCAGCGGCGGATTCCGGCCGCAGCACTCTGGCCGCGCCCAAGCCGGCAGTGGCGGCGGCGGACAGTTTGCGCCGGCCGGCAACTGCCGACAAGGACAAGGCCGTACCCAAAGAGCTGGAGCTGGAGGCGATCGCGATCGAAGCAGTCATCGAGAAACCCAATGTGGACATCATTCCCAAGCGCAGCAAGCCGGATTTCGAAGAGATGCGGATTCCCGACCGCAGCTTTGCGCGGGAGTTGAAAGCCGTCTCGCGGGAGCTGTTGTTGCCCGATGACGAAGTGGAAAAACCCGAAAAGGTCGACGGTCTCAAGAAGATTCCCGCAAAGAAAAAGGATTGACGGTATTGTGCAGTTTGGCGCACAAGGGAAACCGCTGCTTGTCTAGAACGGCGTTTTTCACGCAACACGGATAACCTATCAGGAGGTTCTGTTCATGGATAGTTTCATCGAGTCGTTCCGCTGGGAGGCCGATGGCGCACTTTATATGTATGCCATTCTCGTGGTCGGCGCCTTTGTGATCGCGATCGCAATTGAACGCGCCTATTTCTTGATGGTAAAGGCCAACATCAATGCCAGCAAGTTCATGTCGGAGATTCGCAAGCTCGTGCGCGCCGGCGAGTACAAAAAGGCGCTGGCGCTGTGCGATGCCGCGCCGGAGAAGGCGCTGGCGCAAGTGGTCGGAGCCAGCCTGCGCCGCGTGGCGGAGCAGGAGGTGACGGATTTCCGTTCCATCCAGAACAGCGTGGATGAAAGCACGCTGGAAGTGATTCCGCGCCTGAACCAGCGCACCGGTTTTCTCGCCATGCTCGCGAACGTTGCGACCCTGCTCGGCCTGATGGGCACAATTTGGGGCCTGATCCTGGCCTTCAAGGCGGTTTCCTCCGCCGGCATCGACGCCGCCGAGAAAGCCCGCATGCTGGCCGCCGGCATCAGCGCTGCGATGAACACCACGCTCATGGGTCTGGCCGTCGCCATCCCCTCGATTTTGATCTACACTTTCCTGTTCAACAAGACCGCCAAGATCATCGACGAGATCGATGAGCACACGGTCAAGCTGATCAACCTTCTGACCGGGAACAAGTGAGCCATGGCTTTTCAACCCTCGAAGCGCCGGCACATTCGGCAGGAGAGCACGGACCTGAACCTCACCCCCATCATGAACCTGATGGTGGTGATGATTCCGCTGCTGCTGTCCTCCGCGCAATTCATCAAGATCGGCATCATCGAGCTGAATCTGCCGCCCGCCGCGGGCGCTGCCGGCACGCTGGGCAGCAGCAACGCGCCCAAGGAAACCCAGCGCAATCTCGATCTCACCGTCTCGATTACCGATCAAGGGTTCTACATCTCCAGCGCGGCGGCCGTGCTCACCGGGTCGACTGCCACCGGCCCGACGATTCCGATTGGCGGCAACGGCGAATACAATTTCGATGCGTTGTCGCAGAAGCTTTATGAGATCAAGCAAAAAGCCGGCAACGGTTTTTCGGACTCGGAATCCATCGTGATTCAGGCGGAGAACAAGATCCGCTATCAAGTTCTGGTCAGCACCATGGACGCCGCCCGGTCCATTCGGATCGACGGCACGCCCGTGCTGCTATTTCCACAGGTATCGCTGAGCGCCGGCATCATTTGAGGCCCGGGCCCGGCCGGTTTCGCCGCCGGTACGATGGCCGCCGGCCCGCCGGGTGCTCACCCCGCCCAATGGGTTTTGCCATGCCAGGGCGGTCAGGTTCAACCGCGACCAGGCCGTGGTTGGAACAGCGTGGCGCCGCGGCCGAACCGAGTGCGGTTTCGGAATTCGACCGTCACGATTCATTGGATCAGCCGGCGGAAGCCCGCCGGCGGACGCCTCCACAATTTGAGCAGAATAGTTTATGGCTTTCATACCCTCCCGCATCAAAAAGCATGACACGAAGCCCGTCGACGTGAAACTCAACCTCACGTCGATGATGGACATGTTTACCATCATTCTCGTGTTCCTGCTCAAGACGTTCTCGACCGAAGGCCAGCTCATCTCACCTTCGGAGTTTCTCAAGCTGCCGAACTCCCGGATCGAGGAGCCGGCGCAAGTCGGCTTGGACTTGATCGTGTCCAAGCAGATCATTCTGGTGAACCACGAAAAAGTCGCCACCATGGACGATGTCATGTCCAACAATCCGGCGGTGGTCGAAAACGGCATTATCAAACCGCTGCAGGAACGGCTGCGCTATTACAGCTCGCAGGCCAAGAAGATGGAAGTCGATTACGGCGTCAAGTTCTCCGGCAAGGTCATGATCCAGGGCGACAAGGAGCTGCCGTATGCCGAGCTGGTGAAGGTGATGCGCACCTGCGGCGTTTCGGATTACCCCAACATGCGGCTGGTCGTTTACCGCGAAGGGGAATGAACCTCGGGCATGGCCGCCTTACGGCCGGCCGTGCCGCGTGGACGATGAATCAATTCTTTCAGTCAGATGAGCTCAACAACCTCCAGGGATCCTATGCCGGCGCAGAGCAGCAATCCTTTACTCGACCGCACACCGGACGCTCGCCTTGCTTTCCCCAAGGAATTCGAGTTTCACTGGTGGCAGTCGTTCGATCGCCGTTTCACCATGACGCTGATCGGATCCCTGCTTGTCCATTTTCTCCTCATTATCTATCTCATCAACAATCCGCCGAGCCACGATGTGACGCGGGTGCAGGAGCAGTTTGCGCGGCTGGTGCTTGAGAAGGCCGCCAAGGAAACCAAGTTCGTCGAAATGCCGCCTGAATCTCAGCCAATTGCGGCGCCGGAAGAGGAGCCGAAAGCCAGCACGGCGGCGGCGACCGGCACCGTGGGTGCCACCGCCTCCCGGCGCGTCTCGCGCGGCAGCCCCGGCGGCAGTCCCACGGGTGAAGCCGGTGGCGGCGGCGAAATTGCCGGTACCAGCGGCCCGGTCGCGGGCGGCCGGCGTTCGCGCGCGGCCATCAGCCAACAAGTGGGCAACCAGGGATTGCTCGGTTTGTTGACGAGCAGCAGCGGACTGGCAACCGGAGAGACGGCCGCGGACATTTTGGGCGGCCACGACGCCAACGCCAATCTTGACGAAGCGCTGGCAGGTGTGACCGGCATCAAGCGAGCCGGCAGCGGTGCAGAAGCCGAGGGGGGTGCGGGCGCCGCAGGCACCGGCGTGGGTTCCGGCGGCCCCGGCAAAGGCCGCGTTCGCGGCGGCCGTGACACTGGCACTGGCAACATCGATGCCCTGGTTGGCGGCCTGGGCGAAGGCAAGGCCAAAGGCGTGAGCCGGTCGGGCGAGCTGGTCATCAGCAGCGAGAAGCCGCTGATCGAAGCGGAAGAGGGACAAACCGGCGGCGCGGGCCGTGACGCCGACGCCATTCAGGCGGTGGTGGCCACGCACAGCCCGGCCATCGAATATTGCTATCAGCGCGCGATCAAGCGTGACCCGAATTTAAAGGGCAAAATCGTCGTGCGCTTTGTGATTACGCCGCAGGGTACGGTGGAAAGCGCAACCATTGTTTCCAAGACGGTCAACAATCCCGACGTGGAGGAATGCATTCTCAGCCGCATCCGGCGGTGGGATGATTTCGGCGCCATTGATCCCAAGAAGGGCAATACGACCGTGCGCCAGGTGTACACCTTCGGCTACTGATTTTCGCACTTCTCGAATTTTATTCCCAACCGCTTGTTCCAGCGATGACCGCGTCGGGTCGTTGGACGAGCGGTTTTTTATTTTGTCAAATTTTGCTATATTCCGGCTCGCGAATACCGAAACTTTCACGGAGGATATCGTTGGAAACCAAAAACGTTGCGCCGCAAGCAGCCGCGGCCGGGATCATGACGGGCGCCGGCACGGCAAACGCGTGGAAACGTTCGCACACCTGCGGTGCGCTGCGTCCGGAACATCAGGGTACGGTCGTGACGCTGGCGGGTTGGGTCGACAGTTGGCGTGATCATGGCGGCGTGCTCTTCATCGATTTGCGCGACCGTTACGGCAAAACCCAGGTTGTTTTTGCGCCCGACAACCCGCAGGTGCACGCGCTGGCGCAGGGTCTGCGCAGCGAATTCGTCATTGCGGTGCGCGGCACGGTTGCGCGCCGGCCGGCGGGCATGTCCAATCCCAATCTCGCCACCGGTGAAATCGAGGTGCGGGCGCAGGAGTTGAAAATTCTCAATCCCGCCAAAACGCCGCCGTTTGCGATTGATGATCGAACCGAGGCGGCTGAGGATTTGCGCTTGAAATACCGCTATCTCGATTTGCGCCGCCCCGAAATGCAGCGCAATCTCATCATCCGGCATCAGCTTGCCCAGCTTGTGCGGCGTTATTTTGACCGCCACGGTTTCCTGGAAATCGAAACGCCCATGCTGATGAAAAGCACGCCCGAAGGGGCGCGCGACTATTTGGTGCCCAGCCGGCTTTATCACGGCAGCTTCTATGCGCTGCCGCAAAGCCCGCAAACCTACAAGCAAATTCTGATGGTCGCCGGCCTGGATCGTTATTTTCAAATCGTGCGCTGCTTCCGCGACGAGGACCTGCGCGCCGACCGCCAGCCGGAATTCACTCAGATCGACGTGGAAATGTCGTTCGTCGATCACAATGACGTTCTTGGCCTGATGGAAGGGCTGGTCGCGGAGATGGTGCAGGCGACGCTCGGCCAGCAGCTCACGCTGCCGCTGCCGCGCATGACCTATGCCGAGGCCATGTCGCGTTTCGGCAGCGACCGGCCCGACACCCGCTTCGGCATGGAATTGCGCGATTTCACGGACCTGGCGCCGGACTGCGGTTTTCGCATTTTTGTCGAGGCGGCCACAAGCGGCAAGAGCGTACAAGGAATCTGCCTGCCCGGCGGTGCGAAATACTCCCGCAAACAGATCGACGAGCTGACCCAGTTTGTGACCCAAATGGGCGCGCAGGGTTTGGTGGCAATCAAGAACAGCAGCGAGGGCTGGCAGGGCTCCGCGGTCAAGTTCTTTCCTGCGGAAATCGTGAATCGTGTGAACCAGCGTTTCGGCGCCGGCGTGGAGGACTTGTTGTTGTTCGTGGCCGACAAGCAGGAAAAGGCCAGGGAAGTGCTGGGTGCACTGCGGCTGAAACTTGCACAAGCGGAAAACTTGATTCCCAAGGATAGACTCGAGCTGCTGTGGGTGGTCGAGTTCCCCCTGCTGGAGTTCGATCACGTGGAGGGCCGCTGGGTGGCATGCCATCATCCGTTCACTGCACCGCTGGATGAGGATCTGGCCTTGATGGACACTGCGCCCGGCGAGGTGCGGGCGAAGGCCTACGATCTCGTGCTCAACGGCACCGAAATCGCGGGCGGCAGCATTCGAATTCACCGCCGCGACATTCAGCAGAAGATGTTCCGGCTGCTCAATATTAGCGAGGAGGAGGCCGAGCAGAAATTCGGCTTTCTCCTGGAAGCGTTCGAATACGGCGCGCCGCCGCACGGCGGCATTGCTTTCGGGTTCGACCGCCTGGTCATGCTGCTGGCCGGCCGCAAGTCGATTCGCGATGTCATTGCCTTTCCCAAGACCAACTCGGCGGTCTCGTTGATGGACGGCTCACCTTCGCCGGTCTCGCCGAAGCAGTTGCAAGAGCTGGGAATCAAGCTGATTGCGGCGGGATAAAAGCTTGACAATCCAGGCGATTTTTGCTATCTTTGCCGGTCGTTTTTGAATCTGGCTGCAGCTTCAACGCAATGAGCGAGACTTCATCCTTCCCAAGTCGAATTTCATCAAGGACTGGTGAATCGCTTGGGATTTTAATCGTTATGGAGGACTGAGCAGCATGAGAGTCGGGGTATTGACAGGCGGCAGTGATTGTCCGGGTTTGAATGCGTGCATTCGCGCTGTGACCCGGCGCGCGATTACCGCCTACGACGACCAAGTGCTGGGCATTCGCAACGGCTGGGAAGGTTTGATCGATGCAGATATCGAACCGCTCAGCTTGTATTCGGTGTCCGGCATCCTGCCCAAGGGCGGAACGATTCTCGGCACCTCGCTGGTCAACCCCTTCAAAAGCGAAGCCAGCGTCGCGAAGATCCTGGAGAATACCCAGGGCTACGAGATCGATGCGCTGGTGGTCATTGGCGGGGAAGACACCATGGGCGTGGCGCACAAGCTGGCGGATCGGGGCCTGAAGGTGGTGGGCATTCCGAAAACCATTGACAATGATGTGGCGGGCACCGACGTCTCCTTCGGATTTGATACGGCCGTGGGCGTGGCCACCGAGGCGATTGACCGGCTGCACAGCACCGCCGAGGCGCATCACCGTGTGATGGTGTTGGAAGTGCTGGGTCGTTTTTCCGGCGCCATTGCCGCAGTGGCGGGCATTGCCGGCGGTGCCGATTATATCTTGGTGCCGGAACAGCCGTTTTCCGTGGCCGAAGTGGCGAAGGCCATCGAAGCGCGCAAGCGCCGCGGACGGAACTTCAGCATCATCGTGGTGGCGGAAGGCGCGCGGCCGCGCGAGGCGGACCGCGATGCCAGCCTGCCCCGCCCGGTGGATGAGTTTGATCATCCGGTGTACGGCGGCATCGGCGACTATGTCGGCCGCCAACTCGAGCAGTTGCTGGTACAAACGGAGGTGCGGGTGACAGTCCTGGGTCCGTTGCAACGCGGCGGCTCGCCGACATCTTACGACCGTCTGCTGGCCACCCGCTTCGGCGTGCGGGCAGCGGACATGGTTCATCAGGGCAAATTCGGCTACATGCCGGCGCTGCGCGGCACCGAAATCGTCGAAGTGCCGATGGCCGTGGCGCTCAAACAGCCCAAAACGATCGACCCCGAGATTCTCGAAATTGCCAAAGTTTTCTTTGGATAAGCTCATCATGGTTGCTGTGAACGTTAGCGCGTGGAGGAGTGTATGGCAGTAAAGGTCGGCATTAATGGCTTCGGCAGAATCGGGCGCAATATCTATCGTGCCGCGATGCAGGATCAAAACATCGAGTTCGTCGCGGTCAATGACATCACCGATGCCAAAACCCTGGCGCATTTGTTGAAATATGATTCCATTCTCGGCAACCTCGAGGCCGAAGTCTCCGCCAAAGACAACACCATTCTGGTGAATGGCAGGCCGCTCAAGGTCTTCGCGGAGAAGGATCCGGCAAATCTCAAGTGGCGCGATCTCGGCGTGGACATCGTCGTGGAATCGACCGGACTTTTTACCAATAAAGACGCAGCCGTCAAGCACATCAACGCCGGCGGCGCCAAGAAAGTCATTATCACCGCGCCCGCCAAGGGCCAGGACCTGACCGTGGTGATCGGCGTGAACGACAGCTCTTACGATCCCGCCAGGCATCACGTGGTCTCCAATGCTTCGTGCACCACCAACTGCCTGACGCCGGTCGCCAAAGTGATTCTGGAAAAATTCGGCATCAAGAGCGGTTTGATGACCACGATTCACGCCTATACCAACGATCAAAAGATTCTTGATCTGCCGCACAAGGACCTGCGCCGCGCCCGTGCCGCCGGCCTGTCGATGATCCCGACCACCACCGGCGCCGCCAAAGCCGTGGCGGAAGTGATTCCCGAACTCAAGGGCAAGATGGACGGCATCGCCGTGCGCGTGCCCACGCCCAACGTTTCGCTGGTTGATGTCACCTTCGAAGTCGAGAAAGCCACCTCGGTCGAGGAAGTCAATCAAGCGTTGCAGGAAGCGGCGGACGGCAAGTTGAAGGGCATCCTCGGGTACACCACCGAGCCGCTGGTCTCTATCGATTTTCGCATGAATCCCAATTCCTCCATCGTCGATTTGCTGTCGACTTTCGTGAACAATGACGGCAAGACCGTGAAGATTTTCTCCTGGTACGACAACGAATGGGGCTTTTCGTGCCGCGTCATCGACTTGATCCACCTGATGGCACGTTCGCTCTGAGAGGAACCAATGGCAAGTCGTGCACGCCGCCCGTTCGTGGCCGGCAATTGGAAAATGTTCACGACCTTGACGGAAGGCGCCGCGTTGATCAAGGCCCTCAAAGTCAAAGTCGTAAACATCACGAAAGTTGACATGGCGGTTTTTCCGCCTTTCACCCACCTGGGCACGGCAGCGGAGCTGCTCAAAGGCTCGGCGATCAAGCTGGGTGGACAGAATCTGCACTGGGAGGAAAAGGGTGCCTTCACGGGCGAAATCGCGGCAGCGATGCTGCAGAGTGTGGGCTGTGAATATGTTCTCATCGGCCATTCCGAGCGGCGCCAGTATTTCGGCGAAACCGATGAAACCGTCAATCGCCGGCTCAAGCGGGCGCTGGCCGCCGGCTTGCGGCCGATTGTCTGCCTCGGCGAGACACTCGCCCAACGCCAGGCCGGTGACACGCAGCGCGTGGTTGAAACGCAGGTGCGGGGCGCCTTGCAAGGCCTGACGGCCAGCGAGTTTGCCCCGGTCACCATTGCTTACGAGCCGGTGTGGGCGATCGGCACCGGCGTGAATGCCACGCCCGGGCAGGCGCAGGAAGTGCATGCGTTCATTCGCAGTCTGCTGGGGAATTTGTTTGACGGCGCCACCGCCGCGGCCTGCCGGATTCAGTACGGCGGCAGCGTGAAACCCGCCAATGCCGCAGAGCTGATGCAGCAGCCGGATATCGACGGCGCACTCGTGGGCGGCGCGAGTTTGGAAGCGGAAAGTTTCGCGGCCATCATCAAGGCCGCGGAAAATCTATTATGAAGTGAACTCTCAGGGATTTTTTCATGTACGGATTTCTGATCACCATCTTTCTTTTGATCGCCCTGTTGCAGACGGTTGTCATTTTGATGCAGGCGAGCAAAGGCGGCGGTTTGGCCGGCTCCTTCGGCGGCAGCACCATGGGCACAGTTTTCGGAACGCGCGGCGCTGCCACGTTTCTGAGCAAGCTGACTGCGATTCTGGCCGCCAGCTTCATGATCCTGGCGCTGATCCTGGGCTTGATGAAATCAAGCTCGACCCCGTCAAGCAGTTTGGTGGGCCAGGAACGCCAGGAGCGCCAGGCGCGCACGCCTTCGCCGGCGGATATCGGCGCGCCGGTCGTGCCCGGCACGCAGACCGTGCCGCCACCGGCGCAGCAGCAACCGGCCTCGCCGCAGCAACAGTAGAAACGTTGTTGTGAGAGTGTTCAAGCTGGGGGATTTCACTTGCGGAAGTGGTGAAACCTGGTAGACACGCTATCTTGAGGGGGTAGTGGGCTTCGCCCGTGGGGGTTCGAGTCCCCCCTTCCGCACCAATCCTGCTGCCCGCTTTGCCTGCAAAGCGTGGACGCAAAACAAAAAAGGCCAAATTGACGAGACGGTCAATGCTGGCCTTTTTTGTTTGATGCTGATATCTTTGGCAATCGCTCACCGCCCTTTGCTTTGCTTCATCCGGCCTCCCCCAACAAAGACAAAAGCCCTGCACCAGGCAGGGCTTTTGGTCGTGCCGTCCACTTTCGCGCACGGCCGCTAGGGAAACTTCAATTCCAACCCAAAGCGCGGGTAAGCCTTCAGTTTGAGCTTGAAGGGATCCTGCTCGTTCAAGACTCGCTGCCCAATCTGAAAGCCGGCTTTTAGTTCGTTTTGAAATGCCAGGCTGCCGCCCGCGAATACGTGCAGCTCAAACGCGGCGATTGGCAGGCCGATGCCCAAACCCAGCAGCGGCTCGATGTGCGTCGCCAGTCGCAAGCCACCCAGCAGGTGCACCGAACTGGCCAGCGTCGGCGCCTTGGTGTCCACCGGTTTGAAATGAAAGTTGACCACGCCGAAGGCCGCCAAATCACCAGTGGGTTTGGGACGGACCACAATCGTGCCGTCTTCGCCGATTTCGAGCGTGACGTCCTTGAGCGTCGTGATGGCGGTGGCAATGCCATAGCTCCAGCGTTCCAGCGGTGTATTGTCGAACACTGCCGCCGCCAGGTAGCGATCGTCCTCGAGGGATTTCTTCACGATGACGGAAATGTCGGAAACCTTCTGGAATTTTTCCGGGACTTCGAAGCGGCGCAAATCCAGCCAGGTGGTTTTCTGCTCCGGCTGGTCGAGCGCGCCCGGCAAGCCAAAGCCGATGAGTTGCAGGAACGCCGGCAGATTGGCTTCAAACGGGGTCTTCTTCGTCTTCAACATCACCGAGACGAAGGAAGGCGCGTTTTCCGTGCGCGAGATGAAGAGATAGTACAGGCTGTCGCTTTTCAGGCCATAAAGCCGGGTGTCGAGAAAGCTGGAGTTGCCGTGCAGCAGGCCGATCGGGGAAACGCGGTCGGTGAAATTGGCGACCACGATGTAGTAGGCGTCGGGATTGAGTTTGAGGCCGCTTTGATCGATGAGTTTGCGCAGCGAGTCCGCCGCCATGTCGGTTTCGCCTTCAATGAAGAAGCGATAGGCCTTGGCAAAAAGGTCGGTGCTGTCGTTGACGGCCCGCGGCGCGCTCTCCACCCGCTTGGGCACGATCACGACCTTTTCCTGGGCGCCCGCCCATTGCGCAGTTGCCCACAGCAGCATGAAACTCCAGATCATGCGTCGTTGCATGTGTTTTCCTTCCTGAGAGTTGGTTACACGAAGTGAAAGACAATTGTTCCGCCCGCAGGCCGCAGCCCGGTGTTCAGCGCGGAAGATATTTGCCGGCCAGTTGAATCCCCGAGCGTTCGAGCGCCGGCACTGCCGCCTTGAGAAACCTGCCGATGAGCTGCGGCCCGACGGCATACGCGGCGCCGTAGTTGATCAGGTTAATTTCCTGGGCGCTGAGCTGCTGCAACTCTTCGGGCGTGAGCGCTTCCCCCATCAGCGCGTTTTCCGGCGGCGCGACGTAATACAGTTTCTCCGAGGAGACGCCGCGGATGACGCCGGTAAGCTGCAACCCGCGCGGGGGCCGTATGACAAAAACCGGCCCCCCGGAGAATCCCGAACGCGCCACCGCATCGATCATGAAAAAGCCCTCATGCGGCAGCATGCTCACCAAGCCGCTGGTCAGTTGCTTGGTCTCCTTCGGATAGCCAAAAAGATAGCAGTAATCGCCCCAGACCAGCGGTTCCTCATACGCGACCTCGAAGGGGAAGGGAAAGCCCACGGCGAAGTTGGAGGCGACGCGCAGCAGCGCCAAATCGGCACGTTCGTCGGCGGTGAGGAGTTCTGCGCTGATGAGATGGTTGCTCTGGTTGAGCACGTAGAATTCCTGCCGGCGCAAAACGGCGCGCGAATGCAGAATGTCCGTGCGCCGGCCAAAGCTGTCGCGATAGTAGGTCTTGATGGTATCGCCATGCACGACCACATGAGCGCAGGTGAGAATCACAGTGTGGTTGGTGTCGCGCTGCAGCACCAGGCCCGCGCCGTTCACGCGTTCGGTCTGCTCGCTGCGGGAAACGGCGTTGCCGGCTTGCAGTAGATAACCAGTGGGGCTGGTGGAATCCGGCTGGAATTTGCCCTGCGGGGTTTCATGGTTGTAGGTTTCCACCCGGTAGTTGAAAATCGCGCCCACGCCCACGATCGAAGGGACGACGGCGGTAAGGGATTTTTGCACCTCGCGCGAGCTGAGCGCCTGTTCAGGCTGCAGCGTGCGGGAGCTGGCCCCCGAGCCGCAATGGCACAGGGCGAGGGAGAGCAGGAGCAAGCACAGCACGCGCCCGGTGCGCCGTAAGAGTTTCATAAATTTGCCGCGGCACTTCATCCTGTGATTGTTATCGGCCGGGATATCAGATGAATCAGCCGGCCGGAATATGTTGAAATGCCGCGGAAATGTCAATCTGAAACTTGCCGGCAGGCGGCCCCGGCTGGTGTTTGCGGCGCGCGTCGCTCCTCTCCGCCGGAGAAGATGAAAACGGTGGACGGAACAGCCGGATTCGCACCCGGGCTCGGGCCACCGTTGCCTGCGTGAGTTGCTGGCCAATCTCTCCGGGTCGCAACAGGCTCAAAATAAAAAATCCCAGAAGATTCTGGGATTTTTCCTGCTCCCGAGGTAGGACTCGAACCTACAACCTAGTGGTTAACAGCCACCCGCTCTGCCGGTTGAGCTACTCGGGATCGTTCAAAGCGAGACCAAATATAGCAACTTTTCTTCAAAAGTCAATAGCCTCGCAGGTTCAGGCGCCATCGAGAGCGGCGGCGACAGTAATGGCAATGGGGCGCAGATTCGGCGAGTTCATTCCGCCGGCGGCGGTGCTTCGGCCTGGCGACGAAAGCGGGCCAGTCTCGCGCGGAAATCTGCGAGCCCGTAAATTCGTTCAGCGCCGATTTCGTCCAACACTCGGTGGTAGCTTTGCGCGGCCCGGCCGCCAACGATGATGGCGATGCCGGGATGCAGATAGTGCCGCAATCGGCGCAGCTCGTGTTCCAGGAGGGGATCATCATCCGGATAGACGATGCTCAACGCCACGACTTGCGCCTGGTTGAATTCCAGTGCCGCGGCAATTTCCTCGGCCGGCAGGTTGGGGCCGAGGTAGGTTGTCCGCCATCCCATGGCCGAGGCGGTGGCAGCCGCCAGGATCGCGCCCAACTCGTGAATTTGACCGGCAGGCGTTGTGATCACCATGTTGGGAGCGCCCGGTAAGGCCTCTTGTGGGCTGCGAATGGTTGACCAGAAGGACCGGATCGCTGCAGTGAGCAGATGCTCATGCACCACCCGCAATGTTCCCGCCTGCCACAATTCGCCCACCTCGTGAATGAGCGGCACCAGAACTTGATCGATCAAAACCGGCCGGCTCAGCGCCACCGCAGCGCGCGCGATGGCGCGTTCCAATTCCATCGCATCCAGGCGCCGCACCGCGGCCAGGCAAGCCTCGACGTGCACAGCGTCCTGTGCGGCGGGCGCAGGTGACATCGCCGGACTTTTCGCGCTCAGCACACTCGCGACCGCCGGCTCGCGCGCCGGCGCGCCCTCCAACGCGATGAGCTGCCGCGATCTTTCCGTCGGCAACTTGGCGACGTGGCCGATGCCGTGGCCCAGGTCAATCGCCTTGCGCAGCAGAGTGAAGCGCTCGATGTCTGCCTCGGAGTATATGCGGCGGTTGGTCGGTGAACGCTGCGGCACGACTGCACCATACCGCCTTTCCCAAATTCGAATCACATGCGGCGAAAGCCCTGTACGGCGAGCCACGACGTTTATCGGATACCTGTTCTCTCGGTCCATGGTTTCCAAGATAGCATTATGTCTAATATTTGTCAATATAAATTTTCGATTTATCGCTGCCAGAAGAGACAAAATGTGAAAAAATAGCAAAATATTGTTGACAAATATTAGACAAAGTGTTATATTGTGACATGGTCTTAGACAAACGCCGTAGCTACTTAAGCAGAATTCAGCCGCCGGCCTCGGCAAAAGCATGAGACACGAGGCTGTTCATCTATCGCAGTTGAAGAAATCGGCCGTGATTGCAAGCAGCGAAGCGAACGTGGCTGAATCATCATCACCATAGAAGCTGAGAACCTCACGCCAGTGAAAAGCATGAGTCATTGCATGTGAAAGTTCGGAAAAATATGAGAGGTCCGATCTGATCTCGAAGTTCTCGGTTTTCTTACCTGACGGCGGTTGGAACCTCTTTCCTCCCGCCGTCTTTTTTGTGCTCTCAACCTGATTCGCAAGTCTATGCGCCGGTTTTACCAGCAACTCAACCGCTGGCAGGTCGATTCCGCCAACCGCCGCTGGCTGTTTGTGCCCTATGATCAGCTTACCAGCGAAATCGGGCCGCTCAGCCGCGAGCATGCTCGCGAGCTTGGCATTGTGGTGATTGAAAACACATGGAAAGCCAGCCGGCGGCCCTATCACAAACAAAAGCTGGCTTTACTGTTGGCAAATCTCCGCCACTTTGCGGTGGAACAAGCCAGCCGTGGCGTTGCCGTCCGTCATGTCGTTGCTGCGGTGCCTTATCGCGAGGCCCTGCGGCCTTTGGTGGCGGAGCTTGGCCCACTGCGCGTCATGGAGCCGGCCGAGCGTGAGCTGCGGGCCGATCTCCAGCCGTTGATCGAGGAGGGCGGTCTGCAAATGATTCCGCACGAGGGTTGGCTGACCACCACGGCGCAATTCTTCGCCAGCAAAAGCAAGGGACCCGGCTGGCGCATGGACGCCTTTTACCGTCATGTGCGCCGCGCGAGTGGTGTTCTCATGAAAGACGGCAAACCGTTGGGCGGCAAATTCAGCATGGACGCGGCCAATCGCCAGCCGTGGAAGAACGGCCCAGCCGCACCGCCGCCTCCGGTTTCTACTCCTGATGACCTCACCCGCGAAGTCGCCGAGCTGATCGAAACGCGCTTTGCGCATCATCCCGGCCGGCTGGACTTGCGCATGTTGCCCGCGCGTCTTGAAGACGCAGAAGCGCTGTGGGATTGGGCCAAGCGTGAGTGCCTGCCGCTCTTCGGGCCTTATGAAGACGCCATGTCCGTCCGCTCGCGCAGCTTGTTTCACACCCGGCTCTCCGCCCTGTTGAATCTGCATCGCCTGCTGCCCGCACGCGTGATCCGGGAGGCGGAGAAGCTCGACATTCCGCTCGCGAGCAAAGAAGGCTTCATTCGGCAGATTTTGGGATGGCGTGAGTTCGTTCATCACGTGCACGTGGCCACCGATGGTTTTCGCCAACTCCCGGACAGGGAGGTGGCTGTGGCGACTGCGCCGGGCGATGCCGGCTATCAACGCTGGGCCAAACAGCAATGGCGTGCCTCCCAGCTCCCAGGCACGGCCGATGATGGCGGCGCAGCGCCGGCTTTCCTGGGCGGAACCACGCCGCTGCCGCCGGCGTTTTGGGGGCAGCCCTCGGGACTGGCCTGTCTCGACGAGGTCGTGCGGGGCGTATGGGAAGAAGGCTACAGCCATCACATCACCCGCCTGATGGTACTCGCCAATTTTGCCACGCTGCTCGATGTGTCGCCGCGCGAATTGACCGACTGGTTTTGGGCAGCCTACACCGACGCCTATGATTGGGTGGTCGAGCCGAATGTCTTGGGAATGGGCACGTTCGCGATCGGCGATCTGATTACCACCAAGCCCTATGTCGCCGGCGCAGCCTATCTGCACCGGATGAGCGACTATTGCAGCCACTGCCGTTTTGATCCCAAATCGAATTGCCCGTTCACGCCGTTGTACTGGGCCTTTCTCGGCCGGCACGAGCCGAAATTGAAAGACAATGACCGCCTCAAGCTGGTGCTGGCCTCGTGGCGCAAGCGGCCGGCGGGCCGCCGCCAGCAGGACAACAAAGTGTTTGAGCACGTGCGTCGCGTTTTGCGCGACGGGAAGGTGCTGTCTCCCGAGGGAATGCCGGCATGAATGAAACACATACTTCCTCGCCGCGATTGATCCTGCTCACCGGCGCCACCGGCTATGTCGGCGGCCGCCTGTTGAAAGCGCTTGAAGCACGGGGATTGCGGGTGCGCTGTCTGGCGCGCCGGCCCGAATTTCTGGCAGCGCGGGTTGGCAGCAACACGGCGATTGTCAAGGGGGATGTGCTGGAGGCGGGTTCGCTGCCGGCGGCGTTTGCCGGCGTGCACACGGCCTATTACATGGTTCACTCCATGGGCTCGGCCGGCACCTTCGAGGAGCAGGATCGCCGCGCGGCGCGCAATTTTGCCGAAGCCGCTCGCCGCGCGGGTGTGCGCCGCCTGATCTACCTCGGTGGCCTGGGAAAGGACGATGCCCTGTCCCCTCATCTCAGCAGCCGCCAGGAAGTCGGGCACATTCTGCGCGCCTCCGGTGTGCCCACGGTTGAGTTGCGCGCCTCCATCATCATCGGCTCGGGCAGTCTGTCCTTTGAAATGATTCGCGCCCTGGTGGAAAAATTGCCGGTGATGATTACGCCACGCTGGACGCGCTCGCTGGCGCAACCCATCGCGATCGAAGACGTGATTGCTTATCTCATTGCCGCGCTGGAAGTGCCGGCCGAAGGCGTCTTTGAAATTGGCGGCGCAGATCAAGTTTCCTATCTCGATCTCATGAAAGAATACGCCCGCCAGCGTGGCTTGCAGCGCCTGATCATTCCGGTGCCCATGCTCACCCCCCGGTTGTCGAGCTTGTGGCTGGGTTTGGTGACGCCATTGTACGCACGCGTCGGCCGCAAATTGATCGACAGCGTGCGGCATGACACGGTGGTCACCGACCAGCGCAGTTTGACCGCATTCGCCATTCAACCGCGCGGCATCAGCGCCGCCATTGCCCGGGCGCTGGCGCATGAGGATCGCGAATTCGCCGAGACCCGCTGGTCGGATGCGCTGTCCTCTCCCGGTCAGCTTCGCGGTTGGGGAGGTGTCAAGTTCGGCACGCGGCTGGTGGATTCCCGCTCGGCACAGGTGAACAGTCCTCCTGCAGCGGCCATGGCGCCGATTCGCCGGATCGGTGGCAAAACCGGGTGGTACTACGGCAATTGGTTGTGGCGGCTGCGCGGATTCATGGATTTGCTGTTCGGCGGCGCGGGATTGCGCCGCGGCCGCCGCGATCCGGAGTGGCTCGCGCCCGGCGACACAGTCGACTTCTGGCGCGTTGAGGCCTTTGAGCCTGATCGTCTCCTGCGTTTGTCCGCCGAGATGAAACTGCCGGGCCGCGCCTGGCTGCAGTTCGAAGTTGAGCCTCGTGCCGGTGGCGCCAGCGTACGGCAGACCGCGATCTTCGATCCGGCCGGCATTTTGGGTTTGTTGTATTGGTATGCGCTGTATCCGCTGCACGAGCTCGTGTTCGCCGGCATGTTGCGCGGCGTGATCCGGGCAATTGAGAAAAATGAAGGGAAGCAGGCATGAACCGGGAATTGTCGACGGCTTCTGACAGCAAACCGGCCTACGTGATTGTCGGCGCGACCGGCGGCATCGGCGCCGCGCTCTGCCGCCACTTGCAACAAAACGGCGCCCGTCTGATGCTGGCTGGCCGCACAGAAGAAAAACTGACCGCGCTCGCAGAAGAAGTCGGCGGCGAGTATGCCGTTGTCGATGCCACCCAACTGGAGCAGGTGGAAGCTTGTTGTGTCCGGGCATTCGAGCGCTTTGGCCGGCTGGATGGCATGGTCAATTGCGCCGGCTCGATGTTGCTCAAACCGGCGCATCAAACCACGGAAGCTGACTGGCACACCACCCTCGCCGCAAATTTGACCAGCGCCTTTGCAACCGTGCGCGCCGCCAGCCGTGTGATGCTGCGCAGCGGCGGATCAATCGTGCTCCTGTCCTCCGCCGCCGCCCGCACCGGCATGGCCAATCACGAAGCCATCGCCGCCGCCAAAGCCGGTGTGATTGGACTGGCGCTCTCGGCCGCGGCCACCTATGCGCGTTTTGGACTGCGGGTGAATGTGGTTGCGCCAGGTCTGGTGCGCACGCCTCTGACCGCCCGCCTCACCGGCAATGCCGATGCGCTCAAAGCCTCGCTCGCCCTGCACCCGCTGGGTCGCATCGGCGAGCCGCAGGACGTCGCCTCGGCAATCGTGTGGCTGCTGCAGCCCGCGCAAAGTTGGGTGACCGGACAGGTTCTCGGTGTCGACGGCGGCCTGGCCAGCCTGCGCCCCCGGATGACCACTTGAGCGAGGGCAGCAGCAAATGACGAGAAGCGAACAAAACTTCCGTGACATGGGAACTCGCCGGGCTGCCTTGTTCAACCGTTTGCGCCAAACACCAACAGGCTCCGGCTTGCTTGACAGAGTTCGGGAGGCGGCTCATGCCTGACGCTGAAGTCATCATCATCGGCGCGGGGCTGGCCGGGCTGTGCTGTGCCCGGCGCCTGCAGGAAGATGGCGTTGCGGTCCTGCTGCTCGAAGGCGCGGACGCTGCCGGTGGCCGCGTGCGCACCGACGAGGTGGAGGGATTCCTGCTTGACCGCGGCTTTCAGGTCTTGTTCACGGCATATCCCGAGGCCGCGCGTACGCTTGATTATGCCGGCCTCGATTTGAAACCATTCTACCCCGGGGCGCTCGTGCGTCATGCCGGCCGATTTCACCGCCTCGCCGATCCCTGGCGCCGGCCGCTCGACGGCATCAAAACCCTTTTCTCGCCGGCCGGAACGCTGGCCGACAAGATCAGGATGGCGGCGCTGCGGCGCCGTGTGCTCAACACTGCGCTGGAAGACCTGCTGCAGCGGCCGGAAACCTCGACGCGGGAAGCGCTGCATGCTGCCGGCTTCTCCGCGAAGATGATCACGCGCTTTTTTCAACCGTTTTTCGGTGGCATTTTTCTCGAGCCGGAATTGGAAACCTCCAGCCGCATGTTCGATTTCGTTTTCCGCATGCTGGCCTCGGGAGAAACCGTGCTGCCGGCGCGGGGCATGGGTAGCATTCCGGCGCAACTCGCCGCAGCCCTGCCCGCGGCAGCAGTGCGACTTCAGTGCCGCGTGAACCGGTTGACCGCGAATACCATCACGCTCGACACCGGTGAGCGGCTGACGGCGCGCGCCATCGTCATCGCCACGGACGGCCCGGAAGCCGCACGCTTGTGCCCCGAGCTGCCGGCGGTGCCCATGCAGCAGGTGGTGTGCTGCTACTATGCCGCCCACCATCCGCCTCTCGATGAGCCGATTTTGCTCTTGAATGGCGAGGGGGATGGGCCGGTCAACAACTTTTGCGTGCCCAATCTCGTGGCGCCGGACTATGCGCCGGCGGGCGCCCACTTGATTTCCGCGACGGTTTTGCATACTGTATTGCAGGATGAAAAGCAGCTCGAGCTCTCGGTGCGCATGCAGCTCGCCAAATGGTTCGGCGTGCAAGTCCAGCGCTGGCGCCTCTTGAAAATCTACCGGCTGGCGCATGCCCTGCCCCGGCAGGTGCCGCCGGCGCTGCAACCACCACAACGGCCCGTGCGCTTGCGCCCAGGGCTTTACGTCTGCGGTGATCACCGCGACAATGCCTCGATCAACGGCGCCATGGTCTCCGGCCGCCGCGCCGCTGAGGCTGTTCTGGCAGATCTGTGAAAAACAAACGGGGGCGCGCCAGACAATGGCAGCTCCGCAAAACTTGAAGAGAATGTTCCTGCGACGGCCGGGCCGCTGCAGGAGAACGCTGCGTTTTGGAGGCCTCGGCTCAACCGAGGCGGGAACAATTTCAGACGGATCCAACATGCTCTGCTGTTTCGCTGAAAATTGCATGACTGTGGACTAATCTCTCGGGAGAAAGCTTATGCCCACTATGACTCTCAAATCCTCAAAAGCCGGTGCCAAATCTGCTGCCAGGCGGCAGCAGGCGCCGGCGCGCACAAGCGCCAAATCGCCCGCAACGCGCCGACTGCTGGCCGGCTCGTCACGCGCCAGCGCGACTGCCGGACAAAGCAACGGCAACGGCACCTCGCTCACCGCCGGGCAGATGGCGCCTGACTTCGTGCTGCCGGACGATCGCGGTCAACTTGTGCGTCTGTCCAATTATCGTGGCAGAAAAGTCGTGCTCTACTTCTATCCGGAAGACGACACGCCGGCGTGCACGCGTGAAGCCTGCGCCTTCCGTGACCGCTTCGGCGATATTCAATTGCACGGCGCGGTCATCCTGGGCGTGAGCGCTGATTCGGTGGAATCACACCGCAAGTTCAAGGCCAAGTATCGTCTCAACTTCCCGCTCCTGAGTGACACCGATCGCAAAGTGCTCAAGGCCTACGACGTTTGGCAGGAGAAAACCATGTTCGGCCGCACCTACATGGGTGTGGTGCGCTCGACGTTCATCATTGATGAAACCGGCCGCATCGCCAAAGTCTTCACAAAGGTGAAAGTCGATGGCCATGCTGACGACGTGGTGGCGATGCTGTGACTCTCTGCGCCGGGCGCGCCGGCGACCGTCCCGGCAACGGCGGGGGCGCGCGCGGCCGGCTGCGGGGGCACGTTCGCCGCGCTGTCTTCCCGCAGGAACCTCGTGAAGACTCAAGCACAACGCCGGGCACCCTGCAGGATTCCTGCGGAACAACGTTTCAAGAAACGCCTGCGAAGCGAGGCAGGCGCATACCCGTTTTGCCCTGTTGCCCGGCACAGGCCGGACGGAGTTTTCTGCAAGCCGGGCGCAAAGGCAGTTTTGTTGATAGATTTCAGACGACAGACTAATGAGACCGATACTTCTTGTGACGCTGCTGTGGAGTTTCAGCATGCCGGCTTTTGGTCAACCGGCCGGCAGAATCGAAGGGCGCGTAGTTGATGCCCGCAGCAAGGAACCGCTGGCCGGCGCCAATGTGTTGGTGGTGGGCACCAGTTTGGGCGCCAGCGCTGACGTGGAAGGCCAGTTCGCCATCCCCAATCTCGCGCCGGGAACGTACCTGCTCCGCTTTTCCTTCGTGGGATATGAGACTTTGACCAAAACCGATGTGGTGGTGACTGCCGCGCGGCCGGCGATTGTCAATGTGCAGATGATGGAAAGTTTCCTGCAGCGGCAGGAGGTGGTGGTTACGCCCGGCTATTTCACCGAGGCCTTCGCAAGCCCGGTGAGCAGCACGCAACTTGCCGCAGAAGAAATCCGGCGGTTTCCCGGCGGCTTTGAAGACATCGTGCGCACCGCCGCTGCCCTGCCGGGCGTCGCCGTCGTCAACGAGGGCGGCCGCAACGATTTGCTGGTGCGCGGCGGCGGCCCCTCGGAAAATCTCTACCTCATCAACAACATCGAAGTGCCCAACATCAACCACTTCGGCACGCAAGGCTCGAGCAGCGGCGCGCTCAGCTTCGTGAATCTGGATTTCATCGACCGGGTCGAGTTTTCCACCGGCGGGTTCGGTGTGCGCTATGGCGACAAGCTGTCTTCCGTGCTCGCGCTCGACACCCGGCCCGGCCGGCGCGATCGTGTCGGCGGCGAAGCCACCATTTCCGCCACGCAATTCGGACTCAATCTCGAAGGCCCGCTCAGCCGCCGCGGTGATTTTCTCTTTTCCGCCCGCCAAAGCTATCTTGATTTGATTTTCAAGGCCGCCGGCCTGCCGTTCATCCCCGTTTACACCGATTTCAACCTGATTGCCGACTACGACTTCTCCCCGCGCAGCAAGCTCTCGTTTCTCGGGCTGGCCGCCATCGATCGCGTCGATCGCGATCAAAGCAGCCTGGAAAACCGCGTTACCAATGCCGGCATTTTGGACAACACGCAAAATCAAATCATCGCCGGTGCCAATTGGCGTCGCGTGCTGGGCCGCGGCTTCTTCGATCTCACTGCCAACCTCAACTACAACGGCTTTCGCTTCAGCCAGATTGACGAATTCGACCGCGAATACTTCAACAGCCGCGCCGATGAAACCGAATTGAATGTCAAACTCACCTCCTACCTCGGCCTGACGCGCGGCGGCGGCTTGTATGCCGGCCTCGCGGTGAAGAACATCTTCAATGACAACACCACGGTCTTTGCCGACACGGTTTATGATCGCAGCGGCCGGCGCGTCGCGGTGGGCAGCCTCGGCATACCGGCCGAGAACATCATCGATCTCACCACGCAGAAATATGCCGCCTATGCCGAGTGGGAGCAAAAGCTCTCGCCGTGGTTCAATTTCAACCTTGGCCTGCGCGGCGATGTGTATGCGTTTCTCGACCAGTCCTTCTATCCCTCCGCACGGCTGGCGGTGGGGATCAAGCCGGCGGAGAATGTCAAATTCAAAGCCAGCCTGGGCCGCTACTACCAATCGCCCTCCTACGTGTGGGTGGTCAATCCGGTCAATCGGTCGCTGCAAGCCCTGCGTAACGACACGGCGATTCTCGGCATGGAATATTTGCTGCGGCCGGATGTCAACTTCTCGATTGAGTCCTACTACAAACGCTATCGCGACCTGCCCACCGGCACCATTCCCGGCCGCACAGATTATCTCGTGCTCACCAATACCGGCGTGGGCTATGGCGGCCGCGAGGATGATTTCCAGTCGTTCGGCTATTTCCCCCTGGTCTCGCAAGGCCGGGGCCGCGCCTACGGTTTCGAAGTGTTGCTGCAAAAGCGCTTTTCCGAAGTGCCCTGCTACGGCCAGATCAGCCTGGGCTACAACCAGAGCGAGTACACCGCGGCCAACGGCGTGACCCATTCCGGGCAATTCGACCAGCGCTGGATCTTTAATCTCTCCGGCGGCTATGTCTTCAATTCCAAATGGGAGATCAGCAGCAAGTTTCGCTTCTACACCGGCGCGCCGTTCACGCCGGTTTATCTGCCTTCGCAAAACGGCGGCGAGATTCAAAACCTGCCGGAGGAATATCTCTCGCGCCGTCTGGCCGCCGGCCATCACCTCGATGTGCGCGTGGATCGCCGCTTCAACTTCAGCGGCTGGGCGATGATCCTTTTTCTTGACATTCAGAACATCTACAACAATCGCGCGCAGCGCCGGCCGAGCTATGATTTCTGGGAAAATCGCATTGATGATCGCGATGACCTCGGGCTCCTGCCGTCGCTTGGCATCAGCGCCGAATTTTGAGGAGCTGAGAGGCGACGCGGAATCAGCCGCAGCGAAATACAACCGCGCAGCCGCAAAGGACGCCACGACGGTCTTGCCTGGCGTCCCCGGCGTCGGCGCGGTTCAAAAAGAAACTTCGCGGGTATGATCGTTTCTGCGGACAACAGCAATGAATCAATCACCATTGAAGGACGGCCTGGGCCTGTTGCTTTTTCTCGGCCTCAGCTTCGCGGCAGCGCTGATCGGCAGCCTGTTTACCGGTGCGGCGATCACTACGTGGTATGATACCATTGCTAAGCCGTCCTGGACACCGCCGAATTGGATTTTCGGACCGGTGTGGACGCTGCTTTACCTCGCGATGGCCGTGGCAGCGTGGCTGGTGTGGCGGCAGGCCGGCTGGTCGCAGGCTGCAACCGGCCTGACGCTGTTTTTCGTTCAACTGGTTCTCAATGCCGCGTGGTCGGCACTGTTCTTCGGCGCGCGCAACCCCGGACTCGCCTTCGCCGAGATCTTGCTGCTGTGGTGCGCGATACTGGCGACCTTGCTCGCCTTTTGGCGCGTGCGGCCGCTGGCGGGCATGCTCTTCGTTCCCTACCTTGCGTGGGTGACCTTTGCGTCGGCACTCAACTACGCCATCTGGCGATTGAATTCGTAGCGCCAGCTTGCTGCCGCAACGCGGCCGTGATAGTCTTTGCAGAGTAATGCTGGCATTTCACCCAGTGTTTTCAAGGGTTTTCTCGTCTTGACAAGGTTGCGCAATCAGGCTCACTCCGTAATGCGGGCAAATTTCAACCCAATGAAAATCGCCAACTGATGGAAGCAACCCAGCCGATGGAGAACATTTGTATCAGTTGGGTTGTTTCCAGCAGTCGGAAATATTTCTTTGCTTTTGAGAGAGCAACTTCACTCTGAGTGTCAGATAACCGCAGAGAACCTCATGTCCAACGCTAATAGCGTTCACGTGGTTTTTGGCGCCGGCCCACTGGGGCTGGCGGTCGTGCGCGCGCTGGTGCGGCGCGGCCGCCGCGTGCGCCTGATCAATCGCAGCGGCAAGGCAGCAACACCGGTAGGCGTCGAAGTGCTGGGCGCCGATGCCACCGCTGCGGAAGAGACCCGCAGTCTGTGCCGGGGTGCCGCGGCTGTTTTCCAGTGTGCGCAGCCGCCCTATCACCAATGGCCGGAGCTGTTTCCACGCTTGCAGGCTGGCATTTTGGCGGGCGCCGCCGCCAGTGGTGCGAAATTGATTGTCGGAGAAAATCTCTATATGTATGGTGATGCCGGCCGGCCGCTGACCGAGGATTTGCCTCATCGCGCCAGCACGCGCAAGGGCCGCACGCGCGCGCAAATGGCTGAGACGCTGCTTGCCGCGCATCACGCCGGCACGGTGCGCGTCAGCGTCGGCCGCGCCTCGGATTTTTTCGGGCCCGGCGTGCTGGATTCGGTCGTGGGCGATCGCGTCTTTCCCGCGGCTCTGCGAGGCCGCAAGGCCTCCGTGTTCGGCAATCTGGATTTGCCGCACACCTACACCTTCATCGATGATTTCGGCGAGGCGCTGGTTCGCCTGAGCGAGCACGATCAAGCGCTGGGACAGGTGTGGCATGTGCCCAATGCCGAGACGGTGACGACGCGCGCATTCATCGACATGATCTTCGCGGAAGCCGGCCACCCCAGCCTCATGAGCGGCATGGGGAAAACCATGTTGCGGCTGGGCGGTTTGTTCATCCCGCCGGCGCGCGAGATGGTCGAGATGATGTATGAATTCGAGAAGCCGTTTGTGGTGGATCACGGCAAGTATGCGAAGATGTTTGGCAATCACGCCACGCCCTTGCGTGAAGCCATCCGCCAAACGCTGGCGTGGTATCGGGATTATCTGCACACGAAAAACTGAAAGGAGCTCGCATGCGCATTGGAATCTTGGGCACGGGCATGGTTGGCCGCGCCCTTGGCACGAAATTGCTCGAGCGCGGCCACGCCGTCAAAATGGGCTCGCGTACCGCGAACAATGAGAAAGCGGTGGCGTGGGCGCAGGCCGGCGGCGCAAGCGCCTCGCACGGCACGTTTGCGGAGGCCGCCGCCTTCGGTGAAATCCTCTTCAATTGCACCGCCGGCATGGCCTCACTGGCCGTGCTGCAGCAGGCGGGCACAGAAAATCTCGCAGGCAAAATTTTGATCGACATCGCCAATCCGCTCGATTTCTCCCAGGGCATGCCGCCGACGCTGGCGGTGTGCAACACCGATTCGCTGGGCGAGCAGATTCAGCGCGCCTTCCCCGGCCTCAAAGTGGTGAAAGCGCTGAACACCATGAACTGCAACGTGATGGTCAATCCCGGCCTGCTCAGCGCGGCACATGATGTTTTCATCAGTGGCAACGACGCCCATGCCAAGGCCGTAGTCGCCGCGCTGCTGCAGCGCGAGTTTGGCTGGCAATCGGTCATCGATCTGGGCGACATCAGCACGGCGCGCGGCACCGAGATGATGTTGCCGGTCTGGGTGCGGCTGTGGGGCGTTCTGCAGACACCCAACTTCAATTTCAAGATCGTGAGGTGAGGCCGCCTGCCTGCACAGCGCTCCGGTGAATCCGTGTTTTTCCGAGAATGTCTTAGTCTCGGCCGAACCGAGGTTTCTGAAGCGCCCGGGGTTGTGCAGACGCATAAGATTTTGATGCAACGGCCCAGCCGTTGCGGGAACATGTTGTGCAAAGTTCGCGATTTCTGAGGGGTACGAGTCTGTCCAAAAATGATTCAACCTCGGCTGAGCCGGGGTTTCTGAAACGTCGGGGTTTGTGAAGACTCATGGCTATTGATGTAACGGCCAAGCTGTCGCGGGAACGCAGTCATCACGAGGCTGCGATTCCGGAGGGGCAAGAATTACCTTTTGCTTTTTCGCCCGTGCCCAGCTATATTTTGCGGCAGTGTAACAGTCCCTCTGCGCGCTTTGGCAATCACGACTATGGCTTCTCTCCAGAAAAAAATCTGCCTGCTCGGCACGTTTGGTGTGGGCAAGACCAGCCTGGTGCGGCGCTTCGTCGAGAATCACTTCGAAGACAAGTACCTCTCCACCATCGGCGTAAAAGTGAGCCGCAAGCAACTGGCCGTTGCCACCGGCACGCTTGATCTGTTGGTGTGGGATATCGCCAATGCCGATGAATTGGGCACGGTTGAGAAAAGCTACTTTCGCGGCGCGCACGGCGCGTTGGTGGTGCATGATCTCACGCGCCCGGAATCGTGCGAGCGTCTGGCCGTTTATTGCAAGCGCTTTCTCGAAGTTGCTCCGCGCGCGCGCCTGGTTTTTGCCGGCAACAAGCTCGATCTGATCGAAGCGCCGCAACCTTCCCCGCAAGACTACCTGCCATTCACCGCCGGCTTCTCCGCTCCACATTTTTTCACCAGCGCCAAGACTGGTGCGCAGGTAGAGCAGGCTTTTCACGCTCTGGCGGAGGCCATCCTTGCTGCACCTTGACGACTCCCTGGAGCGCCTGCTGCAGGCACACGACCTCGGCTTTGCGATCATTGACCGCGAGCTGCGGCTCGAAGCCTTTAGCGAGTTGTTCGGCCGCCTGGTTTTGCCCGGCGAAATCGCGACAGCCGGCCGCCGGTTGGGTGAGCTTTATCCCGAAATGGCCGGCTTGCAGGAGGAAGCTGAGCGGCTGCTGGCTGCGCCCGGCGCGATCTTTACGCTGGTCTGCGTGAATCGCGACACAGCGGCCGGCGAAACTCGCCTGCTTGATCTCAACCTCACCCACCTCACTGCCATGCCCGGCAAATTGCTGTTTACCGTGCAGGATCGCACCGAACAGCGCCAACTGCAGCAACAAGTTCGGCAGCAGCGTAATGAATTGCTGCTCCTGCAATCCGCGCTGGGCGCGCAGCAACAAACCCTGGCAAAGACGTTGTTGGGCCGTTCGCCGGCGATGCAGCAACTGCAGTCCCGGCTGCACAAAGTGGCGCAATCACCCGCCGCCACGATTTTGCTGCAGGGCGAAAGCGGAACCGGCAAGAGCCACGCCGCGCGCCTGATTCATCAGCTCACCCATCA
The DNA here is from genome assembly GCA_037445455.1 of bacterium. Lineage (GTDB taxonomy): Bacteria > Zhuqueibacterota > Zhuqueibacteria > Zhuqueibacterales > Zhuqueibacteraceae > Coneutiohabitans. The sequence goes on along the minus strand of JBBIKM010000022.1, from coordinate 6,089 downwards.
GACGCAGGCGCCGTTCGTCGAAGTCAATTGCGCCGCGCTGCCGGAAAGTCTGTTGGAAGCCGAGCTGTTCGGCTTCGAAAAAGGCGCTTTCACCCATGCGGTCAAGGCCAAGCCCGGTTTGATCGAGGCGGCTGCGGGCGGCACGCTGTTCCTGGATGAGATCGGCGAACTGCCGGCGAATCTGCAGGCCAAGCTGCTGCACGTCATCGAAAACCGCAGCTTTCGCCGCCTGGGCAGCACGCAGGAACGCCAGGTACAGTTGCGCTGCATCGCCGCCACCAATCGCGACCTGGCCGGTGCCGTAGCCGAGAAAAAATTCCGCGAAGATCTTTTCTATCGCCTCAACGTGGTCAGTCTCACCCTGCCGCCCTTGCGTGAGCTGGGTGAGGATATTCTCCTGCTCGCGGAACATTTCCTCAAAATTTACAACCTCGATTTCAAGCGCAACGTCACCGGATTCTCCGCCGAAGCGCGGCACGCTCTTATGGCTCACCGCTGGCCCGGCAACGTGCGCGAGCTGCGCAATCTCATCGAGCGCGCCATGATTTTCTGCGAAGGCCCGATCCTGCGGCCGGCAGATTTGGCCCTCCCGCCAACCGCTGCGGAGCCCGCGCCGCTCCCGTTTTCCCTGCCGGCGGAAGGCCTGCAGCTCGAAGACATGGAGAAGTCCCTCTTGCAGCAGGCCCTGCAGCGCGCCGGCGGCAACAAGACCCGCGCCGCCGCCCTGCTGGGCTTGAGCCGCGATACCCTGCGCTATCGTTTGGAAAAGTTCGGCATCGACTGACTTGGCGGGCGCGGCGGCAACGGCTGGCTGGTGCCTGTGGCGAGATATTTTGACCCCCGCCGAGCCGCGGGCGCCCCAATGGCGAATATTGTGGGAACGCTCATGATTTCGTTAGCCACAAGAGATTATAAATGATGACCAAAGCAGAATTCGAGAATGCCTTGAAAGAGTTTGCGAACACTCTCACAGGGCACGTGAGCACGGCTGATGGACAGTGGTCAGTAAAAGGATTTATCGACACCTTTAGGAACGTTTATACAATCTCGTCCGATACCAAGATTGTTTCCAAAATCCTGGAGATTCACCTTTTCGCGAAAATTCTTGCTTTTGCTGATGAGCACGACTTTGCTATCGTCCTCGCCGAGCATCAGAATTACTACCCGGATATATCGTTCGTTTTAAAGCGTGATGAAGCCGTTCGCTTTGCCGTTGACTTCAAAACTACCTACCGTATTCCCGGTAAACCCTGGCTCTGTAATGGATTCACTCTTGGTTCACATGGCGAATACTTTCAGAACCGAACCAGCACGAAGAACATTCAATTCCCTTATGGAAGCTATTCTGGCCATTTTTGCCTGGGCATTATCTATGATCGCGCTGATGGAGTCACCATTGACGAAACGCGTTCCTATCGTATTGAGGAGCTTTATTCCATCACCTCCGTTATTTCGAATATCCAGTTCTTTGTTGCGGAGAAATGGAAAATTGCTGGTGATAAGGGCGGGTCTGGAAACACAGCTAATATCGGGAGCATCCAGCGCATTGACGACATCCTCTCAGGAAACGGCATGTTTGCCAAGCTAGGGGAGGAGTGGTTTGACGATTACTGGATGAATTTTGGAAAAATTATCGTCAAAGGACCAGATGGGAAAACCAAGAGGATCACGTCGCTTGTTGATTTTGTGAAATATCGCGGCGGCGATCCATCACTTGTCGTCCCAAGGAACAATCAACCATGAGCATTCATCGAGTGCTAGTGCCTCCGATAAAGTGTCAAGGAATCAAGACTAAACTTGTTCCTTGGATAAAGGCCATAATCCCTCCCGATTTTCGCGGCTGCTGGATTGAACCATTTATGGGATCAGGTGTTGTGGTCTTCAATGTAAGGCCTCGGAAGGCGTTGCTTGCAGACTCAAATCCGCACCTCATTAACTTTTACCAAGCCGTCGCCAAGGGCGAAATCACCGCAGCGATTACCAGGCGGTTCTTGGAGAGAGAAGGCGAAGAATTACTACGGTCGAAGGGGGAATATTACTACTCAGTCCGAGAGAGATTCAACCGGCACGGCAATCCTTTAGATTTCCTTTTTCTAAATCGTGCGGGTTTTAATGGAATGATCCGTTTCAACCAGCAGGGGGAATTCAATGTTCCATTTTGTCGCAAGCCCAATCGTTTTGCACAAGCATATATCACCAAGATTTGCAATCAGGTTCAAGCTGTTGCTGATGCCTGTGCTTTAGGAGACTACGATTTCCGATGTCAGGATTACTCAGTCACCATCGCTGAAGCTAGTGCCCGCGATCTTCTGTATTGCGACCCCCCATATATAGCTCGCCATACTGATTATTTTAATGGCTGGGACGAGAAGCACGAAAGAGAACTAGCGAGACTCCTCGCGACTACTCCAGCAAGGTTCATCCTCTCCACTTGGCATGGCAACGAATTTAGAACGAATCAGTTTATTGATACCGTTTGGGCGGGGTACAACATTTTAACGAAAGAGCACTTCTACCATGTTGGAGCAAAGGAAGATAATCGAAATCCAATGCTTGAGGCTCTTGTCACGAATTTCGGTGCTGCATACTACGAACAAGAGCCACCGAAAGCGGTGCAGTTAACGCTGCTTGAAAAGGGAGTGAAATACAATGGCTAACAACGGGTTGCAGCCGACGTTGCTCCACTACGCTCCGCAGTGCGGCTGAACCCGGGCGATGCAACGGTCCGGCCGTTACGGAAGCATTGTCTCGAAAGTTCGCGACTGCGGACGGCCATGATCTGGAAAACCCAATTCCGTCACCTGCCTTCATGCCAACAACCCTCTCCCCGCAACCCTTTGCCGCCAATCAAACCGCGCTGGCGGCCGCGGAACCGCGCAGTGATCCGCGCATTGTTTTCATGGTCAAACTCAGCCAGGCGCTGCACCGCTACGGTGTGCCGGCGCACCGGCTGGAGCAGGGTATGAACTCGGTGGCGCAACGCCTGGGACTGCCCGGCAGCTTTTTCGCGACGCCCACCGGCATCTTTGCTTCCTTCGGGTTGCCGCAGGAACATCGCACCAGCTTGATTCGCATCGAGGCCAGCGAGGTCAATCTCGAAAAACAATCGCGGCTGGATGATTTGATGCACGAAGTGATTTGCGGCCGCCTGAGTGTGGCCGAGGGCAGCCAGATGATCGATCGCATTGTGGCTGCGGGCCCGCGTTTCGGTCCGCTGCTGAGTACGCTGTGTTTTGCGCTGGCCTCGGGCGCGGCCGCGCGCTTCCTGGGCGGCGGCTGGCGTGAGATTCTGGTGACCATGATAACCGGTTTTTTGGTCGGCGGCCTCGCCCTGGTGATGGGGCGCAGCCCCGAAGCCAGCAAAGTGTTCGAATCGACCGCGGCGATTTTGGCCTCGGCACTGGCCATGCTTGCCGCGCGGATTCTGCACCCGTTTTCAACCTATCTGACCACTCTCGCCAGCTTGATCGTGCTGGTGCCCGGCCTCACGCTGACGGTCGCCATGCGCGAGCTGGCCACGCGCAATCTCGTCTCCGGATCGGCGCGCTTGACCGGCGCGGCTCTGCTCTTTTTTCAGCTCGGATTCGGTGTGGCGTTGGGTTCGCAAGTAAACCGGCTGTTGCCGCCGGTTCCCCTGGCGGAAGCACCGGCCTCATTGCCGGCCTGGACGCTGGCGCTGGCCTTGTTGGTTGCGCCACTGGCGTTCACCGTGCTGTTTCAGGCCCGGCCGCGCGATGCCGGCTGGATCATGCTTGCCTGTCTGATCAGCTTCAGCGGCGCGCGCGCCGGTGCCGCGATCCTGGGGCCTGAGTTGGGCGTGTGCCTGGGCGCCATACTGACCGGCGCGGCCGGCAACCTCTACTCCCGCTGGTTGAATCAGCCGGCGGCCATCACCATGGTGCCGGCTTTGATGATGTTGGTGCCCGGCAGCCTGGGTTTCGGCAGCCTGGCCAAATTCATCGAGAAGGATGTCATCTCCGGCGTGACCACGGCGTTCAGCATGGTTCTCATTGCGGTGGCTTTGGTCACCGGTCTGTTGATCGCCAATGTGATTGTGTCGCCGCGCCGCACGCTCTGAAGGATGCGGTTTCGCGGCATGCCCCATCAACCAACCCGGAGGCTTGCCATGACGCATGAAAACGCCAATGATCTCCGGCATCTGCGCCGTGCCGTGGCGCTGGCGTTGCAGGCCGAGAAGCTGGGCAATCTGCCGATCGGGGCGCTGCTCACGCTCGGCGAGACGGTGATCGCGGAGGCCGGCAACGCCATGCTGGTGCCGTATTATCATCCCGGCCGGCATGCGGAGATCGAAGCCTTGCGCGCGGTGCCGGCGGAATTGTGGCCGCGCAGCCGGGAGATGACTTGCTACACCACTCTCGAACCCTGCCTGATGTGCATGGGCGCGCTGTTGCTGCATGGCGTCGGCCGTGTGGTGTTTGGCGCGGTGGATCCGGCCGGCGGTGCCGGACCCGTGCTGGCGCATTTGCCGGGTTACTATGCCGGCGGCGCAGGCGTGCCGCAGTGGCGCGGCCCGCTGCTGCCGGAGGTCTGTGATGCGCTGTTTCAGCGCGCCCTGGAGAAATTCGATCCGCTCGTGGTCGGCAATCAGCGTCTGCGCCAGGCGCGGTGAAGGTCACAGCGGAATTGTCTGCAGACCGGTGCAAGCAGTTGAATCCCGTACAATCGCTGGCGGGGAGTAGCTGCAGTTCACACAGGAGGATCGGCACCGGCGACGTGCACTGCTTATTCATTTTAAGGAGAGACGGTCATGAACACTCCCGAATTTGTGCCGCTCGCTTCATATCGCGAATATCCGCCCGCCGAGATGGCGCAGCGCGCCGCGGCTTTCCGCGTCGAGCTGCAGCGCCGGCGCAGCGTGCGTCACTTTGCCGCACGGCCGGTGCCACGCAGTGTGATTGAAGACTGCCTGCTGGCCGCCGGCAGTGCGCCGAGCGGCGCCAACATGCAGCCCTGGCATTTTGTCGCGGTCAGTGATCCCGCGGTCAAAAGCCGGATTCGCGCAGCCGCGGAGAAGGAAGAACATGAATTCTACCATCATCGCGCACCGCAGGAGTGGTTGCAGGCGCTGGCGCCACTGGGCACGGATGAGCACAAACCCTACCTGGAAGAGGCAGCCTGGCTCATTGCCATTTTTGCACAAAGCTACTCGCGGTTGCCGGACGGCGGTACCGTCAAGCACTACTATGTCACCGAATCCGTCGGCATTGCCACCGGCATGTTGCTCACCGCGATTCATTACGCCGGGCTGGTGGCCCTCACACACACGCCCAGCCCCATGGGTTTCTTGAATCGCATTCTGGCGCGACCGGAGAATGAACGGCCGTTTCTGCTGCTGGTGGTGGGCTATCCGGCGGAAGAGGCGGTTGTGCCGAAAATCAGCAAGAAGCCATTGCACGAAATTGCGACGTTCGTGTGAATCATCAAATCTGGAAAGCCCAGGACTTGACAAAGTCACGCTGGAAGACTCAGCCCGTCACGCAGCAATCTGCGACTGAAGGCAAATCGCCATCTGATAGAAACAACCCAGTCGATAAAATTTCACGCAAGTTTTCAGGCAAGCTGAGAACTTGGCCCTTCGGGCAGCACAGAAATTTTTCAGCCGATGGAAGAACCCGACTGATGGGGCGTGCTTATCAGTTGCGTTCTTTCACCTGTTGAAAGAAAGTCAGAATTTTTTTCCAGGTTTGAAGAGCTAATCACCTGTTCCATCAATTGGGTTGTCTCCATCAGTTGGAAATGCCTCTTTGCTTTCGGGGCAACAATTTCCCTTTGCCGCAGCCAAATTCCCCTCTCCCGATCAAGCGAGGGGAGTTGCAGGTGGTCTTCTGACTCGCGTTCTTCCTGCTCGCGCAAGAGCTGGGACGGCGGGAAGTGAGTCGTTGGGCATCAACAGATCTGACTAATACTGCAACGTTCAACAAAATGCCCGGCCATCATCCATATCATCCTGCAAGGATCTTCTCAAGACTTGAGCACAGTGCCAAGAGCCTTACGGGATTCTTTCTGAATGACGCTCGGAATCACGTGGACAAATCAAAGGAACAGAGCACCAGCCCTGCAGGGGTTGT
>JBBIKM010000021.1:0-52833 GCA_037445455.1 bacterium | reverse complement strand
TGAACCGCGAATGAACGCGAATAGACGCGATTTTTTTCACGGGAGGAACAACGATGACAGAGCTATTGGAAAAGGATTTGGTTTTCCGAGTCATCGGGCGTGCTATGGCCGTTCACAATGCGCTCGGGCACGGCCTGCGTGAAAAAACGTATGAAAACTCACTTGCGGTTGAGTTCAAACATCAGGGACTTGAGTATAGCAAGCAAACCAAGTTTCCGGTTTATTATCGCAACGAGCTTGTTGATGAATTTATGCCCGATCTTGTGGTCGAAAAACGTGTAATCCTCGACACGAAACCCGTCGAAACCATCATCGATGACCATCGTGGAACGATGCTCAATTATCTTAAGATTACCGGATTGAAGGTCGGCGTCATCATCAATTATAAGCACCGCAAGTTGGAGTAGGAGCGGTTGGTTTTGGATGAAGCGCGATGAGTCTGCTACTCGAATGATTAAAATACCGCGAACGACGGCGAATCAATGTGATAGAAGTGAATATTTTTCATTTGCGTTAATTAGCGTTCATTCGCAGTCAAGAACTGAACATTGGAGATAAATCGTGAAGCTCAGTGAAATTTCAATACAGCGCCCGGTGCTTGCCACGGTGATGAGTCTGGTGATCATCATCTTCGGCGTGGTATCCTTCACGCAGTTGCCGGTGCGCGAATATCCCGACATCGATCCGCCCGTGGTTTCGGTCACCACTTTCTACCGCGGCGCCAGCCCGAACGTGATCGAGACCGAGATCACCGACATTCTGGAAGAGCAACTGTCCACCATCGAGGGCGTGAAGACGATCACGTCCTCCAGCCAGGAACAAGGCTCGGCGATTACCATCACCTTCGAGCTTGATCGCGACGTCGATCAGGCCGCCAACGACGTGCGTGACCGCGTCGCGAGTGTGCGCGGCCTGCTGCCGCGCGAGGCCGATGATCCCATCATCCAAAAGATCGACGTCAACGCGCAGCCGATTATGTGGCTGGCGTTGATCAGCGACCGCCACAACAACCTGGAATTGACCGACGCCGCCGAGCGCATTCTCAAAGAGAGGCTGTTGCGTTTGCCGGGCGTGGGTTCGATCTTCATGGGCGGCGAGCGGCGCTATGCCATGCGCGTGTGGCTGGATTCGCAACGCATGGCGGCGCGCGGCCTCACGCCTTCTGATATCGAAAATGCGATCCGCCGCGAGAACGCGGAAATCCCGGCGGGCCGCGTGGAAGGCGAAAACCGTGAATTCACCGTGCGCACGCGCGGCGATTTGGTCACGCCCGAGGAATTTGCCGCCATCATTGTCAAACAAAGCGGCGATGAGCTTGTGCGCCTGGGCGACGTGGCGGAAGTGGCGCTCGGCGCGCAGGACGAGCGCACCGCGGTGCGCTGGAACGGCAAGCCCACCACCGGCCTGGGCGTGGTGAAACAAACGCGCGCCAGCACGCTGCAAGTGGCGCAAACCGTGATCGACGCGCTGCCGGAGCTGCAAAAGACGCTGCCGGCGGGCATGCAGCTCGAAGTGGCCTACAATTCCGCCACCTTCATTCAAAACTCCATCAACGAGGTGGCGGAAACACTGCTGATTGCCTTCGGGCTGGTGGTGCTGGTGATCATCGCGTTTCTCAAGAGTTTCCGCGCCACGCTGATCCCCACTTTCGCCATCCCGATTTCCATCATCGGCACGTTTGCGGTGGGATATTTTCTCGGCTACACCATCAACATCCTCACGTTGCTGGCGCTGGTGCTCGCCATCGGTCTGGTGGTGGATGATGCCATTGTCATGCTCGAAAACATCTACCGCCACATGGAAATGGGCAAGTCCCGCATGCAGGCCGCGCTCGACGGCGCGAAAGAAATCGGTTTTGCGGTGCTGGCCACGACAATCGCGCTGGTGGCCGTGTTCGTGCCGCTCGCCTTTCTCACCGGCAACATCGGCCGCCTGTTCAATGAGTTCGGCGTGACGGTGGCGGTGGCGGTGCTGATCTCCGGTTTTGTTGCCCTGACCCTGACGCCAATGATGAGCTCGCGCATGCTGAAACCGCTGCATCACACCAGCTCGAGCTGGGCTTCGCGCTCGTTTGACGCCTTCTTCGACTGGCTGGAGCGCACCTACCATCGCATCGTGCACGGTGCGTTGCGGCATCGCGTGCTGGTGGTGAGTGTCGGCGTGGTGATGATCGCGATCAGCGTGGCGTTGTTCAAGCTGCTGCCCAGTGAACTGGTGCCGACCGAGGATCGCGGCGTGGGCTTCGGCATCGTCATCGCGCCCGAAGGCGCCACGCTCGATTACACCGACCGCTACGTGCGGCAGATCGAACAGATCATGCTCAGCCGGCCCGAAACCAACGGTGTGTTCACCGCCACCGGCGTGGGCTTTGCCGGGCCCGGGCGCGTCACCAATGGCTTCATCTTTCTGAACCTGAAGCCGGCGAGTGAACGGCAAAAATCGCAACAACAAATCGTGCAGGAGCTTTTCCCGCAGCTCTTCTCGATTCCGGGCGTGCTGGCGTTTGTATTGAACCCGCCGAGCCTGGGCGCGGATTTCAATTTCACACCGGTGGCATACGTGCTGCAGGCCGACACCTACGAGGAGCTGCAGAGTGCAGTCGGCATCATGATGGCGCAGGCTTCGCAACTCGGCTACCTCATCAATCTCGACAGTGATTTGCGCCTGAACAAGCCGCAGCTCGAGGTCACCATCGATCGCGAGCGCGCGGCGTTGCTCGGCGTTTCGGTGACGGACATCGGCAGCACGCTGGAAACCTTCCTCGGCGGCCGCGTGGTGACCGACTTCAAGCGCGGCGGCAAACAGTACGATGTCATTGTGCAGCTCAAACCCGCGGACCGCGCCACGCCCAACACCATCGAAGGCATCTACCTGCGCGGCGCCAATGGCCTGGTGCAGCTCGCGAATGTCGTGAATGTGAAGGAAACCGTGGCGCCGAAAGAGTTGAATCACTTCAATCGCGTGCGCTCGGCGACGATCACCGCCAGCATGGTGCCGGGCGTGAGCCTGGGCCAGGCCTTGAATGATCTCGACCGCATCGCCGACGCCAGCCTGCCGCCCACCATCAAGCGCGACTTGACCGGCCAGTCGCGCGAATTTCGCGAATCCAGCAGCGCGCTCTATTTTCTCTTCGCCTTCGCGGTGGTGTTCATCTATCTGGTGCTGGCGGCGCAATTCGAAAGCTTCATTCACCCGCTCACGATTTTGCTGTCGGTGCCGCTGGCGGTTGCCGGCGCCCTGGCCGCACTGTATTTCCTCGGGCAAAGCCTCAACATCTACTCACAGATTGGCCTGATCATGCTGATCGGGTTGGTGACCAAGAACGCCATTCTGATCGTGGAATTTGCCAACCAACTGCAGGAGCGGGGCGAGCGCTTGTTCGATGCCGTTGCCGACGCGGCCACCATCCGTTTGCGGCCGATTCTCATGACCTCGTTCGCCACCATCTTCGGCATTCTGCCCATCGCGATTGGTTTGGGCGCCGGCGCGGAATCGCGGCGGCCGTTAGGCATCGCGGTGGTGGGCGGCATGCTGCTGTCGACGTTTCTCACGCTGGTGCTGGTGCCGGTGGTTTACACGCTGCTGGCGCGGTTTACCACGGTGAAAGTCGGCACCACCAATGGCAATGAACCGGCGGCGCAGGTCCGCAGCGAGCGCGTCGGCGAAGCGGTGGCCTGAGCTCGGCAAGATGAAGAGAGCAAGGTCACCTTTGCGCTGCACGGCTGCCTGCTGCCGCCGTGCATTTGCGCCAAATTGACTCGGGCCGGCTCCCGGCCAATGGACTTTGAGACTGACGGGATCATGCGCGACCTCCTGACTTCAAAACTGCTGAACCAGCGTGAGCAATTGCTCGCCTACGTTCGGCGAAGGATTTCCGATTCGGCACTGGCCGAAGACGTGTTACAGGACAGCCTGCTCAGGGCGCTGCGTGCCGCGCCGGAGCTGCGGGATGAGGAAAAGCTCGTGCCCTGGTTCTATCGCATCTTGAACAACGCCATCACCGATGTTTACCGGCGCCGGCAGGTTGAAGCAAAACACATCGAAAAGAGTCCGGCGCTGGCGGAGCACGTCGCCGAACCGGAACCTGACGACGAAGCCGCCTTGTGCGCCTGCTTTCGCGAGTTGCTGCCCACGCTCAAGCCGGAGTATGCGGAGCTGATTGAGAGAATGGAACTCTCGGATGGCGATCCGGCGGAGGTCGCTGACCAACTCGGCATCACTCGCAACAATTTGAAAGTCCGCCGCCACCGCGCGCGCCAGGCGCTGCGGCAACGGCTGGAGGAAACCTGCCGCGTTTGTGCCCGGCACGGCTGCCTCGATTGTGACTGCCAAAAACATGGTTAAAAACGCTGCCACCGGTGTAACCGGGCAAAGGAACCTCGTCTTTAGAAGCAAAAATGACTTGCTTCTCATCAACACAGGAGAGTGAAACATGATGCCCTCCGCGCAGCCCATGTCGTTGAACCGTACTGCCTTGAGCGCCACCATTCACTGTTTGACCGGCTGTGCCATCGGAGAAATTCTGGGTATGGTCATCGGCACCGCCTGGGGCTGGGGGAATTGGCCAACCGTCGCGCTTTCCGTGGCGCTGGCTTTTGTTTTTGGCTATTCGCTGACCTTGCTGCCGCTGCTGCGCGCGAAGATCGCCCTGGGCGCTGCCCTCGGCCTGGCCTTCGCGGCGGACACGCTCTCGATCACCGTGATGGAAATCATCGACAATGCCATCATGCTCATCATTCCCGGCGCCATGGCAGCCGGACTTGCTTCTGCGCTCTTCTGGGGCAGCATGGCGCTGGCGCTCGTGCTGGCGGGAATTGCCGCCTACCCCATCAATCGCTGGCTGATCAGCCGCGGCCGCGGGCATGCGGTGGTGCATGATCATCATCGCGGGCACGCCTCCCCCGCCAACTCAAATGGCGCAAGGCTGGCCCGGTTTGCGTCTCATGCTTCACCTCACCTGCACCACTGAGAAGGAGGCGAATACCATGAATGCCTTACGCGCCATGCGCAATGCCGGAGGCCTCGGCCTGGGTGCCCTCGGATTGGCCGGAACAACTCCGGCTCGAATCGAAAACAGCGCGGCCCCGGTGCACCCGGCGTTTCACACCGATCCCGCCGTGGTGATCGCGGGCCGGCCGGCAACGCTCATCATCACCGTCAAAGATGGCAAGGGCAACACCATGCGCGATCTGCCGATCGTGCACGAAAAGGCAATGCACCTGATCATCGTTGCGGCGGATTTGAACACATTTGCGCATTTGCATCCGGAGCAGGGTGCAGATGGCAGTTTTCGTGTGCAGCACACGTTTCGCGAGGGCGGCGCATATCTTCTCTATGCCGATTTTGCGCCGGGGCCGGCGCAGCCGATGATCGCCAAATTCAATCTGGTGGTCAACGGCGAGCGGCGCCCCGCCAATCCGCTCACTGCGCGTCAAGCTGCATTGCGAACGGTGATCACGGACGGCACGCGTGTCACCCTGACGGCTGCCGGAACGTTACGCGCAGGCAGGGAAACCATGCTCGATTTCAACCTCAGCGAAGCGGACGGCCGCGCGCCGGTGACCGGACTGCAACCCTACTTGGGCGAGCTGGCGCATTTCATCATTATTGGCCAGGAGGGCGCAGATTTTCTGCATGCCCATGCAGTGCAGAAAGGCGCGAACAGGCCGCGGCACGATCATGCCGGTCACGAGGGCGGCTCCTCCGCGCGCAGCGGCAGTGCCGCAGGCATCACGACGGTGAGCGCCCACACGGTGTTTCCGCGACCGGGACTTTACAAGATCTGGATGCAATTCCAGCGCGCCGGGCGTGTCCTCACGGCGCCCTTCGTCGTGCACGTCGAGAATTGACCCAAGCCCGGCTTGGGCTGCGCCTCGGGTTGGTGGACGCCCCCGCCACGCGCAAGCCGGACTTCGAGATGCTCATGCTAGCCAGTTCAATCATTTCGCAAGGAGATCACCATGCGACGATTTGCTTTTCTTGTGCTGGGGCTGTTGCTGCCGGCAATGGCCATCAGCCAGGAAATGGTCAAAGTCAACCTCCTCGAACAGTTTGACAAAGTCCCGGCCCCGCCGGCCGACGCCAAAACGGCGCACACCCGGCTGGTGTGCAGCGCGAAGGACGGCTTCGAGAGTTGCGATGCGGAAAAGTTCTACCAGCCCACCGCCGCGGCGCTTGCCGCGCTGGAACAGCGGCTCACGGCACTCAATGCGGCTTTGGCACAGCCCGGCGTGCAGGCGATGCAACAAATCGATCCGCAGGAGATGCAGAAAAAGCTCGAGGCCATGAGCCCGGAGCAGAAAATCCAATTCGCGATGCAAATGAGCCAGATGGCCCTGGGCATGCAAAGCGTGCAGCCGGAATCGGAAGAAGTGCAGGCAGCGGTGGCGGCATTCGGCGAAATGAGCGTCGCGGTCAACAGCGAATACACCAACCCCGACGCGATCGCCAGGAAAAAACAGCAGCTCGACGCCGATCGTCAGCGCCGGCAGGAGGAGATCAAAACCTGGGCGGAAGCAGAGCAGAAAAAAATTCCGCAAGTGCCCGGCGGCCCCGGCGTGGGCATGATCGCGGAGCCCAAGGCGACGCACGCGCTCCAGGTTGCCACGGTGGAAAAACAGCTTGCGGTTGAAAACGAGTATCTGGCGGCCCTGCAGAAATGGTGGCCGGAGGAAATCAAAAAACTGCAGGCGCGCTTCACGCCGTTTCAGGAGAAGCTGGCCGCGGTGGAGTATGGCGAGCAGGCGAACAACACCGTCCATCAGCAAACGCTGGTGCAGGGGCAGAGCATGATGCTCAGCGCCGCCGCCACTTTGATCGAAATCTCACGCGCTGCTTCCGAAAGTGCCGGCCAACTCTGGCAGAGAAAATTGAAACTCGACCAGGAGAAAACCCCGCGCTGAAGCAGCACCGGCCTCACCCTGCTTCACCACTCCCGGAAAAAGTGAATGGCCTGGCTATATCTCTTCATTGCCGGTTTGTTCGAGGTCGGTTGGGCGATTGGGTTGAAATACACCGCCGGCTTCACCCGGCCGCTGCCCAGCGTGTTGACCGCGCTCGCCATGGCTGCGAGTTTTTTTCTGCTTGCGCAGGCGCTCAAGACCATTCCGGTGGGCACCGGTTATGCGGTGTGGACGGGCATCGGCGCGGCGGGCACGGCGATTCTGGGTATGATCTTGTTCAATGAATCACGCGAGCTGTTGCGCTTGCTTTGCCTGGCATTGATTCTGGCGGGCATCGCCGGCCTCAAGCTCCTGGCCTCAGAGTAAGATTGCAGCGATGGATAATCTCACGCACAGTCTCACCGGCGCGCTGGCCGCGAAGGTGATTGAAGTCACCAAGCCGGAGTTTTTTGCCGACCCCGGGTTCAAACGCAAAGCCTTTTGGCTGCTGGTGGTCTCGGCCAACCTGCCGGATCTCGATGTCGCGCTCGGCGCGTTCCAAGATCCAATCTTCGCGATGCAGCACCATCGCGGCCTCACCCATTCGCTGGTGTTTGCGCCGGTGTTCGCGCTGGTGCCTGCCGCGCTTTTCTATTTTTGGAAAAAACTGCAGCCCTTCAAAACCGCCTGGCTGCTCGCGTTGCTCGGCACGCTGCTGCACATCTTCTTCGATGTCATCACGGCGTACGGCACACAGATCTTCGCGCCGCTGTCGTACGGCCGCTACGCGCTCGATTGGATGTTCATCATCGATCTGTGGTTCACCGGATTGTTGGCGGCGGTGTTGCTGCTCGGCAAGCTGCGGCCCGCCGGCCGGCGGCGCATCCTTCTCGCCGGCAGCTTGCTGGTGCTGCTCTATCTCGGCGCGGAAATGATCAACCACCAATTCGCCAGACACCGCATGGCCGAGGCGCTGCAACAGGCCGGCCTGCATGCGACGAAGATCACCGCACTGCCGCAGCCGTTCAGCCTCTTCCGCTGGATGGGGCTGGCGCAGACCGCGGATGGGGCCCGGCAGGCCTACATGAGCAACCTGCGGCCGGCAGAGCCGCTCACGCTCACCGCCTATGAAAACGCGCAAGATGAATTCGCCGCCCGCGCCCTGCAGATTCAAGAGAGCCGCTGGTACCTGCTGTTCGCGCGCTTTCCCTGGGTGCATTCCGAGCAGCGCGACGGCCGCCAGGTTGTCGAGATCCGCGATCTGCAATTCATGATCGACCGCGGCATTCTGCGCGCCATCGGATTTCCCGAGCGTTCCCTGCCGTTCATTCTGCGCTACACCTTCTCCCCCGAGGGTGAACTGTCCGAAATGAAATTCAATGAAGAACCGGTGCCCCGGCCGTTTCTGTCAAAATAAGGCAGGGCCGCAGTGCGCGCGTCCGCGCTGAAGCTTGTTGCGCACCTTGCCGCTGCCGGCAAGGCAAAGAACAAAGTCCGTCTTCGCGTGCAGCGCGGGCGACTTGCGTGCCGTGCTGCGCTTGCTGTCAAACCGGGAGACCATCCGCATGTCGCAAGATCTTGTCTCTCTCTCCACCGATGAAATGCCGCCGCGTGACGCCGCCCGCCTGTTTTTGAGCATCGTGGCACCGCGGCCCATTGCCTGGGTGTCAACCGTCAGCGCCGAGGGCGTGCGCAATCTCGCGCCTTTCTCCTTCTACAATGCCGTCGCTGGCAATCCGCCCACGGTGATGCTGGCCATTGGACAGCGCCAGGGCCGGCCCAAAGACACATTGCGCAACGTGCAGGAAACCGGCGAATTCGTGATCAATCTCGTGGACGAGGCGCTCGCTGCGGCGATGAATCTGACTTCCGGCGAATGGGAATCCGGCCTCGATGAATTCCAATTGGCAAACCTGGCCGCCGCCGCCTCGCTCGAGGTGAAGCCACCGCGCGTTGCAGCCGCGCCGGTGGCGATGGAAGCGCGCCGCACTCAAATCGTGCCGGTCGCCGGCACCACGGCCACGCTGGTGCTGGGCCGCATCGTGCGCTTTCACATTCGTGCCGGTCTGTTGCGACCCAATGGTTTGATTGATGCCGCTGCGCTGCGGCCGATCACACGCCTCGGCGGCGAAGAATACGCCACCATCGGCAGCGTCTTTGCCATGGCACGGCCGCAAGTCAACAAATAAAGCCGGACCGGAAAACGCGGAGCCTGGAAAGGCAAGCGTCTCTGTGGCTTTCCGGCCCGGCTTTGCTTTGCACAGGGAGAAAATCAGATGAGCATCCTCGGCCTGCATCACATCACGCTCGTATGCTCCGAGGCACAACGCACGGTGGATTTCTACACACAAATTCTCGGGCTGCGCCTGGTGAAGCAGACGGTGAATTTCGATGACCCGGGCAGCTATCATTTGTATTTCGGCGATGCCACCGGCCGGCCCGGCACCGCGGTCACGTTTTTCGAATGGCCGCACGCGCCCAAAGGCGCAGCCGGCATTGGCGGCACGCATCATTTCGCGCTGAGCGTGAACGAGCGCGCCGGCTTGCTGCAATGGAAACGCCGTCTGCGCGATCTCGGCATACGCGTGACCGGGCCATTTCATCGCAACTACTTCGAGTCGATCTACTTTCATGATCCCGACGGCGTGCTGCTCGAAATTGCAACGCGCGGCCCGGGCTGGGCGATCGACGAAGCCGCGGACCAGCTCGGCCAGGCATATCGCGAGCCGCCGCCGGAGATGCGCAAGGGCCAGCGCGATGAAGCGCGCATTCACGCCGAAATCTGGCCGGAGCCGGTGCCGGACATCACGCCCGCGATGGCGTTGCACCAGGGCATGCACCACCTCTCCGCGATTTGTTCGGATATCGCGGCAACGCATGCGTTTTTCGGCGAGCTGCTCGGCATGCGCCGCGTGAAAATGACCTCGGATTTCGATGATCTCAAAACGGCGCATTGGTATTGGGGCGTGGGCGAGGGCAGGCCCGGAACAATCATCACCTATTTTCGATTCGATCCGAAAACTGCGCGTCGCGTGCGCATGGGCGCGGGACAAACGCATCATTTTGCGCTGGCCGTGGCAGATGAAGCCAGCCAGCTCGAATGGCGCGAGAAGATCCTGCGCGCCTACCTTCGAGTTTCGCCGGTGCGAGATCGCATCTATTTCAAGAGCATCTACGCCAGCGATCCCGACGGCCACATTGTGGAATTGGCGACCATGGGTCCCGGCTTCGCGGTGGACGAGCCGGTGGCACAGCTCGGCCAAAGCTTGCGGCTGCCGCCCTGGCTGGCGGCACAACGCCGTGAGATTGAAAGTAATCTGAAGCCGCTGGTTGTGCCGGAATGGCGGGAGATATGAGAGAGGCGCGCGCTGCGGCATTCTTCGCACCGCAATTTGCAAGACTGCGCTTGCAAAGGATTCGGCACCAGGCTGGACGATTCGTCAATTCCATGCGGGATGACAGGACGAAGCCGCTGGCCTCATCGCGCGCCGTACCCCTTCAGCCGCCTGCCAGACGCGCGGGCGGTGGCGAAATGGTGAAATGATTGGACGGATCAGCGTTCAATCCTTCGCCCAACGCCGGCGGCGCAGCAGCAAGGAATAAACGCAGGCATTGATGATCAACACCAACGCCCCCAGCGCAAACTGCAATCGTGGCGTGAGGGTGGCAGGATAGATGAGCGGAATCAAATAGTGTTCGATGAAGCTGGCATTGTAGCCGGTGGCCGCGCCCTGGCGGCGCAGCCAGTTCTCCAGCGGCGTCAGCGGGCACACGCCCGCGCTGAATTCGATGAAGGCGCCCCACAACATCGCCGGCAGGTGCAGCCAGGCGCAGCGCGGCCAGCGCCAAACCAGCAGGCCGCCGAACAAAACGAACAGAATGAAGAGGAGATGCAGTACCACCACTGCATCCGCCAGAGCGCGATACCACATCGTTCGTCTCAGTCCGGATAAGCAACGAACCGCCCGGGCGCCCGGCCCTGTAGCGTGCACCAGCCGAATGAAACGTGCTCTTTCTCATGAGGAAGCGCCCGGGCGGTGGTGTTTTTCCCACGGACACTCGTTCAACGCGCGGGAATGCGTTGCCGCAGCCAATCCTCCATATCCGCAAACACGGTTTCCTTGCCAGGCTCGTTGAACAGCTCGTGATAGAATCCCGGATAGAGTTTGAGTGTTTTGTCAACTGAGCCTGCCCGCGCCAGCAGGGCCTGGCTGCCGGCGGGATCGGTCAGGCGATCGGCAGTGCCGTGCAAAATGAGCAGCGGCAGCGCCAGCTCGGCGCTGCGAAGTTCCAGGCTCTTCATGGTGTCGAGCAACTCACGCCCAAGGCGCGCGGTGATCTTGCCGCGAAAAACCAATGGATCGTTTTCGTAAGCCGCCACCACGTGCGGATCACGACTGATCGCCGCAGCCTCGAGCTTGACCGCGCGCAAGGTCGGCGTCCAGCGCGAGAGCAGGCCACTGATTGCCACCAGCAGCGCCGGCACTTCGGCACTGGTCTTGAGACTCGGAGCCGAGAGGATTAAGCCCTCACAACGGCAACGGCCGCTTACGGCATGCGCCAGCGCCACGGTGCCGCCCATGCTGTGGCCGATAAGCAGGCGGCGGAGATCGGGCTGCTGCTGGCGCACCAGCTCGCAGAAGATTTCCAGATCATCGACAAAATCGCTGAAGCGCTCGATGTGCGCGCGCCGGCCGGGTGAGCGGCCGTGCCCCTGATGATCGCAGGCATACACCGCAAAGCCGCGTGGCACGAAGTAATCAACCAGATTGGAATAGCGGCTGCTGTGCTCGGCCAGGCCATGAACCACGATCAACACCGCACGCGCCTGGCCCTCGGGCAGCCAACATTGATAGAAAAGCTGCGGCTGCTTGCGGCCGTCGAAGGTTTCGGTATTGTGCCTCACACACTCTCTCCCGGCTTTGCTGCCATCGCGGACAAAGTGCCGTCATTTCGCGCGGCTGCCCCGGCCCTCCCGCTGTGGTTGCGACTTGCCATCTTCTCCTCCAAACCGCGTTTGACCGCCGGCCACTCGCTGTCCAGGATGCTATAGTAAACCGAGTGCCGCACACGGCCCTCGCTGGTAATCATGTGATTGCGCAGGATTCCCTCTTCCCGGGCGCCCAGTCGCAAAATGGCCCGGCGCGAACGCTCATTCAACATGTCGGTTTTGAATTCCACCCGCAAGCAGCCCAGCGTTTCGAAGGCGTGACGCAGCATGAGATACTTGGCTTCCGTGTTGACCACGGTTCGCTGCCACTGCCGCGCGATCCAGGTCCAGCCGATTTCGAGACGGTGATTGGCCGGATCGATGTTGCCAAAGCGCGTGCTGCCAATGGCCTGGCCGGTGGCCGCCAGACAAATGGCAAAGGGCAGCGCATTACCGTCGGCCTGCCCCTGCAAGGCGGTGGCGAGGTAGGCTTGCATGTCGGCAGGAGTGCGCAGCGGGGAAACGGTGAAACGCCAGAGTTCTTCGTCCAAACCGGTTTGACAAAGGTCTTCGCAATGAGCCAGGCGCAGGGGCTCGAGCCGCACCTCGCGGCCGGCGAGAGTGACAGGCAGCACGTTCATCGGCGGCAACGGCAGTGTGATGAAGCGATCAGCGGGAAGAGACATGTGAGATAATCCTGATGATTCGGGTTTTTGAGAAAACTTGAGGAAACCCCTGTTCAAAAACAAGTGATAAATCGTGACGGTCGGAGGACCCCACCGCCCGGGCGGTTTGTTTCTTTCTTGA
Organism: bacterium; assembly: GCA_037445455.1. Classification (GTDB taxonomy): domain Bacteria; phylum Zhuqueibacterota; class Zhuqueibacteria; order Zhuqueibacterales; family Zhuqueibacteraceae; genus Coneutiohabitans. The sequence continues at coordinate 40,215 of JBBIKM010000021.1, read as the reverse complement.
CAGGCACCAATTCGACAAAGCACGCGGCAAAAAGCCGCCTCTGCTTCCGCATTCGGGGGAGGCGGCCGTAGTATCTCATGAAGGCACGCGACCGTCCGGCGGTAAATCTTTCGATCAACCCGCCGCTCACCTGGCCGCCGCAGCGTTGCGCGATTACCTGATTCGTGTTCGTCCGAAATCGCAGACTCTTGACAAGAGAGTTCCCGCACCCGCCTGGCGGTTGCAGCAACAACTCTCGCGCTTTTGCGGCGCTCGAAATTCTTGCGGGCTTGGCTCAGCCGAGGTTGCAACATTCCCGGATGGATTCTGATTATCTCCCACCTTCGTCATATTGCCGCCGGCGCGCCACCTCTTCACGAAAATGACTTGACAATGACCGCAAAAACATTACACTCATGTTTGCTTTCCGCAAGACTGACAATCAAATCGCATTTCCCACCGGTTTCGGCTGCCGGTTCCCAACAGCGATGCCCGGCAGTCCGGCCGGTTTCACTCACCTCCGGAGGGCATCTATGAAAAAGTTTGCGGCCATTTTCACTCTCCTGCTGTTGTTCCCGCTGCTGCTGCCGGCGCAAACCATCAAAGTCGAGGCCATGCGGCCGCAGTTCAAGTTTGGCAATGCGGAGCCTTCCACCTTCACTTCCGCGTGGTTTGTCACGGTAACGGTCCCGGTCATCAAAGACGGTGTCAGTTTCGTCGGCCAGCTTCCCTTTGCGTTCGGCAAACTGGAGGATTCCGGCGTGCCGACGAGTGACGAAACCATCGGCAACCCCGGCTTTGGGCTGCATTTTGGCGGACAGAATCATGCCATTGAGATCATGCTGCGCGTGCCGGTGGTGAAAAACGATTTTGCGGCCTTTATCGGTTCGATCGCAGATTTCGACCGGCAGGAAGCCTTCATTCCGGATTTGATTCCGCTCACCGGCAGGATCAAAACCAAGCTCTCGATCAGCAAGTTCAGCGTGCATCCTTATGGTGGCGTATCGTTCAACATCAAGACGGAGCGCGATCAAAATCAGTTCTTCCAGACTGTGTTCAACAAACTGCGGGAAAACGACGGCGAATTGCATGTGCTTTATGGTGCTGACGGCTGGTTCAATTTGCAGCCACTTTACCTGGGCGCTTCGTTCACCGGCCGCGGCTGGGTTTCTTCGGGCGGCAATTTCAATGAAAGCGTGATCAATCAAGCGGCCGTGCGCGCCAAGCTGGTGTTCGACAAGTTTTCGCCGGGCGCCTATTTTCGCGTGCCGCTCGACGATCTGCTGCTGGACAATGTCGTTGGTCTCTATTTCGATGTGACGCTGTAACCGGCCGCCCACAGGAATACGGGAACATCAAAGGGGAAGCAAAGCGAGTGTGAGGGTCACCTGCCTTCTGGCAGTGGCAGTCTGCACAGTCAGTTCACGGGCAACCTGCCTTCACGGTGAAGCCTTCTCGAATTCCGCGTTCTGCCATGCCTGCCGGCCGGGACGCGAGTTTCGAGAAGGCGGCCGGCGCCACGGCGACCGCACACGAGCGTATCCATTCTCAAGAATCAACAGCAACTCACCTGTGTCTTGCCCTGTCTTTCGCAATCTCTCGCCTGAGCCACGCCTCAAGACTGAGGCCGTCTGAGGGCGACAGGCCACCACCGGGTGGCCCCGCGGCGTCAGCCGGCTTGAGTTTTCAGCCTGCGATTGGACTCGCCGGCGAGGGTGAGCGCGATTCTCATGCAAGACGCAGGCATCACCTCTCTGCAACCTCCACCTGCTGACATCGACTCATCAAACAAGAACCTGCAACCGGGGAGAAGATCATGAAATCTTCCTACCATGCCTGGCTCCGGCAAGCGGCACTGCTTGGCGGAATGTGTGCATTGCTTCTGCTGGTGAGCGCACCGGCGCACGCGCAATTGAAGCTCAAGGAAGCGATGCTGGCTGAGCGCGTCGAGGCCGCCTCCGTGCCCAGCAACCCCACTCCCCAACCGGGGGAGGCTATTTCAGTGGCCATCACGGTGGACACGCGCAACCTGGAGGGCCTTGATGTGCGCCTGGCGGCATATGAGGCCACGCTCAGGTGGCGGCCGGACATTCTCGAATACACCGGGGTCACGCCCGCGGCCGCGCCATGGAACAATCCCAACCTGGAGATCGACGAGGTCGCGACTGGAAGACTCGACTGGAATGCCTTTGTGCCAGGCGGCGCTGCGCCGGCAAACATCAACATCCTCAATGTGAATTTCAAAGTCATTGGCGTGCCGGACTCCAGCACAACGTTAAACCTGTCATTTGCCGCGCTGACCACGTCGTTCACGCGCAATTTGCTCGGCCTGCTGACGATCACCAACGGCAGCGTGCTGGTGACTTCCGCCAACCGGCCGCCCCAGTTCGCGCTCACCATCCCGGACACCAGCATGGATGCGGGCGACACGCTGGAGGTTGCCGTGGCGGCGACGGACCCGGACGGTGATGCCATCACGCTCACCCCCGGCACCCTGCCCGGCTTTGCCGGTTTTGTCGACCACGGCAATGGCACCGGCACGTTTCGCTTCACGCCCAGCTTCGATGATTTCGGCGTGTACCCGAATCTGCAAGTAACCGCCACCGACAACGGCGTGCCGCCGCTGGCCGCGACCACGTCCTTCACGTTGACGGTCAGGCAGGTGGAGAATCCGCCGCGCCTGGCGCCGATCGCCGATCAAACCATGAATGAGGGCGACACGCTCGCGGTCGGCATCGAGGCGAACGATCCGGATGGCGATGACATTGCGCTGGCGGTCAGCGGCCTGCCGGCATTCGGCACTTTCATCAACAACAACGACGGCACCGGCAGGATCGTCTTCGCTCCCGGTTTCACGCACGCCGGCGTCTATCAACTCGAAGTCATCGCCACCGATGACGGCACGCCGCCGCTTTCCGATCGCAAGACCTTCACGCTGACGGTGAACAATGTCAATCGCGCGCCGTTGTTGCTGCCCGTCGTCAATCAAACGATGGTGGAAGGCAGCGTGCTCGAGCTGGCGCTGTCCGCGAGCGATCCCGACAATGACAGCCTGTTCTATTTCACCGCCAATCTGCCGGCCTTTGGCGTCTTGTTCAACAAATTCGACGGCACGGCCGTTCTGCGATTTGCGCCCTCCTTCGCGGAGGGCGGCATCTACCGCGACATCCTGATCATCGTGCGCGATGACGGCACGCCCTCTCCCCTTGCCGATTCCACCACGTTTACACTCACGGTAACCGAGGCGGCGGAACCGATTCTCTGCCAGGTTGAAATTCTCAGCCCGGACAGCGGCTTCGCGAGCTGCGACACCACCGTCACGGTTTGCTTCTCCGCGCGGGCCACTGGCGGCCTGGCGCCCCTGACCAAGGTCTGCAAGATCAATGGCGAGGTCACGCCCGACTCCTGCGGCACAGCCAGGCTGACTGCCGGCCGCAACACCATCACGGTGGAATGCACTTTCACCGATGCCACCGGCGCCGTGTGCGTTGCGGTTGATTCGATTCACGTCTTTGCCAGCCGCCTGGCGTGTCATCTCGAGATCGACTCGCCCGCAGACAGCAGCTTCATTTGCGCGACCTCGATCACCCTCAGCGGCACGACTGCGGTCAGCGGCGGCCTGGGGCCGGTGACCTCGAGCTGCGACATCAACGGCATGCCGGTGACCGTGAGCGGCGGGGCGTTCAGCGCCACCGTGAACCTGAATCCGGGCTACAACACCATCGTCGCGACCTGCAGTCATCGCGACAGCGTGGGATGTGAAACGGTTTGCTCCGACAAGGTTGTGGTCTTCGCCGACACCAGCGCGCCGCAGTGCACGTTTGATTTCAGCAAACTGCCGTTGATCACCGGCGAGGCGGTTGATGAGGAGAGCGGAATCTTCAGCATCGAACCGTTCCACGAAGTCAATCGCGTGGTGATCATCGAGCCGTTTACGCCCGGCGCCAAGCGGGTGCGCTTCCGCAGCGAACGCACGCAGCCCCAGGGCCGCTCGGGATTCATGCTGAAGATCACCAACATGGCGGGCTGTGAGATCGTGTGCGATCCGATTTACTTGAGCCTGAATCCGGAGCAGGGCCCGGTTTCCTTCAGCTTGCCGCCCAGCGATCGCTACTTGTTCGTGAACAACCACGGCCTGGAGCGCATCGAAGTGAAGATCAATCAGCACGACCTCAAGCTGATTGCGCGGCCGGAGGGCTTCGCGCGCGCGGGCAATACTTACTTCATGCCGTTTGACGGGCCGCGCACCATCGATCTCGAAGAATATCTCAAACCGGGAGACAATGACTATACCGTCGCGGCCTTTGGCCCGGCCGGCAGCAGCGCGGACTTTCTGATTACCGATTTCCGCGTGGATGACTCAGCCACCGGCGTCGCCACCGGCCGCCGGCAGGACGGTTCGGTTCCCACGGCTTTCACGTTGCGGCAGAACTACCCGAATCCGTTCAATCCCGAAACCCGCATCACCTTCGAGGTGCCGGCGGGTTGGACGGCACCGGTGACGCTGCGCGTGTTCAACATTCAGGGACAATTAGTGCAGACGCTGTTCGACGGCTATGCCCAACCCGGCCAGCACACGATTCCGTGGAACGCGCGCGATCCCCGCGGCCAGGCGTTGTCCAGCGGCGTCTATTTCTACCAAGTCCGCTCCGGCGATTTCGTAGCCGTGCGCAAGATGTTGTTGGAAAAATAGACTCTGCCAGCGGCAGGAATTGCGTTGATTGAACATCGGGCTTTCGCTGCGTCGTCTGAACAGAAGGCGCGTGGCTCGCGGCGAAAGCCCGATGCTGTTGTGCCTCCTTGTGCTGCAGGACGAACCTGAGCCAGGGGGAGCCGGACTTTCACGGCAACCGATTCCCAATTTTCACACGTCACCCCCCACTTCCAGAGTCCGGCCTCATTCTGATCCCGTGTCGCGAAGGGTTCCCACCTCGGACGGGCAAATCCGCTTTCACCCTCCTGACAACTGACCGGCTTGCGCCGGGCAGCAACGTCGTTGCCGCTGCTTTGCTCATGCCCGGGACGGAATTCATGACATTTCATTCAACTGGAGGGCAGTGCCATGAACTTCGGGCATTTTGTCCAGCACGGTGACCATCAACGGAACGAGTCCGCAGAAGTGGAGGTCACCATCGTGCAAGTCAACAACTCCGGCAATGTCACGGCAAGAGCCACGGCCGGTGATCATGCCAGTATTTCTTCTTCCATTTTGGAGGCCAGCAAGAGCGTCAATCGCAACTGGACGCTGGCGAGTGACGGCGCGCTGACCCTCACGAATTATGCTGTTACCTTCAACTTCGTGGCCGGGAATCTGGATGGCGGCGCCAGCACGAGCAATTTGATCGTCGGCAAACTCGACGCCGGGACGTGGACACATCCCACGGCCGGAACGCGCACCGCGACGAGCACGCAGGCGACCGGCATGACGGGTGTCAGCGACAGAAAATTGCAGGCACGCCAAGCAAATACAATTCCAACCTGACGGCAATCGGATGGATCACCATCTACAAAAACAACCTCCTCAACGGCAACGTGACTTCACCGCTGCCCGTTGCCAACGCCGGTGTGAGCAACGGCAAGCTCACCCTGTTGCCGGGCTCTTACCATCACGAGGTACTCAACAGCTTCAGCACGCTCAAGCTCAGCAGCGGCGAGTACTTCTTCACCTCTCTGCGCTGCAACGCGTAGCACGACCACCACTGCCGTGCTCGAAATCGATTTGAGCAGCGGCGAGCCGATCACGCTCAATGTCGTGAGCAACCTGTATCTGGGCCTGAAGTGGCCATGCGGCTGCTGCCCAATGGCGAGGACGACAGTGAGTTGGTCACGATCAACACGCAGCAAAGCAGCCTCACGCGCGGCCGCGAAGCCTGTCTGCCCGGCACGTTTAACGCGCCACATGCCAAAGCCGTGCTGGAAAAGTACAGCCAATTGCGCAGCGCGTTGCGCGCAGACGAGATTCTGGTGTCGCGCGATTGCCTGTTCCTGCATCACGACTCGCCGGGTTCCTTGCCGGGGCCGGGGAATCTTGCCAAAGTTGCTGGCGCTGACGAAGAAGAAGTGAGCAGTGATCAGTTGCCAGTGACCAGCTATCAGTTGGAGCAGAATCATCCGAATTCGTTGAATCCGGGCACCGTGAGCAGTTCTCAGTTGCCGCTGGACGGTGAAGTCACGCTGGCGATTTTCAACACGACCGGGCAGTTGGTGAAGCAGGTGGCAAGCGGCAAGTTTGCAAGTGGAAAGCACCACGTGACGTGGGATGCGACGGATGCCCGCGGCGAGCGTGTGGCGAGCGGGGTGTACGTGTACAGATTGAGAGCGGGAGCGTTTGTGGCGCAGCGGAAGCTGGTGTTGATGAGGTGAAGTCCTGGCGGGAGAAAAGAGTGAGGGGCAAAGGGAGTGGGGCGCGCCCTTCGCCCTTACTCCTCATCCCCCGTCCTGCCTTCTTATCCGGCCGCCAACGCCTCCTTGCTGAAAACAGAATTGGCAGGGGGCAACGCCGAAACTTCCAGGCGGGACAAGTCAACCAGTCGGGGACTTGATTCAATGCAAAGCGGGGTCTCCTGCAGATTGAATCTGCACCCGCCCGCTACTCCATTCCTTCAGGCTGGCGCAAAAGTCCTCCACCACTTCCAGGCGGACTGCCACCAGGCGGTTGATCTGCGCGCCAAAATCACTCTGCAGAATCTCAGCGTGATATTGATGCAGGGCTTTTTCCACTGCTGCGGAATGCTGATACCGGTAGGTCAGGAGCAGGCGGTGGGTGCGGATGAGCGGCACCAGCTTCGCTTGCGCAATGGCGGCCTGCACGGCGCCGCTGTAGGCGCGCATCAAACCGCCGATGCCGAGCTTGGTGCCGCCAAAGTATCTCGATACGACGGCAACGAGGTTGGTGAGCCGGTGCGCGGCCAGCGCCTGCAACATCGGCCGGCCGGCGCTGCCGGCCGGCTCCTGCGCGTCACTGCTGTGCGCAAGCAACGCTTCGCCCACGCCGAGGCGAAAGGCGTGGCAATTATGCCGGGCGTCGGCGAATTGCTGCGCCCGGCCGGCAATCAGCGCCTCGGCCTGCTCGCGGGATTGCGCGGGCGCCAGCCAGGCGACAAAGCGCGAATCCTTCACCCGCACTTCAGCTTCGCAGGCCGCGGCAATCGTGTAGCCCGGTTGCGCCGTCTCAGTCAATCATCCAGTCCTCGAGGTGGAAGCCGCGTAGTTGCGCCAGGCGCGCAATGGTTTCACCGATCTTGTTGTTGGGTGTGGAGGCGCCGGCAGTCAATCCGATTTTCAGCTCGCCGGCGGGCAGCCAGTTGGCCTCGGCAATCTCGGCGGGGTGGCCGACCGGCTTGTGGCGGAGGGTATGCGCATCCACCAGGCAGCCGGCATCATCGATGTGATAGGCGCGCGTGTAATGCCCGGCGATCTCGACGAGATGATTGGTGTTGCTGCTGTTGTAGCCGCCGATGACGAGCATGAGATCGAGGCGGTGGTTCTTCACCAGTTCCAACACCGCGTCCTGGCGGTCCTGGGTGGCACTGCAGATCGTATCGAAGTTGCGGAAATGCTGTTCGAGGGCAGCGGCGCCGTATTTTTCGATCATCGCGAGTTTGAGGCGTTCGGCAATCGCCAGCGATTCGCTGGAGAGCATGGTGGTTTGATTGGCGACGCCGACTTTGACGAGGTCGCGATCGGGGTCGAAGCCCGGTGAAATCGCGGGGCGAAAGCGCGCCAAAAAATCCTGGCGCGAGCGGCGGCCGGCGAGGAAGGCGCACACCTCCTCGGTCTCCGCCATGTCGCGCACCACGAGATAGCGGCCGGCGGCATATTTCATCGCCTGGCTGCTGGTGGCGCGGGTTTCCTCATGCGCATACTTGCCGTGAATCACCGCGGTGAAGCCGTCGCGGGCGTATTGTTCCACCCGTTTCCAGACGTTCAACACCGAGCCGCAGGTGGTGTCCACCAGGATGCAGCCGATTGCCGAGAGCTGTTGGAATTGCTGGATGGTTACCCCGAAGGCGGGCAGGATGACGACGTCTTCCGGTTGCAGCATGCTGAAATCGTTGCCCTGGCCGTATTGCCCGCTCAGGAAGCCGATTTTCATCTCGAGCATGCGCCGGTTGACGTGAGGATTGTGAATGATCTCACCGGTGAGAAAAATGCGGCGGTCGGGGAATTTTTCGCGCGCCTGATAGGCGTATTCGACGGCGCGCTCAACCCCGTAGCAAAAACCAAATTCGCGGGCAAGATGAAATTGCAGATTGCCGGCGCGCAACACGTGATCGTGGCGGCGCAGATATTCCACCACCCGGCTGTGATAGTCGCGCGTCAACTGTTCCTGCGCGAAGGCCTTGAGGCCAAGTCCTTTTTGAAAATACGTGCCGGTGTGCGGCTCCAGCGTCGAAGTCATTTGACTCAAAGAAGGTTCCTCTCTATTTGTGATATTTTTCGCCGCGCAGAATCGTGCCGGCGCGGTAAAGCTGCTCGAGCAGCACGATGCGGGCAAGCTCATGCGGCAGCGTCATGGTGGAAAGCGCCAGGCGTTCGTGCGCGCGGCCGCGCACCTCCGCGCTCAAACCCAGCGGGCCGCCCAGCACGAAATCCACCACGCGCGGGCCGTGTTCGAGCAAACGTTGCAGCCAACGCGCGAACGCTTGACTGTCCCGCTGCCGGCCTTGATCGTCGAGCACAACCACGCGCGCCTCCCGGCGCAGGGCCCGGATCAGCTCCCGCCCTTCGGCCGCGACCGCCTCGGCTTCCGACAACCCTTTACCGACGCGATCCTTGATTTCGACCAGGTCGAGAGCAAAATAACGTTGCAGCCGCTGCTGATAATCGCGGGCGGCAGCAAGCCAGTGCGCCTGGCGCAGTTTTCCCACCGCGACAATCCGGAGATCCAATTGCAACACTGCCATGCTTGCTCCGCAGCCGTGCGCAGGCGTGAAGCGCGCCGCCGGTCTCAGGGCGCACCTTGTTGAGCCGGCGGCGCAGCCGGTTCAGAATGCAAAATGCTCGCCGGGTTTGAGAATCACGACGCGCGTCTTGGTGCCGGCAACCCGGTCGGCAAATTCGCGCGGGTCAGCGGCAATGACCGGGAAGGTGTTGTAGTGCATCGGGATCGCGATTCGGGGCTGCAGAAACGCAACGGCCCTGGCTGCGTCCGCGACCCCCATGGTGTAATTGTCACCGATGGGCAGCAGGGCGACGTCGATGGCGTTCATCTGGCCGATGAGCTGCATGTCCATGAACAGGCCCGTGTCACCGGCATGATAAACGACCTGGTCTTCGACGAAAAGCAGGAAGCCGGCGGGACTGCCCAGGTACAGGAAACCGTTGTCAGTTTCATAGCCTGAGCCGTGATGGGCAATGGTCAGCTTGACGCGGCCAAAGGGAAATGCGTGGCTGCCGCCGATGCTCATGCCGTGGCTCGGCACGCCCTGCCGGCCGCAGAACGTTGCAATCTCGTGATTCGCGATGATAAGGGCGCCGGTGCGCCGCGCAATCGCGACCGCATCGCCGACGTGATCACCGTGGCCGTGGGAAATCAAAATGAAATCACAGGCCACCTCCTCCGCTTTCACCGCCGCCACGGGATTGCCGGTGAGAAAGGGATCGAGCAGCAGGCGATGGCTTCCCGTCTCGAGCAGAAAACAGGAATGCCCCAGGAATACAAGTTTCATGACTCATCTCCTCTGCGTTGGGCAACAGCAACCGAGCCGGCCCTCCTGGCCGCTCCGCAACAAGCTGACAGCGGCGAAGGGCAATCAACTCATCTGGCGGTGGCCGATAAGCTGCATGAATTCCTCGCGGCAGGCGCGGTCATCGTGAAAAATGCCGAGCAACGCGCTGTTGGTCACCACCGTGTTTTGCTTCTGAATGCCGCGCATCATCATGCACAAGTGCCGGGCTTCCGTCACCACCGCGACCCCGGCGGGGCGCAGCACATCCATGAGTGTCCTGGCAATCTCGTTGGTCATGCGTTCCTGCACCTGCAGGCGGCGGGCAAACACTTCGACAATGCGGGGAATCTTGCTCAGGCCCACCACCCGGCCCTCGGGAATGTAGGCCACGTGGCAGCGGCCATAGAACGGCAGCAAATGGTGTTCGCACAGGCTGTAGAAATCGATGTCCTTCACGATCACCATTTCGTTGTACTGTTCGTCGAACAGGGCATTGTTGAGAATCGCTTGCACGTCGCTGTGATAGCCGGCGGTGAGAAAGGCATAGGCATCGGCAACGCGTTTGGGCGTGCGCACCAGCCCCTGGCGGTGGGGGTCTTCCCCCAGTTGTTCGAGCAGCTCGTGAATGAGGGCGACGGTGCGGCTGTGTCCGGCGCGTTCCGCGCGCGGCCCGGTTTCATGATCGAATTCATTATCCACAAAAGTCAATGCCGATCGCAGACGCGCCTCCGGCCTGCCGGCCTCGGAGGCATCCTGCTTTGCTTCACTCTGATGCTGTTGTCGTTTGGGTTCAACCATAACTGATGGTTCTCAAAGGTTGGGCATGACCTTCGCAGTCCCGCAGGCCGGCGCAGGACCCGCCGCTGGAAACAGAAGCGCCAGCAGCGTCAGCACTGCGATGATCGCGAGGGCCAGCAAGATGAAATGCCGGCGAATGGTTTTCTCCTTGTTAGCAGCCATGGGACGCTCCCTCTGCCGCCGCGTCCGGCGCCGCGGCGGTTGGGGCCGGCTGTTCCAGCAAACGTCCTTGATAGGTGCCGCGGCGCCGCATCTCCGCAACAATGCCCTGGATGATTTCGGCGCGCGAGAGATGCCAGCGCGGTGCAATCAGCAGGTCGCGCGGCGCCTCGCCGTGCAGCCGCTCGATGACAATCCGCGGTGACAGCCGTTCGAGAAACCGGATGACCAACGACACCCACTCGTCGTAGGAGAACACATGAAACGGCTGCTGCTGGTATTGCCGCGCCAGCTCGGTGTGCTTGACAATGTGCAGGTTGTGAATCTTGAGCACCGACACCTCCAGCGCGTTGATGGCGTCGGCCATGGCCAGCCATTGCGCCTCGGTTTCATTGGGGAAGCCGAGAATCACATGCAGTGTGACCGGCAGGCCGAAGGCATGCGCCTGCGCAATTGCGGCGCGCGTGCAGGCAAAATCGTGGCCGCGGTTGATCAGGCGCAGGGTCTCATCATAAATCGACTCCAGGCCGAATTCGAGATTGACGTAAGTCTCCTGTGCCAGCCGCGCCAGCATGGCCAACTTGGCTTCCTCGACGCAATCAGGCCGCGTGCCGATCGCCAGGCCGACAACGCGCGGGTGCTGCACGGCGTCGCGAAACAAGGTTTCCAAATGCTCGACCGGCGCATGGGTGTTGCTGTAGGGCTGAAAATAGACGATGAACCGCTGCGCCCCGAAGCGCCGTTCGAGAAATGCGATGCCGGCGTGAATCTGATCACGCACGGAATACTTCGGCCGCGCGCTTTCCGGTGTGAAACTGACGATGTTGCAATAGGTGCAACCGCCGCGCGCCACTGTGCCGTCACGGTTGGGGCAGGTGAAACCGGCATGCACGCTGACTTTGTGGACGCGCTGGCCGAACTTCTCCTGCAGGTAACGGCCGTAGGCATTGTACAGCGGCGGTGTCGTCTTGCGCGCGGTCATCAGGTTAATTCCTGGAGAAAGTCTTCGCCAATTCCTCGGCAAACAGCGAAACGGCGGAGGCGCCCTCCGCGGTCAGGAGATTGCCGTCCCGCTCGAGCTTGCTGCCGGTGTAGTCCGCGCCAAAATTCGCGAGTTTCTCGAACACGGAAATATGGCCGGTGACCTTTCTGCCTCGCAACAGACCGGCCACGCCCAACGCCACGGTGGCGCGATCGATGGCGGCAATGGGTTTGCCGGCGCGCGCATGCGCGCGCAGAATCTCGTGAAGCTTGTGATCATACCAGTACTGGCTGGCACCATGGCCGCCGATCAACACCACGCCGGCATACTCCTCCGGATTGACACTGTCAATCAGCACCTCGGGATTGACCGCGATGCCCTGGCTGCCGATCGCACCCGCCGGTACCGTCGAGGCCACCACGACTTTGAGCCCGCGCTTTTCCAACGCGGCGCGGGCAGCTTCGTATTGTTCCTGGCGAAAAGCATGGGCCGGCAAGACAAACAAGATGGCCTGGCCGTTTGTGCTCATGGTTCGCTTCCTCCTCCGTAATACCTGTTTGCTCTCAATCGCCACCTGCCTGCTTCAGCCCGGCGAATTTGCCGCCGCGCCGAAACCGGCGTACATGGCGGCCACTCAGGGGCAAGGTTTCCACTCTGCCGCGCAACACCCGCGGCCGGTAGATGCAATTGCCGGCTCACTTGCGCACCGCGAATCCCAGGATCTTTTCCACCGCCTGCACTTTTTCCTCCGGCAGGCGTTCGTGCCCCTTGAAGTCATCGATTTTGATGCGGGTCAGCACACGGTCATGCTGCTGCCGCACGGCATCGTGGCACTGGCGCACCACCGCCATCACCGGTTCCCACTCGCCGATGAGCACTGTGCCCATCGGGGTCAGGCGATATTCCAGGCCGCTTTCATGGACAATCTTGACCGCGGCCGCGACCGCCGCACTGAGGTGCGCCTCGCGGCCTACCGGCACAATGCTAAGCTCAACCATCATATGACAGTATCCTCTCGATCAGTTTGAGAATGTTGAGAATCTGTGGTCACGCCGTACGCCTGGCAACCCTCGACCCAAGAACTGCCGTCGGGGCGAAATTCTTTTTTCCAGATGGGCACGGCGTGCTTGATCGTGTCGATCACAAATCGGCAGGCAGCAAAGGCATCGGCACGGTGCGCGCACGACACCACGATGGCCACACTCACATCACCGAGGGCGAGCCGGCCAAAACGGTGCGCAATGGCCAGCTTGCGCACCGGCCAGCGCCGCCGCGCCTCGTCCGCAATCTTCTGCAACTGGGCCTGCGCCATGGTCTCATAGGCTTCGTACTCCAGGCCGGTCACCTGCTGCCCCTGGGAATGATCGCGCACGCGCCCCAGGAATAGAACGACACCGCCACTGCCGTGGTCTTCCGCGTGCGCCAGCAACTCGGCGAGATCAATGGGTTTGTCGGTCAGGGCAATCATGCGTTCAGGTTCAATCGCGTTTTCGGGTTGCTCCGGCTTGAATGACCAGGGAAAGTTAAAAGAGTCCGGCAGAATCTCAAGTCATTTGTTCGTCGCGGCGTAATGCCTCAGTTATTGGTGGAAAACGCGGCACAGACCTCATGTCCAATGGCACTAACTTTTGGGCAGGCAATGACAGAAAAATGATTGCAAAGAAATTTCACAGCTTTTTGTTGCTACGATGAACATTTCTGCGATAATTGCAAACCAAATATTATGACAGCCATTTTGCTATCACTGCTCTTGCCCCGGCAAGCTTAACCTGATCAAACGACCTTGATCATCTTGACAAGCAAAGGCAAATTGTTGGAGAAATTTTTTGTAATCATGCCTTCAAGTGTTTTGCCTTAGGAGGAAAGTGAGTGACATTGGACCTCTTGTCTGCAGGCAGGCTGGAAGCCTGCGCGACTTCACCCGTAGCTGAGGGATTACGTCGCGGCGCACTGCCGCACGGCCAGGAGGTCGCACAAACTTTCTCTTTGCTGCAGGCGGGATGCCTGCGCCAGGTTCAGCCCCGAGAAGGAGGCGAGGCGTCGCGGTTGATGCCGCTCACCCAGCCCGACCCAAGCCGCCGCTCACCGGCGGCAGCAGCGCCAGTTCCTTCACCTGGGTGAGTGCGGCCTGCGCCGGCACGAATTCACCGTCCACCGCAAACGAGAGGGATTTGAGATGAGGGGCCAGGCGGGGATATTGTGAGGCGAGCCGTTCGGCGATTTGCAGCGGCGTCAGCGGGCCGGGCAGCTCCATTTCAACCTCGCGGGCGCCGACCGCGTCGCGCAGACTGGCATACAGCAGAATCCGGATTTTCATGTTGCGGTTTTGGAATACTGCAAGGCGGTGAGATGGTCAAAGCCGCGGTGTGCGGGATTCTCCTGGAAGTCCCGGTAGATGGCGCGGCACTGGTAGCAAATCGTTACCGTCGGGAGAAAGTAATAGAGCGCAAAATCCAGCGCGGTGGCGATGAACAGGCTGAGGAATTTGGTGTGATAGCTGAACAGCACGCCGATCGCAAAAATGAGGAGGCCGAGTCGCGGGTTGAAATCCTTCTGCAAGTAGAAACCCTGATTGCCGCACACGGCGCACTGATCAACCTGGCCGGATTGCCGGCTGTGCGCGGTGAAGTTCAACGTCACGCTTTGCGCGCAACCGCGGCAGTTGATCAGGGGGGTGTCGGCGGTGGTTTTGTTTTCCGCACGGCAGTGCGGGCAGAGAAATTCCACATTCATCGGCAACCTCGAGGGCATGGTGCAAGCAAATGCGGGGCGGCGAAATTCAGTTGAGTTCGGGATCATCAGGAACGACGCGCATGCTGGCCACAACCTGGCGCAGTTTCTCGGCATAATTCAGACGACCGTCAACAATGCCCTGCACGACGTTCAGGCGTTTTTCCACGGCCGGCATTTCCAGCAGTTGCTGCTTGTCGCTCACGGGAATATCGAGAATCGCGGCGACTTGGTTGACCACAACCTCCAGCGAGGCGCTGCGGTCCCAGCGATTGTCATTCATGTCGATGCCGAGCACTTGATTGAAATAGGCAAAAAATCGTTCGAGCAAATGATCGCGCGCGCGCAACTGCTCGTGGGTCTCCCGCGCCGAGGGCATGTCGTCAAGCAGATTCACCACGGCGATGCGATAGGGCTTCTCCTTCACGAATTTTACCAGCTCAAAACGGTTCAAGCCGTGCAGCAGGATGTTGAAGCGGCCCTCGGGCAAGCGTTCGTAGGCTTCGATGCGCCCCATGCAGCCGATGCGGTAGACCGCAGGCATGCCGGAGCTGTCAAGGTCGCCGCCCTCCTTTAACAGAATCATGCCGATCTGGCGTTCATGCTCCAGGACGTCGGTCACCATTTGCCGGTAGCGCGGCTCGAAGATGTGCAGCGGCAGAAGCACTTTGGGAAAGAAGACGACATTGGGCAGCGGGAAAATGGGCAGAACAATCGTCGCCATGATGCGCCTCTTGAATGCGGCAAACTTCAATTATGATTCAACACCAGCAGAGCAATCCTGCGCTGCCAACCGCCTTTCATTCACTGACTCGCTGCGCTGCCGGCAGAGGTTTGGGCCAGGCGCCTACACGCCCACTGCGCGGCCTCGGCCAGCACCGGATCGGGATGGTCGAGAAGCCGTTCCGCCCACGGCCGCAGCCCGGACAACCCGCTGTTGCCGATGGCGAGCAGCACATTGCGCAGGAAGCCGCGCCATTTGGCGCGTTTCACCGGAGAGTTCTTGAAGCACCGGCGAAATTCCTCCTCGGTCAATTCCGCCATGCGTTGCAGCAGGGGTGCCAGCAGGCCGGGCCGCGGCGAAAATGCCGGCTCCGACGTGGTTGCGGCCTTGCGGTTCCAGGGACAGACGTCCTGGCAAATGTCGCAGCCGAAGAGATGATGGCCGAGCGGCGCGCGCAGTTCTTCCGGAATGGCGCCGCGCAGTTCGATGGTCAAATAGGAAATGCAGCGGCTGGCGTCCAGTACATAGGGCGCAACAAATGCCTGCGTTGGACATGCTTCGAGACAGCGGGTGCAGCTTCCGCAGCGATCGGGCGGCGGCGCGTCGACCGGCAGGGCCAGATTGGTGATCAATTCGCCGATGAAGAACCAACTGCCCAGGCGCTGATTGATGAGATTGGTATTCTTGCCGAACCAGCCCAGGCCGGCATACTTGGCAAACACGCGGTCGAGCACCGGCCCGGTGTCGGTGTAATACCGGCCTTGATAACCCTCGCCGAGGCGCGCCGTGAGATATTCGTGCAACGCAGCCAGCTTGCGGCGCAGGAGATCATGATAGTCATCGCCCCAGGCGTAGCGGGAAATCCAGCCACGGCCGGGTTCGCGCATGGCGGTGGAGAGCGGCGCCGGCGTGTGATAAACCACACCGATGACGATGACAGACTTGGCCTCGGGCAGGAGGCTGTGCACGTCCATGCGGTTGGGGAGCTGGCGGTGAAGATAAGCCATCTCGCCGGCATAGCCGGCCGCCAGCCAGGCCGGATAGTGATTCAATTCCTCAAAGAACGAAGCTGGCGCGACGCCGAACAAATCACAGCCGTGGGTGGTGGCCAGTGCCTGCAAATCGTCTTTCAAACCGGCGGCGATGATCGAGTTGGACATGCAAGAGCCGTCCCTTGTTCAATCCGCAGCGGTGCGGCCGCGCGCGCATGTCGTGCCGCTCACAACGCCACTTGCACTTCCCCGCCGGCATTGCGCACGGCATAGGTCTTGAGTTTTCTGGCGCGGTTGCCAAGATGTTCGCCGGTGGCGACATCATATTGCCAGCCATGCCAGGGGCAGGTGATGACGGTACCCTGCAATTCGCCTTCGTCAAGCGGGCCCTGGCGGTGGAGACATTCCTGCTGGGTGGCGTAGAGCTTGCCGCCGACGTTGTAGAGCACGATCGTCTGGCCTCGCACTTCCACTTTGCGAATGGCGCCTGCGGGCAGATCGGCTTCTTTGCAGACGGTAACGAAATCGCTCATCTCGCTCTCCTTTGCCAAATCGAGCTGCACAAAATTGCGGTTGCCAAGCGGGGAAATTTCGTCGAATCCTGCCGGTGAAATGCCGCAGCACACTGCCCCTGTCACTGTGGCGGGCGCGGGCGCTGCTTCGGATGTGTTTGCGAAAATGTTCCGACCTCGTATGAGCCGGGGGACCAAAGCTTCGAGCACCGGCTCGCGCTGCGTCTTCGCCTGCAACGGCCAGGCCGGACAGGACACGCGACAGGTCGCGATTTTGGACGGCCACTATTTAGCGAATTTGTTCTTCATTTGCAAGCGTGTCGCACGCCGCACCTCCGCAGCGTGCCACCGGCGTTGTTCGGCGGCGGTCACCGGCACGTAGGCAGGCACGGCGACCGGCCGGCCCTGATCGTTAAGCGCGACAAAAGTGAGATAGGCTGAGCTGGTATGTTTGCGTTCGCCGGTGAGCAGGTTTTCCGACCAGACCTTTGCGCCAATCTCCATGGAGGTGTGAAAGGCGCGGTTGAGGGCGGCGCGAATCAGGATGAGTTCGCCGACTTTGACAGGGTGGTGGAATTCGAGATAATCAACGCTGGCGGTGACCACGGCGCAGTGGCAGTGACGCGAGGCGGCCACGGCAGCGGCAATGTCAATCAGGTGCATGACCTTGCCGCCCAGGATGTTGCCGAGCAGGTTGGCGTCGTTCGGCAGCACGATCTCCGACATCTCGGCGGTGGTGGCGGCGACGAATTCGTTCTGGCTCTCGTGAGCGTGAGGGTGTGGGTTCATGGGCTGAGGTGGATTTCCATGCCTTCACAGGCGGCATAGGCCGGCTTGAAGAGGGTGCGGGCGTATTCCTGGATGCGATCCATGTCCTCATCCGCATGGCGCGGGTTGTGATGAAACAGAATCAGACGGCCCACCCGGGCTTTGCGCGCCACTTCGCAGGCCATTTCGATGGTGCTGTGGCCGAAGCCTTGGGTGGGGAAATGCGGGTTGGAATATTCTTCATGCGTGTATTGCGCGTCATGAATCAGCACATCGGCATCGCGGGCGAACTCGATGAGGCGGGAGTCGCCGCCGGTGTAGCCTTCGATGTCGGTGGCATAGACCACGCGCTTGCCGTTGTTCGCGATCTTGAAAACAAAAACGCCGTCTTTGGGATGGGCATAACTGCGCAGGATGCTCACCAGCAAATCGCCGGGCCGCGGCGGTGGCAATTCCTCGCGCGCGCCATAGATGTTTGGGGCCTTGTCGGAATATCGGTAGAGCAGCCGATCGGAATCCGCCAGGTTTTCGATGATCTTGTGCGCGTTCAATTCCTCCAGCCGCACGGGGCAATAGCGCGCCGTCATGGTCAGGGAGATGCTGTCGCGCAAATCGACGCCCAGCAACTGCGGGCCATAGACATAAAGCCGGGTCTGGCTGGAATAAGCCGGCAGGAAGAACGGCAAGGCCTGAATATGATCGTGGTGGGTGTGGCTCAGCAAAATGGTGATGGTGAGCGGTTCCTGCGGCTGGCCTGGGTCCGCGGCACGGGCGGCTTGATATTCGGACATGAGCAGGTCGCCGAGAGCGATCAGGCCGGTGCCGGCATCGAGAATGATGCGATGGTAGGCATTGCGGACTTCGACGCAGGCGGTGTTGCCGCCGTAACGGACGGTGTGCGGGCCGGGCACCGGATAACTGCCTCGCACGCCCCAAAACCGAATCCATAGCTCTGCGGGAGAAGGCTGGACCTTCTCCGAATTTGGCTGCTTCTCCGAGCGAATTTGACTTTGCGCATGACCTGCGGCGGGGCTATCGTTGCTGGCCATAGAACTCCTCTCGCGCTGCATATCCCGTAACTATTGCTGCGATGACAAAACTCCCTCCGCACTGGGCATTTCCCGCTGGCTACGTGGTATTACGCCCCCTGCCTGCTACTGCGTAAACCGGATCGCGGGGGCTTTGCCAAGGCTGGCCGCAGCAACTGCCACTCGGTCGTGCGACGCACCGCGCGCTTGCCTGCTTCCTCCTCAGCATTCAGGAAAGCTTGAACACTTTTCCCAACAGTTGGTCGCCAGCGCCGGCGTGCGAGCTCTGCGCTGCGACTTGCGCGATCAAATTCTCCACGATCTGCTGGAACGCTGCCTGAATGCCGGCCTCGGCGCTTTGCGTCACGATCGGCCGGCCTTCATCCCCTCCCACGCGAATCGCCATGTTGAGCGGCACCTCCCCGAGGAACGGCACTTCGAATTTTTTCGCCGCCTCCCGGCCGCCGCCGTGCGCGAACACTTCGGTGCGCTGGCCGCAATGGGGGCAACTGAAATAGCTCATGTTTTCGATGATGCCCAACACCGGCACCTCCACCTTGCGAAACATGTTGATGCCTTTCTTGGCATCGCTCAGGGCCACGTCCTGCGGCGTGGTCACAATGACGGCGCCGGTCAGCGCCACCGCCTGGGAGAGCGTGAGTTGCGCATCGCCGGTGCCGGGCGGCAAATCCACCACCAGATAATCCAGCTCGCCCCAGTCCACTTCGGTGAGAAACTGGGTGATCATGCGGCCGACAAGCGGACCGCGCCAAATCACGGCCGTATCACCTTCACTGACATAGCCGATGGACACGATCTTGATGCCGAACTTTTCGATTGGCTGGATGCGGCCCTGCGGTGTGGCACTGAGTTTGGCGTTCAACGTATCGGTCATCATCGGCACGTTGGGGCCGTAGATATCGGCATCGAGCAAACCCACCCGCAGCCCGCGTTGCGCCAGGGCCACCGCGAGATTGACCGACACCGTGGTTTTGCCCACGCCGCCTTTGCCGCTGGCCACGGCAATCAGGTTTTGCGCGCCGGGAACCGGCCGCGGCGGCTGTTGCGGCTGTATGGGATGTGGGGGATGATTCATGTTCGTCTGCAAGCGATTCCAAAAGTTGATTGCAACTTGTGACCGGCCGGAAGTGCCTCGCCGGTGGGGAGATGAATCTCTCTCGTGTCAGGTCGTCAGCAGCTTCGACCGCACCCGGCCGCAACCCGGTGCTGGAAGGTCTTTCTTGCGCGAGATCCGTACGCAGGAGCATCTCTCACTGGCGAAAAGGACTTGCGCCGCATTCACCGGGCGGCGCAGCGCGGCCAATATAACAAAAAATCCTGGGTTGTCAAATTTTTTTGACGGAATGGCTCCTGGCTCCTTGCGCCGATTAAAAGGAATGGCCTTGAGATCCACCTCTCAAGGCCACTCACATTCAGCACCGGTCGCCAAGCAAGGCGATTGCCGGTTGGGTTACTTCACATACATTTTGTAGCGATCATTGATGCGGCCCCAGTGCAGCTTGGCGAGAAAATTGTCGATGTACTTCGCCCGGCCCGGGCCGTCCTTGTGGTAGTAGGCGTGCTCGAATACGTCGCAGGCAATCAGGGGAATTCCGCCCCAGATGGCGCCGTATTGATGCTCATCCACCAGCACATTGAGAAGCTGCTTTGACCACAGGGCATCATAAACCAACAGGCCCCAGCCGCTGAGCTTGGCGGAGACCGCGGTGGCCTTGAAATCCGCCTTCCATTTGTCGAAGGAGCCGAATTGTTTTTCGATGGCCTTCATCACTTCCGGGCCTTTGCCGGGATCACCATCGCCGCCCATCACTGCCCAGTACACGTCATGCAGCAGGGCGCCGGCATGATTCCAGGTGTAACGGCGCTTCAGTTCACCGATCTCACTGTAGTTGCCGTTGGCATCGGCGGGATTGGCCTTTTCCAACGCCTGTTCGATCTTGTTGAGCACCGTCACATAGCCTTTGTGGTGGGTATTGTAGTGCCAGTCCGTGGTTTCCGGGCTGACCACGTCTTTGAGCAATGTCTTCGCCTCTTCGTCGCTGTAGGGGCGAGGGCTCAGCTTATATTCGTAAGCCATGACGTCCTCCGAATGGTATTTGCAGGTCCGTTCCCGTCAGGTTTATTGTAGTGGCAGGTCGCGGGAAGCGTTGCAAGCGGGCGCAATATCGCAATTCCCGATCACAATGTCAACGCTGAGTTTGGTGCAGTCGAGGTCGAGCTGTCCGGGATCGCCGGGAATAGCGGCAATGTCATGGTCAGAAAAAGACCTTGCATTCTCTCATTAATTTCTGTATTATTCGCCCGCGTAACGATTTGATTCTATGAAGATAGAAGCCAACGGAACCGGGAAGGCCGGCAACCCGGCTGCCATCACGAAGCCGGCAAAGTTCAGTTGGCGATGTGGTTTGCATGCCTTTGCCAGAATGGTACATCGGTTTCGATAGATCCAAGTTGTGAAAGGGATAGGCGACTATCCCTTCTTTTTAACTGTTCTTTGACAATCGGTAGAAGCCAACACGGCCAACCCTGCGTCAGCCCGATCCCTGCGCCGCCCCGGAGGAGACCTTCCATGCGGAAGTGTGCAGGCGAGATTGAGCTGTCCGCAGCCTCTACCTGGCGCAATCCTCTTCACGCTGCCAGGTGAGGATCCGTCAAAGATGAACCTCTTACTATCAATGGGAGAATATGAGTTCAGCTCCAAGCAACACGCTCGTGCGGACGAGCCGCCGCGGGCAAAACTCCCACCAAGATTCAAGGAGTGATATGAGAAAAGAGATTTTCATCAACTCCTCGGTTGGCGAAACAAGGATCGCAATCCTTGAAGACGGAAAATTGGTGGAGCTACTGACCGAACGGCCGGAAAATGAGCGCATGGTGGGCGACATCTATCTGGGCAGGGTGGTCAATGTCGTCAAGGGGATGAGAGCCGCGTTTGTCGACATCGGCCTCGAGCAAGACGCCTTCCTGCATTTCAGCGACATCGGAGAAACGCTGAGCGATTATCATGCTTTTCTCGACCTGGAGGAATCAGGAGGCTCGGTTCACCCGCCGGAACGCGCGAACCAGAATCACCGGCCCATTCCGAAAGAGGGGCAGGAAATCCTGGTGCAGATCATCAAAGAGCCGATCAGCACGAAGGGCTGCCGCATCACCACCGAGTTGTCCATCGCAGGGCGGTACATGGTCATCGTGCCGAACAGCGACATGGTGGGCGTTTCCAAGAAGGTGATGAACCTCAAGGAAAAACGGCGGCTGAAAAAAATCGCCCAGGCAATCAAGCCCAATGGCTTCGGCCTGATCATTCGCACGGTGGCGGAAGAGAAAGACGAGGAAAGCCTGCGCGCCGACCTTGAGAATCTTCTGCGGACGTGGCGCAAGACCGAAGCCCGCCTGAAGAAGGAGAAGCCCCCCTGCCTGGTCTACAAAGACCTCGCCATGGCCTCGAGCGTCATTCGTGATCTGTTCACGCCCGACATCAATCGCGTCGTGGTCGATTCCCGCCGGCTGCACCAGCAAACGGTCAGTTATCTGCAAGAAGTAGCCCCCCAATTCGTGGACAAGGTCGAACTGTACCGCGGCAAGAAACCGCTGTTCGACACGTACGGCATCGAGCAGGAAATCGAAAAGAGCCTGTCGCGCAAAATCTGGACGCGCAGCGGCGGGTACATCCTGTTCGACCACGCCGAAGCGCTCACTGCGATCGACGTCAACAGCGGCAAGTTCATGGGGCGGGCCGGGCATGATGAAAACGCGCTCAAGATCAACCTTGAAGCCGCGCGCGAAATTGCCCGCCAGCTTCGCCTGCGGGACATCGGCGGGATCATCGTCATCGACTTCATTGACATGATTGACCCCCGCCTCAAACGCCGCCTGCACGACGAATTCCGTCGCGAGCTCCGCAAAGACCGCGCCCAGTCAAACATCAGCCAGATCAGCGAATTCGGCATGATCGAGATGACGCGCGAAAGGGTGCGACCCGCCTTGCTCTTCTCCTACTCGGACTCCTGCCCGACCTGCGAGGGCACCGGACGCGTGATTTCCAAAGCCACGGTGCTGACCCGCATCGAGCGCTGGCTGATGCGCTACAGATTCATCGGCAGCGAGCGCAGTCTCGTGCTGGTCGTCCATTCGGAAATGCAGCGCTTCCTGACCTCCGGTTTCCGCAGCCGGATCCGCCGGCTCATGTGGAAGTATTGGATGAAAATCCAAGTGATGCCGGATGACACCCTGCGGCTCGAGGAATTCAAGTTTCTCTCCAAACGAGACGGGCGGGAAATCATGATCTAGTCGGGCCGCAAGCCGCGCCAGCCCCGGCAGGAGCCCACCATGCCACGGACCGGCAACAGGGTTCCGCTCCCGCCGGCCGCCGGCACGGATGCGCAATCGGGCCATTCCGGACCAATCGAGGGAAATTAGAGCTTGACAAAAAGCGGTGCGTTCGTTACATTGCGCACCGCTTTTTTATTTCCTGCGGAACTGAAAAAAAATCAACATAAAATAACCTGTGGAGTCACGGCATGTATGCCCTGGTGGAAATTGCAGGCGAGCAATTCCGAGTAGAAAAAGACGCCAAAATTCGCACGCAAAAGCTGGCCGGCGAATATGGCACCAGCGTCTCCTTTGATCGCGTGCTGCTGGTGAACAACGGCAGCCAGGTGGTCGTGGGCCAGCCGCTGGTCGCGGGTGCCAAAGTGGAAGGCACCATCGTTGATCAAGATCGCGACGCCAAGGTGCTGGTCTTCAAGAAGAAAAGGCGCAAAGGCTATCGCAAGTGCAACGGTCATCGCCAGCACAAGACCGTGGTTCGGATTGACAATATCGTCGGATAACATGGCAAGGAGTGAAACGATATGGCTCATAAGAAGGGCGTGGGCAGCTCGCGCAACGGCCGCGACAGCAACCCGCAATATCTGGGCGTGAAGCGCTATGACGGCGAGAAAGTTTTGGCCGGCAACATTCTGGTGCGCCAGCGCGGCACGCGCATTCATCCCGGCGACAATGTCGGCCTCGGCAGCGATGACACCCTCTTCGCGCTGGTGAATGGCAAGGTCAAATTCAGCCGGCTCGGCAAAACCCGAAAGAAAGTCAGCGTGATCGCTGAATAAATCAAACAGGCCAACGAGGGAAACTTCGATTGGCCTTTTTCATTTTTTGCGTGCTGCGATTCCAAGTGAGAGGAGGACGTATGAAGATTACCGTAGTGGGAGCAGGACATGTGGGCGCGACGACCGCCCTGCGGCTGGCGGAAAAGCGTCTGGCCAATGAAGTCGTGTTGATCGACATTCTCGAAGGCATTCCCGCAGGCAAGGGTCTGGACTTGTGGGAATCGGCGCCGGTCGAGGGATTCGATTGCAAAGTCATCGGGACAACGAACGACTATTCCCTCACCCGCAACTCCGACCTGGTCGTCATCACCGCCGGCTTGGCGCGCAAGCCCGGCATGAGCCGCGACGACCTGCAGGAGAAAAACGCCGGCATCGTGAAAACGGTGACGGAGAGCATCGCCAATCACTCACCGCAATGCAAGATCATCGTGGTTACCAACCCGCTCGACGTGATGACCTACGTCGCGATGAAAGTCAGCGGCTTCGAACCCAACCGCGTGTTTGGCATGGCGGGCGTGCTCGACACCGCGCGCTATCGCACCTTTATTGCGATGGAACTGGGCGTGTCGGTGCGTGACATCAGCGCGCTCGTGCTGGGCGGCCACGGCGATGACATGGTGCCCCTGCCGCGCCTGACCACGGTCGGCGGCATTCCGCTCACCGAGCTGTTGAGCGCGGAACGCATCACCGCGATCGTCGATCGCACGCGCAACGGCGGCGCCGAGATCGTGAAGCTCCTGAAGGAAGGCAGCGCCTACTATGCGCCTTCCGCGGCGGTCGCCGAAATGGCGGAATCCGTGCTGCGCGATTCCAAGCGCGTGCTGCCCTGCGCCGCCTGGTTGGGCGGCGAATATGGCCTGAGCAACGTGTATTGCGGCGTGCCGGTCAAGCTCGGCAAGGACGGCGTCGAGAAAATCTTCGAGCTCAAACTCAATGAGGCGGAGCTCAAGATGCTGCACGAATCAGCCAGCCACGTGAAAGAAAGCATCGCGAAGCTCAAGCTGTAATTCCCACCGGTGTGAACACAAAGGGCGACTCTCGGGTCGCCCTTTGCATTACAGACCTGCCGCCCTGCTCTCCCCTCTCATGCTTCCGCCGGCTCGATGTCGACTTTGATCGCCACCCATTTTCCCTGTTGAAAACGCAGGAAGGTCAGCGCTGCCCGCGTGAAATGGCCCAGCACAATCGCGAGCCAGACATCGCCTGCCTGCAAGCCGCGCGTCATTTGGAAATAGCCGCAAAATCCGAGCGGCACCATGATCTGTGAGATGAGTGTGATGTAAAGCGGGCTGCGCGTGTCGCCCGTGCCCTGCAATCCGCCGGTATAAGCCAGCGCCACGGTGATGAACAAGCCGGAGACGCTCAGGTAATGCAGCAATTGCACGCCGATCTGCACCACGGTTACCTCCCGCATGCCGAACAGGGCCAGCAACTGGCTGGGAACAAAGACGAACAACGCGCCCACGGTTGCCGCCAGCGCCAGCCCGAGACGTGCGGCGGTGTGCGCCGCCAGCCGGGCGCGTTCGACCTTGCCGGCGCCGAGATTCTGGCCGGTGAGGGCAGCGGTCGCGCCCATCAAACCCACCGACGTCCAGGTGATCAACGAAAACAGCTCGGTGTAGCCAATGGCATAGGCCGCGTGCGCAGCGGCACTCTCCGGCAGCGACCCGATGAAGCGCAGCATCATCACGCCGGCGAGGTTCATGGCGACGCCCTGAAAGCCGGTAGGCAGTCCGAACCGAAACAACGAAGCGATAATGCTCCAATCGGGCCGCCAATTCATGCGGCGGGAAAATTTCACCACCAGCCGTTTCGAAAAAAGCAGATAGACACCCGCGGCCGAGGCAATGCCCGCGGCGAGCACCGTGCCCAGGGCCGCGCCGGCGGTGCCGAGAATGGGAATAAACGTGAAGTTGAAAATCAAATTGAGCACGGTCATCAGCACGCCCAGGCGCATCGGGGTTTTGGCGTCACCGGCGGAACGCAAAGCGCCGCCGAGCATGAAGAAGGTGAGCATGCCAATGCTGCACACGAACATCAGGCGCAGGTAGGGCAGCGCCTCCGCCTTGACGCCGGGCTGGGCATGAACGATCTCCAGCAAATGCGGCGCAAAGAAATAGCCGAGCGGCGCCAGCAGCAGACATGACAGCGCGAACGCGGTCAGAAAGGCCTGGTAGACCACCCGGTTGACTTTCGCGGCGTCGCCGGCGCCGGCAAAGCGCGCCACCAGCACACCCATGCCGCTGAAGACGGAGCTGATGAACACCACCACCACCAGGAAGATCTGCCAGCTCACGCCGATGGCGGCATTGCCGTTATAGCCCACCAGCCTGCCCACCATCACGTGATCGATGATGCCTTGCAGGCCGCCGATGAAATTCTGCAGCACGGTCGGCCACGCCAATTTCCAAAACGCGCGCAAAATCGGGCCGTTGATCAGCTCGCGATCAAAATTTCCTGGCGATAATTTTCCGGGCATGTTTATCCTTGTCTATGCTCCGGCTTCTGGGCCGGAAGGTGAATGCTCAATACCTTACCTTTTGGTCATCACTTCTGCGGTTGCAGATTCCGGCGTTTCGTCGTTTTCCGGCAACAGCACAATCAGCGGCGCTTCCGGCGGGCATCCCAACCGCACTGGAAACCAATGGCCGGTCCCGCTCGAGGTATAGAGCTGCGACTCGCCGCGGCGATAATGCCCCCACAAGAAGCTCTCCGGTGCCCAGCCCTCGAACAAGCTGCGGCCATTCATGCCGATTTGAGCGCCATGCGTGTGCCCCGCCAGCGTCAAGTCAACACCGAGCTCCGCAGCGGGCAGGAAACCCGAGGGCCGGTGGCTCATCAAGATTTTGAAGGCAGAAGCCGGTGCTTCTGCCATGGCGGCGGCAGCCGAGGTCTTGAGAAAATGCGCCAGGTCCCGCCGCAGCAATCGTTGCGGATCATCGGCGCCGCCGACATACAATTCCGCGCCGTTGTGCTGCAAGCGGACGCCTTCATTGCAGAGCAGTGGCACCGGGCCGGCGCCGAAACTCTGCCGCACGGTCTTGATCCCGCGATAGTATTCGTGATTGCCGAGCGAGGCCCAAACGCCGAGGCCGGGCTGGAGCGCGGCGAGCAGGCGCAACAAATCCGGCAGCAGCCGCAAGCGATCGGCGAGATCGCCTGTCACCAGAATCAAATCGGGCGCAAGGCCGGCAACGCGCGTGAGCAGGCGCTCAACCTCGTCAAGTTGCAAATAGTAGCCGAGATGGAAATCGGAGAAATGCATGATCTTCAAACCGTGCAAGCCTGCGGGCAGCCGCTTGAATCTGAGCGCCAGTGTGGGCAGGCGAATTTCTCCAAAGGCCTGCGCCACCCCGCCGGCGCTGGCGGCCATCAGCAGCGCCGGAACGGCCGCCGCCGTTGAAAGCAGAAAGCGCCGGCGGCTGGCATCAACCGGCGTCCCGGCTGCCTGCGCGCGTTGCTGCCAGTGTTGCCACCAGCGCTCCAACCGGTCGCTCGCAATAATGAGCGGCCAAGCCAGCAAAATCGCCAGCGAGCAAAGCCCTGCCAACACGGCGCCGACCGCGGCCGGCTGCAGCACCGTCACTTGGTTGGTGGCAGTGCCTGCGGCCCACAGAAGCGTGCACAGCAAACCGCCGATCGGGAGAATTTTGAGGAAGACTCGGACACCGCGATGCTGCCGCCAGGCCGGCGGCCCGAGGCGTGCACCCCAGTCATTGCCCAGCGAAACCAATATCAAAAAGACGGCGCTAACGATCATTGGGAAAAAGTCGCGCATGCTCTCCTTTTTTTTGCAATCGAGCTGCCCGGTGCGCACAAGAAGCGGCACCAGAGTCGGTCTGAAAGTGCTTCCACCTCGGTTGCGCCGAGGTTTTCAAAACTTCGCCCAGCGTGGAAACTCTGAGATTTCTGCGCAACGGCCAGGCCGGTGCAGGAGCCCACGCATCACAAGACCGCAGTTTCCGGCGGACGGGCAATATACACACAAAATCGCAAGACTGAAATGCCGCGGTTCTTTGTTTACCGCAGGCAGGCTGGTGCGTGTCAGGCCGCGGGAGGCTGGTGAAGTGCTCGGGCTTGCGCCCAGCGCTGCGGAGAAAGCGCCGGCTTCATTCCTCCCGAATCGCGCTGGCGATGGGAATCCGCTTCAGCCGCTGCATGGGATAGATTGCGGCCAGCAACGCCGCGCCCAACGCGATCAAAAAGGTTTGCAGATAAGCCGCGGCTTCGATCCGGAAGGGAATGGCCCAGCCGAATGTCCGCAGGTTGATGACATAGATCAACACCAACGCCAGGGCGGTGCCGGCGGGCAGCGCAATCAAACCCGCGAACACGCCCATCAATCCCGATTCCAAAAACACCATGCGCCGCATTTGCGTGAGGGTCATGCCCACGGCGCGCAAAATGCCCAACTCGCGCGTGCGCTCCACCAGCAGCGACATCACCGCGCTGATGATGCCGATCACCGCAACCAGACCCGCCAGCAATTGCATCACCTGCGTGATGGCAAAACTCTGATCAAAAATACGCAGCACTTCCGCGCGCAGATCGCGGTGGGAATTGACCTCGACTTCAAATCTGCCCGCGACCGCGCGCCGCAGCGCCCTCACATAGCCGCCGATCTCCACCCCCGTTTCCAAATACAGCGCGGCGTTGGTGACGCGCGGCGGCCCGAAATGGCGGGCATAGGTCTCGTGCGACATCATCACCTGGCCCTGATCCAGCGAGTAGTCGATTATGACGGCTGCAATGGAGAAAGGTTGCGGCCCGGCCGGCGACGGCAAGCGCAGCGTGTCGCCCGCGGCCTTGCCGAAGCGCCGGCTGAAGATCTCCGAGATGATGACTTCGCCGGCAAGCAGTCTGGGCCAGTGTTGGGCACCTGTGCCGGCAGTGAAAGTGAAATTGCTGCGCGTCTGCAAAACTTCCGGGCTGACGCCCACCAGGTAGATCGGCTCGCCGCGATAACGGAACTCGGTCGCGCCGTAACGGCTGATCGCTACTACGTTGGGCTGTTGGTCCAGAAACGCCAGGAAATCCGGCGACAGCGTGGCGCTCCATTTCGCCGTACCGAAGCCCAGCGGCCGCAGGTAGACATCTCCCTGCAAGGCGCCGCTCACCCAATCATTGATGGTGGCGCGAAAGCTGGTAATCATCAGGCGCATGCCCAGCACCATGGCAAGAGCGAGCATCAACGCGGCAATCGCGACCGCGGTGCGGCTGAGCGCCGCGCGAATGCTGCGCGTGGCGAGCAAGCCCGGCTGGCCCGCCTGCCGCTGTGCCCATGGTGCACTGGCCGCGGTAAGCCCAAGCGTGAGCACGGGCGTGAAGCCGATGGCGGCGAGTCCCACGAAAAGCGCCACCACCAGGCCGCCGAGAAAACTGGTGGAGTTGTAATAGACCGCCAAGCCCAGGCCGAGCGCGACCCCACCGGCAGCCGCGAACCAGGGCGCAAAAGTGCGGGCGCGGCGTTCGAGCGAGGAGCGGCGCACCGCCACGGCCGCCGAAATGCCGGCGGCCTCCAGCGCGGGAACAGCACTGGCGAACAACGTTGCCAGCAGCCCGAGACCGGCAGCCTTGAGCAACACCGCCGGCCGCACCGTCACCCCTGCGACTTTGAGAAAAACGTAAAGCTCCGAGATCGTTGCACTCACGGCTTGCGTGGCGTAGTGTGCGAGGATGACGCCGAGCGCCAGGCCGAGCGTGGCGCCGATCAGGCCGAGCACCAACGCTTCCAACAGAGAGTTGAGAATCACCTGCCGCGGGGTGACGCCCAAACAGCGCAGGATGCCAATCTGCTTGCGCCGATGCAGCACCGCGAATTCCATGGTGTTGTAGATGAGAAACATGCCGACGAACACGGCGAGAAAGGAGAGCGCGGTGAGATTCAGGCGATAGGCGCGGATCATCTCCTCGACGCGGCGGCTGCGGCCGGCCGGTGGCTCGAGGCGCAGGTATTCCGGCAAGGCGGCGCGGAGGCCGGCAATGCGCGCCTCGCTGGCGATCACATCGATGCGGTCAATGTAACCGAGGCGGCCGAGCACTTCCTGCGCGCTGCTGAGGTCCAGCAAGAGCAGGTTGTCGAATCCCAAGCGCGTCAGAATCTCCCTGGCAACGGTGCCGAGGACAAAGACGGCACGCCATTCACTGCCGACCAGCAAGTGCAGCGTGTCCGGCAGCAGCAGGCCATGCGTGGCCGCAAAGGTTTCGCTGACCAGAGCAGCGCCGGGCTGCGTCAGGAGCTGCAAATTGCCGGCGGTGAGCAGCGTGGCGGTGGAATCAGAGAGGTTGGAGTAGTCGCGGAATGCCGCGTCGGTGAAAGGATCGATGCCGAGCACATGCAGGGCGTCGTTTCCGGCCTCCCGGCAGGCCGCCACGTATTCGATCACCGGCGTCGCAGTCAACAACGGCTGGCGCAAGATCCCGGCGGCCATGGTGTCCGGGATGCCGGCGGCACTGCCCAGAATCTGATGCGTCGCCCGGCCTGAAATCGCATCGACTGATTTGCGAAAACTCAGCAGTGCGTTGTCATTGGCGAGATCAATGCCGGCCATCACCGCCACGCCGATCGCGATACCCAGCAGCGACAGGAAGGCTTCCAACGGCCGGCGCCGCAAATGGCGAAAGTTGAAAAGTCGAAATAGCTTGAACAAGCAGGCCTGCCTCGAATTGGATTGAAAACCGGAGCACGGTGATTGCCGCGCGGGCGCCTGGCCCGAAACGAACACACTTCGACAAGAACTCACACTTGCTCATGACGAAACGCCCGACCGATGGTGTTTGGGGACGGACGCTTCCTCAGAGTGTTCCTGCAACGGCCTGGCTGTTGCGCATAAGCCAGCACAGAGTTTCCGCGGGGCTCGAGGTTCTGGAAACTCCGGCGCAGCCTCGGTTGCAGCCGTATCAGTGAGATCCCTAATTCGGCCCGCGAGATCGGATCAGAATGGCGCCTCACCGGCGATTGAAAATGGAAAAATCCGGCCATCGCGCACCTGCAGCGCGGAATCTGCAAAGCGCGCTGCTGCCAGGCTGTGGGTGACCAGCAGCACGGTTTTGCCGCGGGCAACAGCCAATTGCTGCAACAATGAAAGAATCTTGCCGCCGGTTTCGGAATCGAGATTGCCGGTGGGTTCATCTGCGAGTATGAGAGCGGGGTCGTTGATCAGCGCACGCGCAATCGCCACGCGTTGCTGCTGGCCGCCGGAGAGTTGATCGGGCAGCGCATCGCGGCGATCGCCCAAACCAAGGGTCTGCAGCAAGTTCAGCCCGCGTGCCCGCAGATCTTCCGGCGGTTGATCACGTAGCTGCGCGGGCAGCAGCACATTTTCGATCACTGTCAGCGTGGGCAGCAGATTGAAGAATTGAAAAACGAATCCGATTCTTTCGCGCCGCAGCAATGTCAGCGCGGTTTCGCTCATGGTGGTTAGATCAACACCATCAAAAAAAATGCGGCCGCGCGTCGGCCGGTCGATTCCTGCGATCAAATTCAACAGGGTGCTCTTACCGGAGCCGCTGGCGCCATAGAGCGCAAGAAACTGCCCCGCGGCAATCGTCAGATTGACTTCGTGCAACGCAACAATTTCGCGGCCTTGCTCACCATAAGTTTTGGAAACACCCTCCAGCCGAATCAAGCAACACCTCTCAAGTTGGAATAAAGTTGAACCTTGTGCCTCTCGCGCCAGCCAGGCTGCACGAGCGGCCAATGTACGCTCCAAACCAGTTCGGCGCAAGCCTTTCGCAGGTAACCGCTGCCTGCTCGAGAGTTCGGAAGGCCTAGCACGAAATTGAATTCCAAATGTTTAACTGTGAGACAAGACTGTAACCTCGCTAAGTTTTCTGAAACATAATTCGGTCAATTTCCGCCATCTGGCCGATTATTGTACGCCAGGAACTGCTTATCCTGAAGAATCAGCACCTTCAGGCAACCAGTTTCGAGAACAATGTGAATCCTATTCGCGCTTGGGATACTGATTTAAGTATTTCAAAATAAACGACTGCGTTGCAAGCGTTTGTTTGTGGGTGATTTTTTCTTCTGCCACTATTAGTTGTGGCACCCATATTGCTAATGAACAAAATGTCTTGATTGAAGGGATCAAGGTTGTACAAGTAGGCGGCTTTTGTGCCTCACATCGGGATGATCTGAGTGTCTATCAAATCCTTTTTTGATGTAGGTTGTATCAGCCTAGGCAGGGTTTGAGGAAATTACAGGATTGGTAGACGAATGCAACCTGCACGACACCCTCTCGGTGTGAGGCCAATTCTTTTCGGTTTTACTCCAACCCGCAGAAATAGCCGGTTGCAGCTATTTCTCGACAACGAGCACTCACAGCAAATCCACCCATGTACAGGATGTCGAACCTCCCGGAGGAGTCGATGGATAAGGGTATTGTGCAACTCTACGGCAACGGCGACAGCGCATCACTTCAACTTGAACACCTTCTGGAGAGCGAAGGATACTCGCTGCAAAGCAGTACGAATCTTGACAATCTGACGGAAATCGTCGCCAATCACAAACCGGCGGTCTTGATCATTGACTTGGATGAATTCGGCGACCGCGTCTGGTCGGCGTGCATGGAGCTGAGAGACGAACTCGCCGCCCGCAAAACCGCGCTGATCCTGATGACCTCGAGTGAGGATGAAAATCTGCGCGTCAAGGCCCTGGAAAGCGGCGCCGACGACATCATCGCCAAGCCCTTTGGTCCGCGCGAGCTGTCGGCGCGCATCAAAGCGATTGCCCGACGCCTGGCGAGCGCAGACGCCAAGAAGATTCGCGTGAAGGACATTGAAATCGATCTCGATGAGCATCGCGTGCGAAAGGCTGGCAAGCCCATCGATTTGACCTATATCCAATTCAAACTGCTTTACCTGCTGGCTTCGCGCCGCAACAACGTGTTCAGCCGCAAGGAGATTCTGGAACGGGTCTGGGGCAAAAAAGTCTACGTTACCAACCGCACCGTCGATGTGCACATCAAGCGGTTGCGGGAAAAACTTGGTGAATACAAATATCCGTCTCAATACATCGAAACGATCCACGGCACAGGGTATCGTTTCCTCTAATACCTCATTTTTCCTCCCTCCGGGCCCCTGGCGCAAGCTGGGGGCTTTTTATTTTCAGCCTGCCCTCTCCGCTGCCTCATGCCGCTCCCGGCCAAAGCATTTGCCGCCGCCGGAGGGTTGCTGCCGGCAAGGCCCAGCAGCGCGCCAGGGTTCCGAGAAATCCCGGCGCCGCGGGCTTGACATTCTGAAGGCATTGCCCTACATTGCCGTAATTTTCTTCAGCCAGTTCCCCATATCAGGAAAGCGTATTCATGCTGCAGATCATCTGGGATACCCGCGGCTATTTCTTCTGGTTGCTGGTGGTCTCCCTGTTCTGCTGGTTGCTGGAGCGCCTGGCACCGTGGCGGCGCGAACAGAAGGCCTTTCGCAAGCAAATCGGGCAGGATTTCTTCTGGCTGGTCTTCAACGGCCACTATGCCGGCCTGCTGCTGGCGCATGTGGGCAGTTGGTTGCTGCAGCAGGTGAACCCGTTGCTGGAGGTCTGGCACGTGCCAGCACCTGACACCCTCAGACTCATGGCCGGCTATCCGCTCTGGCTGCAGTTTTTCACTCTTCTCATCCTGAAAGACTTTCTGGAGTGGTGCATTCACAACCTGCTGCACCGCGTGCCCTGGCTGTGGGAGTTTCACAAACTGCATCACAGCATCGAGGAGCTTGATTGGATCGGCAACTTCCGTTTTCATTGGATGGAAACCGTGGTGTATCAGAGCCTGACCTACCTGCCGCTGGTCATGCTCGGCGTCGAGGGCAATGTTTTGCTCGCGCTCGCCGTGTTCGGCACGCTGATCGGACACCTGAATCATTCCAATTTGAAGATAAGCTGGGGGCCTTTGCGCTACCTCATCAATTCTCCCCGCATGCATGTTTGGCATCATGATCTCATTCTGCGCGGCGGGCACGGCAAGAATTTCGCCGTGATTTTCAGCTTGTGGGACTGGCTGTTCGGCACTGCCTACTGGCCGGCAGACCGGGAACAACCCGAGCGGCTGGGCTTCGAGGGCATGGAACGTTTTCCCAAAGGAGTGCTGGCGCGCCTGGTCTATCCTCTGCGTTGGGGCAAAAGCACGTGAGGCCGTGCCCTGTCAACGCAGCCAGGCCGCAGGCACGGGCGTGCAAGCTTAAAGCAGCGGCAGGTCGGCCCTCTTTTCCGAACGATAGTAGAAAAACAGCCAGGCGCCAGCCACCGCGCCCAACACATGCCAGAGCGCGTGTCCCTGCAGCCAGCTTGTCGGCGCACACAGGATTTTGGTGTAATCAGCCAGCCAGGCCGCAAAGCCTGCGAGCAGTGAGAGCAGCGCGGCAGACAGCAGGCGCGCATCAGCGTGAACCGGAGTGGACTGTCGCCGTTCCAGCCACAACGCCGCGAGAATGAGGCCGCCGAAAATCCACCGCCGCAAGAACGGTGCTTCGAGCAGCAGGCCGGCCAGCACGAGGTTCGAAATGACGTAGGCCGCCACGAACACGCGTTTGCGTAGCGGCCGGGCACGCGCGAGATTGTAAAGCAATATGAAAGTCGCGAACAAATACATTCCCATGAGGTCGGCGAACTGGCCGGCCAGCGTCAGGGAGGCATGATAAAACGCGGTGCCCAGCCCGATCAGAATCAGCGTGAGGCCGTAGGTCACCGCATAGCTGCGCTGGCGGGTCATCAAATTCGGGCATCGGCGCCTGGTCTGCTCTGCCTGATCCTGCCGGCACAGGCCAAGCACGAACAGTCCGACCAGCGTGAAACTCAAGCCGGACCAGGCGTTGGCGGGTTGGACGATCGCGCCAGGCCGCAGGTTTTCACAGAAGCACGAGGCCGGCATGCAACTCGCCGGCTGCCATCCGGCCCAGGAATAGTCTTCTTGGCTCCAATAAATCGCGAGACAGATGACAATGAGCAGCCCTGCTGCCGGCGCCAGATAGTGTTTGAGAACAGACATCGCATTGAGTCCTGGAGGTAGTGGCCTTTGGAAGGCAGGCGATTTTGTCAGTTGAGTTGTTTCCACTCGTTGGGAAAATTCCTTGCTTGAGGCAAAGATTCTACTCCGAAAATACTAATCAACCGTAGCCAAAGCTGCAAGCGGGATTTGCCGCGCTGCCAGCCACAGCGCGCTTCCGCCTTTGACCGTGAGAATCTTTTGTGATGGCATTCACAGGCAAAAGTAGAACAAATTTCTTCTGATCTGGATTTTCCCCATGCCGGACGACACTCTCCTCGGCGGCGCGCAGGAGCAATTCCCGCGCACGCGCTGGTCGGCGATCGTGGCGTTGCGCAGCTCCGACGCCAACGAGCGCCAGCGCTCCTTTGGCGCGATCGTCTCCGCCTACTGGAAGCCGGTGTACAAATACTTGCGCCTGCAATGGCGCAAATCGAACGAGGATGCCAAAGACCTCACTCAGGGCTTCTTCACGCTGGCGCTGGAGAAGGGCTATTTCCAAAACTACGACCCCACCCAGGCGCGCTTTCGCACTTTTCTCCGCACCTGCCTGGACGGTTATGCCGCCAATGAAGCCAAGGCCGCACGCCGTCTCAAGCGCGGCGGCGGCGCCGAACTGCTCTCGCTGGATTTCGCAAGCGCGGAGGGCGAACTCCAACAACTCGAGATCCCCGACCCGGCGGCGGTGGACGCTTTCTTTGACCAGGAATGGTTGCGCAGCCTGTTTGGCCTGGCGCTCGCAGCGCTGCGCGCCGAAGTCCAGCGCCGCAACAAACAGGTGGCGCTGCAATTGTTCGAACGCTATGATCTGGAAGAAAACCCCGCTGCGAAAGTCACCTACGAACAACTGGCGCAGGAATTCAACCTGCCGGTCACGCAGGTCAACAATCATCTCGCCTTTGTGCGCCGCGAGTTTCGTCGCCTGCTGCTGGAAAAGCTGCGCGAGCTTACCGCTTCCGATCAGGAATTTGCCGAAGAGGCTCGCCTGGTGCTCGGCTTGAAACTGCGCTGACCGGCCTGGTCCCCGCGCCGCACATTCTCGCCTTGAAAAATGCGCGCTCATACCAGACGTGGCGATCATCCCGGCTGGAAAGCTCCAGCATGGAACAAGATACTGGCTGCCTGCCGCCGAGGCTGAGAGGGTGCTGGCAGGCACATGCTGCTTTGATGAAATGAAAGTTGAACCTGTGCGGCGCTGACTGCCACTTTGCACGAAAGGCCTCTGCTTTCAGCCAGTTGAAAAACCGGCGCAGTTTCCGATTCATTGTTCCCAAATCAATTCTCCGCAGAATCCGGCAACCACGGTGCAGGCCGGCGGTTTCGCCGCGCCTGACCCCGGGCGCAGCCGGATCCGCGTGAGCAACGTGATTCTCAAATCCTTTTCTGGAGCAATCATGCGCAAACTGCGCATCGGCGTCATCGATCTCGTGACCAAAGCGCCCACCCGCGCCCTGTTCGCCCGCGTCATGAACGCCAATTTCGCCAGCATCATGCCGCAAGTGCTTTCCCTCTGGTGTGAACAGGAGGGGCATGAGGTCACACTCGTTTGTTACACCGGTTTCGAAGATCTGCAGGCCGTGCTGCCGGAGCAGGTGGATCTGGTGTTCATTGGCGCTTTCACCCAGGCGGCGCAGCTCGCCTATGCCCTGAGCAACCGATTTCGCCGGAACGGCGCCGTCACCGTGCTGGGCGGGCCGCACGCGCGCTGTTACCCGCAGGATGCGCAGCAGTATTTCGATTACGTGCTCGGGTTCACCGACAAGGCGGTGATTCGCGAGGTGCTGCAGGATTGCTCGCAACACCGGCCTCTCGGCATCCATTTGCAGGCGGCGCAGCAGCCCACCGCGCTGCCGGGCGTAGCCGAGCGGTGGAAGTTCATCGCGCCCACCTTGCAGAAAGCGCCACTCATCAAGATCGTGCCCATGCTCGGCAGCCTGGGTTGCCCCTACACCTGCAGCTTCTGCATTGACGCCGCCGTGCCTTATCAGCCGCTCGACTTTGACTTGTTGAAAGAGGATCTGCGCTTCCTGCTGAAAAGGGTGAAACGTCCCCGCGTCGCCTGGCATGACCCCAACTTTGGCGTGCGCTTCAACGATTTCATGGATGCCATTGAAGAAGCGGTGCCGCCGGGCCGCATCGATTTCATTGCAGAGAGCAGCCTGTCGCTGCTGGCGGAACCCAACCTGAAACGGCTGCAGCGCAACGGTTTCAAGGCACTTCTCCCGGGAATCGAATCGTGGTTCGATCTCGGCAACAAATCCAAAACCGGCGCGGCGCAAGGCATGGAAAAAGTGCGCCAAGTGTCCGATCATCTCAATTTGATCATGCGCTACATTCCCTATGTCCAGGCCAATTTCGTGCTCGGCCTCGACGGCGACGAAGGGCCGGAGCCGTTCGAGCTGACCAAACGCTTCGTGGATCTCTCGCCCGGCGTGTTTCCCGGCTTCTCCCTGCTCTCCGCCTTCGGCCAGGCCGCCCAACTTAATCTCGAGTATCAACGCCACAACCGCGTCATTCCCTTTCCGTTTCACTTTCTCAACAACAACCAGGCGATGAATGTGAAACCGAAAAACTACTCCTGGCCGGAGTTTTATGATCGCGTGGCGGATTTGACCCGCTACACCTTTTCCTGGCGCGCCATTGGCCGGCGCTGGCAGGCGATCGCGCCCGCCATTCCGCGCTGGATGAATGTCGTGCGCGCCGTGTCCACCGAGGGCTTCGGCCGGATCAAACACTACACCGACTTGCGACAGCGGCTCGAGAGTGACCGGCCACTGCGGCAATTTTTCGAGCAGGAGACCCTCGAAGTACCGGCATTCTACCAGCAGCGCGTTCGCCAGGATTTGGGGCCGCTGTGGGAATGGCTGCCGCCGGGCGCACTGCAGCACGATCCCAACGCCTACCTCAAAGCGGAGCTGGCGCAGGCGATATTGCCGCGCAATGGCAAGCCCACCAACGGCTTCCACCAGATCGCGAGCAAGGAGGTGCTGCACCACCCGCCCGGCAAATGAGAGGCATATGGCCTGGCTTTCCAACAACCTGTTGCAACACTTGCAGGAACTGGTGCAATTGCCCGATCTCAGCGCCACCCGCTACCGCCTGCTCGCAAAGCACGCCCAGGGCGGCATGGGAACGATCTATCTCGCCGAGGACACGCAGCTTCAGCGCACGGTCGCGCTGAAAGTGTTGCATGTGCCCGATGCCTCGGGAGAATGGTCGGCGCGCTTGTTGCGCGAAGCGCGGGTGATCGCCCAACTCGAACACCCCTCCATCGTGCCGGTTCACGATGTCGGCACTCTGCCCGATGGCCGGGTGTTTTATGTGATGAAATTCGTGCAGGGCCGGCGCCTCGATCAATACGCCCGCAGCGAATGCGCGCTGCCGAATCGTCTGCGCATTTTCCAAAAAGTCTGCGAAGCGGTTGCCTTCGCGCACGCCAGCGGCGTCATTCATCGCGATCTCAAGCCGGAAAACATCATGGTGGGCGCCTTCGGCGAAGTGCAGGTGATGGATTGGGGCCTGGCGAAAATTGTGGCGGCCGGCGAGACCGGCAAGACTCCGGACGGCTCCGGGCATCAACTCGGCGATGCCAGCCGGCCGGTTGCACACGGGGGCGCGCATCCAACCCAGCATGGAACCGTGCTGGGCACGCCGGCCTACATGGCGCCGGAGCAGCAGCGTGGCGAGGTTGATGACATTGATCAACGCACCGATGTCTACGCGCTGGGCGCCATCCTGCGTTTCTTGCTGTACGGGCCTGTGCCCGGGGCAGTCGCGCACAAGTCCGGCTCGCGTTTATTCCAGTCCGCCGGTGGCGGCAAAATCCCCAAGCCACTCGCGGCCATCGTTGCCACCGCCATGGCTGCCAGCAAAGAACAGCGTTATGCCACTGCCCTTGCGCTGGCGCACGATATTGAACGCTTTCTCAACGGCCTTTCCGTTTCGTCCTACCGGGAAAGTCCGCTCGAAATTGTCTGGCGCTGGCTGCGGCGCTATCAATTCATGGTATTGCTGGTGCTGGTCTATTTGCTGGTGAGATTTCTGCTGTTTTTTTGGCTGCGACCTTAAAGGATCAATCCGCAGGGTTTAATGGAATCGTAGCACAACTCATACAAACAGGTTGCGCCGCTTGTTATTCACCTTTCACTTGGAAGGAAGAAATCATGTCAAAACCGGTGTTGGGTTTGATCCTGGGAACCGTGCTCGGCATCTTCGACGGCCTAACGGCCCTGCTGGAGCCGGATATCGCCACCAGTCCCGAGGTGGGATCCGCCATGACGGGCATTCTGCTGGGCTCGTCGGTCAAAGGCTTGCTGGCAGGGCTGATTATCGGGTTCTTTGCGCGCAAAGTGACGTCGCTCAGAAGTGGCTTGATCTTCGGTGCCCTCGTCGGGCTGGCGCTGGCCACGTTGGTTGCGGCCATGCCTGATCCTTCCGGCAAGCATTACTGGCTGCAAATCATGATCCCGGGAACGATCGTGGGCTTGATTCTGGGCTATGCCACGCAAAGATACGGAAAGCCGACCGCGGCGCACTGAAGGCCAGCGCTCACCCTTTTTGGACAAACAAGAAATGGCGGCGGGCAGGCGGCCCGTTAGGTTGCCCGCCGATCGTAATTCTCATCAAGGAGATTCGACATGATCAAACAGCTTTCTTTGCTGAGCCTGGCGATTTTGCTGTTGGGAGTCCAGGCGCCGGCCAGAGCGCAGGAAGAGCTGATCGAGCAACTCGGCCCGTTCCAGCCGTTTCTCGGCAAAACCTGGAAGGGTGAATTCAAGCATTCGACCAGGGAAAAGCCCATGTTCGATGTGGCGCGCTGGGAACGCGCGCTGAACGGCAACGCCGTTCGCATCCTGCATTCCGTCAATGACGGCGAGTATGGCGGCGAGACCATCCTGTTTTGGGACAAAGCCAAACAGAGCCTGGTCTTTTACTACTTCACCACTGCAGGATTCTACACCACCGGCACGCTGACTATTGAGGGCAGCAAGTTTACCAGCCACGAATATGTGACCGGCAATTCCAACGGCATCACCGAAGTCAAAGGCACCGGCGAAGTCACGCCGGAGGGCAGGATGGTGAGCAAGTCGCAATACTTGCAGAATGGCAAGTGGGTCGATGGGCATGAAATCATCTACGTGGAAGATGCCACCGCGCAGGTGGTGTTCAAGTAGTCTCGACAGAGCAGGCAGAGCTGCCCCTTCCGCTGCCGCAACAGCGGAGACGGCCGCCCTGAGGTTCTTCCCGACCGTCCTGCCTCCCGGGCATTGCCGAAATTAGTTGCTGTTGCAAGGCGGACGACGGGCGCTCCGCTGACGGTAAACATGTCTGCACCGCTTTTCTCGCTGCAGTGAAAAATGTTGCTTGCGAATTTCCACAAAATCGATACATTTCGCTGTGCCATTCACCAGGCCAGTGAGCTGGTCAATCGATTTTGCTTGAACCTTCTTGTCCGCTTCGCATGTTCGACAGGAAAAGAAAAGAATCTGCCACACTGCTCCGGCGGGCAATCGCTCTGCTGCTCGCCGTCGCTTTGTTATTTTCCTTCATGCCGTTGTCGCGAATAGAAGGTGCGGCCTCTTGCTGTCCAATGGCATCCGCGCGTTCTCCCAAGTCACCCTGCTGCGAAAGCAAGCCACTGGCGACCATGATGTGCTGCACCAACGAGGCCGGACCGGCCGCTGACGAAGCGGCGCTTGTTCCGGTCGCTGCCGGGCAAGCGCTGCGCACACTGCTTGCGCTTGCGGTCGGCCTGCCCATCAATGCCGCT
>JBBIKM010000020.1:45253-55384 GCA_037445455.1 bacterium | reverse complement strand
TGGAGAAATTTTTTGCCTTTGGGGAAAAGTTAGTGACATTGGGCTGGAAGCCTGCGCGACTTCACTCGTAACTGAGGAATTACAACGTTGGCACCGCCGGTACGCCGCGCGCGTGAATAGTGCTCACCGGCCCCGCCGGATTCGCCGGTCATTGCGCGCCGAGCCATCTTTCCTTCAGCTCACGTGCTGCCGCAGCCGCGGACTCGAGCGGCACGATCTCATAGGTGAAGCCGCGGCCCGGCCGGTAAGTCCCGGTCCGTTCAAGCAGGCGGCCGCGCCGGTCGCACACAAACTTGATCGGCGTGCCGCTGGTGAGATCATCAAACAACTCCTCCCAATTTGCCGCAGAAGCCTCCCGCTGGTTGACTGCGAGAATCCTGTCGCCGCGATCGAGACCGGCTTCGTCAGCCACGCTGCCGCGCACCACCTCCGCCACCACCAGTTCGCCGCCCTCCTGCCAGGTCAGTCCGACGTCAGCCGGCCGGTGGTGTTCCAGAATTTTGAGTTGCAAGCCGGCATGCTGCAAAAAGCGGTTGTAATCCACCGGTTCGGTGCCGCGCACGAAAGCCGAGAAGAAGTCATCGAGACTTGCGCCCGCAGTTTCTTCCGCCACCTGTTGGAATTCTGCCGCAGTGTAGCCGCGGCCCTGCAGGTAGTAGCTTTCCGGCCGGCTCACATAGAAACGGTCATAGAGCACCGCAAAAACCTCATCGAGCGAGTGCCGGTTGTGGCTGCGTTGCCGGATTTCCAGATCCAGCAGCAGGCCCAGCACGGCGCCGTGATTGTAGTACGAAGTGAAATGCTGCGTGACGCGGTTATCATCCAGCGGCGGCGGTGTGCGCAAGAACAGCCAGGTCAGCATGCTGGTCATCTCTGCTGATTCCTGCCGCACACCGGGATGCTGCTCGTAGCCGGCGATTTCCGCGGCCATTTTCGCGAGAAACTCGCGTTCATTGTAAAAACCCATGCGCTTTAAGATCAGGGGCGCATAGTAGCTGGTCAGGCCCTCGGCGATCCACAGATTCTTGCTGTAAACCTCGCGGCTGTAGTCAAAGGGGCCCAGACCCGCGGGGCGAATGCGCTTGACATTCCACGTGTGAAAGAATTCGTGCGCCGCCAGCAGCAACAGACGTTCGTAGTTGCGATCTGAGACGTTTGCGCTCATGTCGGACAGCTCGTGCGTGACGACAAGCTGGGCGGAGTTGAGATGCTCCATGCCGTCGCCGCCGGCAGGCGCGGGCGCGAAATGGCACAGAAACCAGTAGTGCTCGTAGGGCAGGCCGCGGCGCAGAATGCGCTCCGCGGTTTGAACGATGGCCTGCAAATCGCGCACAAACGGCTCGAGGTTGTTTGCGCGGCCGTCGTTGTGCACCACCACGAAGTGTTTCTTGCCGAGCAGCTCGAATTCGCGCTGATGAAATATTCCCATCTCGATCGGGCTGTCGATCAACACATCGTAGTTCGGCGCGAGGTACGTGCCGGCCGCAGCCGCGCGTGGCAGACCGGTTGCCACCTGCCAACCCGGCGGCAAGGGCAACACCAGCGTGATGGGCACATGCTTGTAGGCCACCGCATACATGAAAACCGAAGCGCCGTTGAGATTCACATGCTCTTCATTGGCCTGGCTGAAAGTGCCCGACAAGGTGTTGGCAAAAACGCGGTAGCGCAGTTCGCAACGCCGGGCCCTGCCCTGGTGCAGCCGCCAGGTCTGTTTGTCCAGGCGCTCCACCGTCAGCGGATTTCCCTGGCCATCGGTCGCGCGCACGTCCACAACATTTTTGGCGAAATCGTAAATCACGTAGCGGCCCGGTGACCAGGCCGGCATGGCGAAATCAAGCGCGGTTTCGGCAAAATCTTCGATCGTGATGGCAATGTCGAGGAAATGATGCCGGCGGTCGGTGACGTCAACTGTGTAGCGCAAAGTTGGTATTGCTGCTGCAGGGACTGCGAGGGTGAGCGCCATGAGCATCCATCGCGTTAGTGACATGGTGTCTCCGTAATCAGGTCCGCATACGAGCCGGAAATCAAATCGGCGGCACGCACGCCGAAGGCTTGCAGCAGCCGCTGCGCTTCGGCCTCTGCCACCGCCACCTGGCCTTCGTCGCCGGCCACGGCTTCAACTTCCACAAATTCCCCCAATCCCTCCACCTGGTCCAGATGGATGCGAATGCTGCCGCCCGGCAGCGGCAGCAGATAAAGCTCGCGGCGCTTCGCCACCACCACCCGAATGCCCAGCGCCTCCTGCAGCACGCGCTTCATCCGGCCGGCGTCAGCAACCGGCGCGAGGAAATAGTCACTGCGTTTTACTGCCGGCAGATCAGGTCGCTGATAAAAGATCAGTTGGCATTCGGCAGTCGGCGGCGCGCCCGCCGGCGTTGTGCAGGTGATCTCACGCAGCTTCAGGCGGCCGGCGGCAACACGAAAATAGGTATCGATTTGATGAAGAACGCCGGCCGAAGTTGCCAGACGCGACTGCAAGACGGCCATCACCGCCGGCCGATCGCGCAAGCGCGCTTTGAATTCCTGGTTGATCATGTTGTTCCGTTTTGCGGCGAGTATGACACCGATTGCCAATTGCTGCATGCAGCAGGCTGTGGACCAAGCC
The DNA here is from genome assembly GCA_037445455.1 of bacterium. Taxonomy (GTDB): domain Bacteria; phylum Zhuqueibacterota; class Zhuqueibacteria; order Zhuqueibacterales; family Zhuqueibacteraceae; genus Coneutiohabitans. Next base: position 52,779 of record JBBIKM010000020.1, on the reverse strand, counting down.
GGCATTGTTCAGATGGCACTGCAAGCAGGGGATTGCGGGATGGCCGATCGCTCAGGAGGCTTCCGCGGCTGGTGCCGAGGGCGCCTCCGTTTTGGCGGGGGCCGGACGCGGCCGGGGCGGCACGACCCGCTTCCGCCATTGCGCCAGCGTGGCCGAACCGAAGAGTTTGAGATACTTTTCATGGAATTGATGGCGTTCCTGCGCGAGCTGGGCGAACACGTGCTCATAGCCCTCCAACAGCAGGCCGGCGAATGTCTGTTGCTGCAATGACTCGTAGCGCTCCTGCACCAGCGCGATGAAAACGTCACGGTCGTGCAAATCGCCCAGCACGGTTTGCAGTTTCTTGAAGAAGCTCAGATTCTCGGCCACGCCTTCACCGGCCGCGAAACCGAGCACTTCCAGGGCGTAGCGCAGCTTCTTCACGGCGATACGCAGATTGTGCAATCCCTCCACGTGATCTTCGCCGGTGATGGCGGCGCGCACCTTGAACACCTCCTGCAACCGCTGCGCCAGCAGCGCGCGGGCCAGCCGGCCGGCGGTGCGTGGGCCGCGGCGCCGGCCGGGCGACACTTGCGCGAGCTTTTGAAACGCGGCTTCGAACGCGGCCGGCAATTCCGCCACCTTGACCTTGTTGCTCAGGCGTTCCTGCATGCGTGCGCGTTCCCGGCGTTGCTGTTTCACCAGGCGACGGAGCAGGTCTTCGAGCGCGAAGCGCGTCACCAGCTCCGCCGCGCGGGCATGCTGCTCTGAAAAAAACGCCACCGCCACATCGGCATTGCGCGCCGCGCCCAGCGTGCGGGTGACTTGCCGCACGCGGCCGTACAACCGCTCATACTGCCGCTCCGGAAAACAAAAGGCGAAGATCTCCAGCGCCTCGCGCAGGCGCCGCGACCACACGCGCATATCATGCAGCGCTTCGATGTCCTCGCCGCGGCGCGTGCCCTCTTCGCAGCGCGCCATTTCAACGGCACGTTCGAGAATGAGCTGGCGGGCGCACACCAGCGGCGGCGTGCCGGCGTCGAGTGCGACCGGCGCAAAGGAGACCACCCGCGCGTTGAGGGAAGGGGGACGGTTCATCATGTGTTCTTGAGCATGCCGGGGACTGGCAAATGACCACCGCGGGCATCATGCCGGCGTCTGGCCACGGCCAACCAGCGTTCGTCGCACAGCGCAAATGCATTCTGCCAAAGCCGTGGCTCAGCTCAGGCTGAACCTTGCTGGGGCGCCGGCAATCTAACAAAAAAAATGGCGGAAGCCAACACTGGGGGCAGAATTCGCCGCAGGCCGCGCCGGCAGATGGTGGGTCATGGAGTTGGCCGGCGGGATCAGGCAACGCGGCCTCAATTCACGGTTGCCGCGCGGTTGCCAACATAGACCAGCTTGAACGCGTCGGCAATCACCGGGCCGTTGGCTTTGTTGCTGATGGTGATGGCAGCCTCGCCGCCGCGCTCGAAGCGATAGACGCCCAGCGAATTCCAGCGGCCGGAGGCGCGGCTTTGGTCCACCAATACGGTTTTCTCGCCGCCGGCAAAACGGATTTGATGCGGCACGTTTTCGCCCTCTTTCACGGTGGCGACCGACTTGCCGTACTGGCCGTGCCATTCGAACACTTCATAGTCACCGGAGACGCCGATGCCCGGGCGGTAAATCGCGCGCGCTTCGCCGTTGCCCGGCGCGGCCGTGCGAAAGCCGTACAAGTTTTGCCAGGTCGCGCAACGCAACGTGTAGAAGTCGAAGCCATCATCGCATTGCGGCGTCCAGTCCCCGATGAATTCGGTATTGCGGCTGCCTGCGCTGGTGCTGCTGTGGGAATCATCGAGCACGAGATCGCTCACGACGGTGCGCGGTTCGCGGGTGAGCAGAATGGCATCGCCGACAATCATCGTGGCCTGGCCGGCGGCCTCGAATTCATGGCCTTTGAGCTGTACCGTCGTGAACGGCTGGCCGTTGTTCCAGTCCGGATCCTGTCCACCCTGAAAGCGATAGTACGGCCCATGGTAGCCGTTCAAGGATTGCAGATCCTCATCTTCGACCTCCGCCAATCCGCCGGTAACATTGACAATCACGGCGCCTTCATCGAAGAAGCGCACCCAAATGTGATCGCGCAAGCGCTGCACTTCACTGGTGGGATACCCGATTTTCACCGACAGTTCGTCATAGTATTGATTGTAGTAATGCTCGCCGGATTCGAGATCCTCATACTCGAAATACCAGTCGAAGCACATGGCCACGCCCAGCAGAAAACGTGCGTGCTGAAAATAGTTTCGCGAGGGCGAGGGCTTGCGCGGGTCACGGCCTTCCGGATTGCCGTTCAGCAGCGAAACCACCGGCTTGTGCGCGCGGTTCATCAGCGTGCGGTAGGTGGTGAAGAAGAAATTCTGATCGAAGATGCCGCTGGTATGCTCCGACACCATGCCGTTGGTTTCCTCCCAGCCGAAACCGTGTGCCGTGCCGGAATTGAGCAGAATGATCTGGTTGGGTCCCAGGCGTTCGCGCAGTTTGCGCAGCAGCTCGTCGATGCCGGCCTGCCAGCGGGCGATCACCCAGGTTTTGCCCTTGCCATGTTCGTCGAGATCATTTTGCCCGTTGCGGTCGAGGTCAATGTCCGGAATATCCCGGCCCGGCCCAAGCTGGTAAGTCAAATGCTCCCGGCCGTAGATGCCGTCGGTCGAGACGCCGGCAAACACAGTGTGATCGATTTCTTTGGTGAGAAAATCGAGCAGAAAGTCGACGTAGCGCCGGCCCTGCACCTGCGGGCAGAGATCGGAAAAATCCGAGAACCAGGAATCTTCACCATAAAGCGGAATGCGGCGGCCACGGGAATCAACCGCAAACCAGGCCGTTTGAAAGCCGGGAATCTCGTTGCCCTTGTTCCAGTCCTTGGCCGGCAGCAGCATCACGTTGGGATTGAGTTTCTTGATGCGGCGGCCCCAGGCCGGGTCGTAGTTGCGCGTCATCACCAGGTCGAATTTGGCATACCATTCGTCCGGCGCGCCGCCCCACTGAAAAATCGCGGTGCGGGGATAGGGATGATGCGCCACCGTCGCGGAGGTCGCCGAGGAACGGTTCTGGCCGTGGCGCGCTGCAATCTCCATCAACATCAGGATTTCGTCGACTTCCTTGTAAGTCAGGCGGCGATCTTGAATGTGGGAGACCAACGTCGCGGCGAGCTGCTGCAAATCATACTTCGTAATCTCGTCGCGTGAAGCGGCGTTGACGAAGGCATCCAGCGTGGTGACGAATTTTTCCTTGTTGTTGGTGACGTAGCCGTCCGGGAAGCAGCGAAAAAGCTCATAGAACAAATCACCCGCCACCCAGCCCACGGCGACTTGCAGGTACTTGTCGCGATTCAACCAAAAATAAGCCGTGACGCTGCCAATGAGCAGCACTGCGAGCAGGGCGCCCGTCAGCAGGCCGCGCAGCCAGGTGCGGCGCTTGATCAGGCCCACTTCCATCGCCAGGAGTTTTTGATACTTGCCTTCGTCCATGTTGTCACTCGATGATGAAAAGAGACCGGCCACCGTCACCGCGCGGTGCCGCACGCAGGCGAAGCCGTGCAAAGGCGTGGGTAACGTGGCGGCCAGGCAAAAGAAATTGGAGGCGTGGCGACGGTCAATCGTACGCCGGAAGAAGCGCGCGCCGGACAGCGCGGCGAGGGGAATTCAACGTTGCGCCTTGCGGTCAAACAGCGAGTCGAGCGTTTCTTCAAATGAAGCGATTTGCTGCTGCAGCGTGAAGCTGTTTTCCACAGTGGCGCGGGCATTCCTGCCGAGCTGGTGGAGGCGCGTCCGGTCATGCAAGACCTGCAGCAGGGCGTCCCGCAGCGGCGCGACTTCTCCCGGCGGCACCAGAAAGCCGTTCTCGCCGGGCTTCACCAACTCCGGCACGCCACCGACACGCGTGGCAATCACCGGCTTGCGGCAAGCCATGGCTTCCAGCAAGACGTTGGGCAGGCCCTCCCCCGGCAAGGAGGGCAGCACAAAGAGGTCCAGGGCATTCACCCATTGCGCCACATCCGATCGTACGCCCATGAAGAAAACACGGTTCTGCAACTGCCGCGCAGCGACCTGGGCTTGCAATTCGGCGCGCAGCGAGCCATCGCCGACGAACACCAGATGCGCGTCGGGAAATTGCGGGGCGAGCGGCGCGAACGCGTCGACCAAATAGCGATGGCCTTTCCAGGGCTCCAGACGCGCGACCGTGCCGATCAAAAAGCTGCCCGGGCTGACACCGATTTCCCGGCGCCTGGCCAGCACGCTGTCTTGGCCGTTGGGATGAAACTGCTCGAGATCGACGCCATAGTGAATCACGCGAATCTTGCTGGCGGGAATGCCGCGGCGCCGCACCAGCGATTGTTTGACTTCATGCGAAACCGCCACGATCAGGTCCGCGCAGGCCATCGCCACCCGGTAACCGCCGCGGCGCTGCAGGTTGTTGTGATAGGGATCGCCCTCGTGCGACACGGTTTCCCAGGAGAGAATGGCGGGGACGCCGGCCATCTTGGCGGCGATGGCGCCGATGACATCGGCCCAAAACAATGTCGTTTGCACGATGTCGATCCGGCGTTCTTTCATGAGATGGTAAAGGCGAAAGAAGGGCAGTGGATCAAACGCCCAGCGCCGGCAATAGTCAAAAATCTCGATGCCGAGCTTTTCGAACTGGGGCCGCAGCGGGCCGCCCGGCCCCACGGTGGCAAGCAGGATCTCATACTTGTTGCGATCCAGCCGCTCGATCAATTCCCACAATTTGTTCTCGGCGCCGCCCATGCGAAAGCCATCCACCACTTGCAGCACGCGCAGACGCCGGGGTTGCTTGTCGGTGTTCATCTTTCTCAAACCAAACTGGTGCAGCAGGCCGCCGCCCGCGATGGCCCGGCGGCCGTCGAAACTCATCATGCGAAATCACGCGGCCGGCTGCCGGCCGGCAGTCTACAAACGGACGTAGTCGTGAAACACGGATTCCAGCAGCGCTTGATTGCCTTCGGGATGGCCGTTCTTTTCCTTTTCCTGAAAGTATTCCCAAATGTAGCGAATGATTTGGTCGAGCTTCACGGTCGGCTCGTAACCGATCAGCCGTTTGATTTTGCTGAGATCCGGCATGCGGCGCTGCATGTCTTCGAAGCCGGCTTCATAGGCCTCGGCGTAGGGCACTTTCACGATCTCGGAGCTGCTGCCGATGATGGTCTTGACCCGTTCGGCGAGTTCCAGAATGGTCACTTCTTCATTGCTGCCGATGTTGAAAATCTGGCCGACCGCCTGCGGATGGCTGGCCAGCGCAATCAACGCCTGCACCACGTCACCGACGTAGCCGAAACAACGGGATTGCGTGCCGTCGCCATACACCCGCAGCGGTTTGTTGTGCATCGCCGCCTGCACAAAGCGCGGCACCACCATGCCGTATTGCCCGGTCTGGCGCGGCCCGACGGTGTTGAACAGCCGCACGATCACCACCGGCAGTCTCATCTCCTTGAAGTAAGCCAGCGCCAGAAACTCGTCGATGGCTTTGGAGCAGGAATAGCTCCAGCGGCTCTTGGTGGTCGGGCCGAGAATGCGGTCGTCTTCCTCGCTGAAGGGAACCTTGTTGCTCTTGCCGTAAACCTCGGAAGTCGAAGTGATCAGCACTTTCTTCTTGTAGCGATTGGCGGTCTTCAGCACGATCTCGGTGCCGAGCACGCAGCGCTCGATCACTTCCACCGGCCGGTTGACGATCAGCTCAACGCCAACCGCGGAAGCGAGATGAAAGATGAGATCACATTCGCTCACCAGCCGGTCCATCACCGCCTCGTTCATGATGGACTCGATGGCGAAATGGAAATTGGGGAAGGCGCGGACGTGTGCGATGTTCTCCAGCTTGCCGGTGGAGAGATCGTCGATGATGGTAACGTTGTGGCCGCGCTGCAACAACGCGTCGGTGAGATGCGACCCGATGAATCCTGCTCCACCCGTGATCAGAATCTTCATGACTGCCTTTGCTCCTTCATGGTTTGCGTGACAATGGTTTCCAATTCACTCCACTTCCCTGCCCGGCCGGCGGCTGCCGGCGGAAGGCTTCACCGGCCGGCGTGGCGCCGGCGCTGCAAGACTTCCTCGAACACCTCCAGCATGCGGCCCGCCATGTGTTCCCACGTCCATTTCGCCAGCACGTCGCGCCGCGCCTGCTCGCCGATCTGCCGGCGCTTCTCCTCCGAGTCCACCAGCGCCAGCACTTTCTCAGTCAGTTCGCCGGCGCGTTCGGGATCGAAAAGCAGGCCGTTCCTGCCCTCTTCGATGATCTCCGCCACCTGCCCCACGCGGGTGGCCACCGTGGCCTTGCCGGAAGCCATGTATTCGAAAATCTTCACGGACGAGGGATACCAAAAATCCAATTTGGGATAGGGCGCCAGCACAATGTCCATGCAGGAGAGATAACGCGGCACTTCACTGTGAGGCACCGTGCCCGGCAGCACAACCCGCGGCGCGTAGCCATTGGTGTGCAACTGCTCTTGAAAAAATTCCTTGTTCTTGCCGCCGCCCACCAACAAGAAGCTGACATTGGGCCGGTGGGCAAGCACATGCCGCGCCATGCCGATGAGATTCTCGATGCCGCTCCAACCGAACAACGAGCCCACCCACCCGACGACCGTGCGGTTTTCCAGTCCCAGCTCGCGCGCCAAGGCCTGGTCTTTGGGCCGCGGCACGAACTTGCTGGCATCGACGGCGTTGGGAATCACGTGGATTTTTTCACGCGGAATGCCGCGCTCGCGGTAGTAGTCGGCGAGAATGTTCGAAATCGCGATGATGGCATCGGCGCCGCGCAAGTTGGCCATTTCGATCGTCATCGCCAGATCGCCGAGATGCATGAAATCACGGCCGTAGAAACTCATGTGTTCATATGTGGGCGGACAATCGGCCTCGATCACCAGCGGCAAATTCAGCCGGCGCGCCAGCCACAGCGCCGAAAAGGTGTAGAGCTCGAGTCGATTCAGCAGAATATCGGGCCGCTGGCGGGTGAGAATGCGGTGTTCCTGCCAGAGATATTTCGCGTTGACCAGCACGCGCTTGGGTTCGTGCAAGTATTTTTGCAGCAGCGGTTTCAACAGCCGCTCCTTGGCCTGCTGCGCCACGTTGCTGTGCGGCACCGGCTGGGGCACCCGCCACTCGAGATGGGTGGTGTGTCCCAGGCGCTCCATCGCCGCCAGGAATTCCCTGGCCTTGATCGCCGAGCCGGCGGAAATGCCGTCAATATCCCAAAGGTAGCTGAAATATGTGATGACCATAAGATGCCGTCAACTTCGCCACAGGAGGCGTTTGACCTTGCCCAACTGCCGTCGCGTGAAATAGTAGTAGCCCAATCCCTGCTGCATTTTGAAGCGGAATTGCGTGAACGAATCCTGCCACAAGATCTCGGTGCGGCCGATCGCAAACGGGTTGACCGGGCCGTCCGCATAGAACGGCGGACCGCCGCAGGCGCCGCGATAGCCGGCCGCTGCCACGGCCGCCATCACTTGCGGGTTGAAGCCGGCAAAGGGATAACAAAAAAAATCCACC
>JBBIKM010000020.1:2996-45243 GCA_037445455.1 bacterium | reverse complement strand
GGCCAAGCTTGTCCGCCAGCAGCGCGCGCGAATGTGAGACCTCATGCCACACCTGGCCGGCGTCGAGCGTGGTCAAGTTGACATGCGCCAGGCCGTGGGATTGAAAGCTCCAGCCGTGTGCCTGCATTTCGCGAATTTCCTGCCAGGACATGAAGCTGTGCCGGCTCTCCAGGGGCGGTGCGGCAGTGGTGCGCATGAGATCGGCAGCCAGGAAGATCGTGCCGGTGAAATTGAATTTGGCCATCACTGGAAAGGCACGGCTGTAATTGCAGAAATAGCCGTCGTCGAAAGTGATGACCAGCGCCTTGTCCGGCACCGGCCGGCCCCGGGCATAGTAATCCAGCAACGCGTGCAAATCGATGGTGCGATACCCGGCGCCCGCCAGCCACGCCATCTGCTCGGCAAAATGTTCGGGCGCGACACAGAAGCGGCGCCAGTTCTTGTCGGCCTCGCCATCGATGCGATGATAGAGCAGAACGGGAAGGCGTTGTTTGTGAGAATGATCAGCAGGCACGGTCGTTCCGGAAAACGCCACGGTCATCCTGCCACAGCGGAGGAATGCAGCCGAAATTCGGGAGAGATGGCCAAACCATGAAGAGATTCCTTGCCTGACAGACCGCGACACAGATTCATTTCAAGAAGCGGGAGGCGAGCGCCCAATCCTGCTTGGAAAAAACGCCGACCGCCCACACCGCCAGCAAGTATATGAAAAACGCCAGTGGCATCAAAAACCAAATTTGGATCCTGGCAAAAAACAGCAGGGCGGCCGCCATGCAGGCGGCAGCCGCCACCAGCTTGAGTCCTCCCTGCCAGAGCGGCTTGCTTTCGAAGCGGATCACCTGCCGGAAAACGAACGGCACTTGCAACGCCACATACACGAAGATGGCGCCCAGCGCCGCCCAGGTTGCGCCCATATACCCAAAGCGCGTGATCAACAGCCAGTTCAGCACGAGATTGGCCAGCATGCTGATGGCATTGACTTGCAGATCATAGCGCTGGTTGTTGCTGGCGACCAGGGCGTAGGCAAAAATCTGCGAGGCCGCGTAGGGCACCACCACCCAGATGAGCACGCGCAACACCGGCGCAGCCGCCGCGAATTTTTCGCCATAGATCAGGGCGATGATCGGATCCGCCAGCAGCGAGAGGGCCAGCGCCACCGGCACGGTGAGCACGAGCAAAAGCTGCAGGCCCTTCTTGCATGCCAGCTCGAACGGGTTGGCGTCTGCGCCGGGGGCCGCGCGGCCGGCCCGGTAGTAGTTCGAGATGATGGGAAAGAGAGAGTTGACAAAGCTGTCCACCACCACCAGCGCCAGCATCAGAAAGCGATAGGCGGCGCTGTACAATCCGACTTCCTCCATGCCCCGAATTTTGGAAAGCAGCGAGACGTCGACCTTCCAGTAGACCGTGACGCAGACCATGGTCATGGCGAACACACGCGCCTGGCTCACCAGGCGCAGCGCAAAGGCGCGATCAAACCGGAATCGCCCGGCCGGCGGTGCCGGCGCGAGCAGGCGGTGGAGATAGGCAAAGTAGAAGAGGGCGCGGCCGAAGCGGCACGCCACAAACACCCATACCAGCGCCAGCAGGCCGAAACCCTGCGCCAGCGCGATCAGGCTGAAGATCACGCGCAGGGCATTTTCGAGCACGGCGCTGTATCCCACCACATGCAGCCGTTCCAGGCCGGCGAGCACGCCTTCGCAGACTTCTGCCCACGCCGCGGCCAGCAACGACATGCTGACGATCACCGTCGCCCACAACACCAGCGCGCCGTACTGCAAGCCGGCAGTGAGCGCGATGAGCAGCAGCATGCTGAGCAGCGAGAACGGCACCACCGTCAGACTGGCGTGCCAGAGGTGGTGCCAGGCCTGCTCTTGCTGCTGCGCCACGTTGCGGGTCAGCAGGTTCTTCAGGCCAAAGGCCGAGATGATTTGAAAGATCGCCTGATAGTTAAACACCGTGGCATAAGCGCCCAACCCTTCGACCTGCAAGGTCCGGCTGATCGTCACGATCAAGTAGAATGACAACACCGGCTGCAGCGCATTCGCGAGGATCAGCACGGAGGTGTTGCGAAAAAATCGTTGCAGGGTGGACATGTCCGTTTCACGAGAATGTTGCCCGGCCGGCCCGCTGGCGCCTGCGCCGCGGGCCCGGCGCAGGCGGAGAATTCCGCACAGCCGGGAGAGGCGGGAATCCTTCAGTTCTGAGTCTGACCCTTGACCAGGAAGGGGCCGATCGCCAGGTAATCGAGGTGGCCAAGCTGGAACGCACGAATCGCGTCTGAGGGCGAGCAGACAATCGGTTCCTCATGCATATTGAAGCTGGTGTTGACCACGCTCGGAATGCCGGAAAGCTTGAAATACTCCTGCACGATGCGATAGTAGCTGGGATTGGTCTTTTCGTCGATCAGTTGCGGCCGCGCGGTGTTGTCCACATGCACGGCAGCCGGCGATTTGGTGCGCATGAAGTCGGTACAGTCGAAGGTGATGGTCATGAAGCGCGCCGGAAATTCGGCGCCGCTGAGATTCTTGTAGCAGCGGTGCGCTTCTTCCATCAAGGTGACTGGCGCGAACGGCATGAATTCGGTACGCTTCAGGCGCTCATTCAGCCATTTGTTCACCGCGGGATCGACCGCGGGATACAGGATCGAGCGGTTGCCGAGCGCACGCGGGCCATACTCCATCGCGCCGTTGAAGCGCGCCACCACTTTGTTTTGCACGAGCAGCTCGGCGATCTTGACTTCGATGTCCTTGTGATATTCAAAGGGCACGCCCTTGTCACGCAGGGCTTTTTCCATCTGCTTCTCGGTGTAATTCGGGCCGAGATAAGCATGCGGCAGGGCGCTGCCGCGCGAGCCGTTTTGGTTGATGTCGTAATACAGCGCGCCGCCGGCGCAGACACCGCCATCTCCCATGTTGGGAAAGATGTAGATACGCTTCACGCCCGGCACTTCGAACACCCGCTGGTTCAATTTCACATTCGCAAAAATGCCGCCGGCCAGGCAAATGTTGTCGATCTGGAATTTCGCCATGGCATTGCGCACCAGGGTGGTTACCACTTCCTCGAAGCGGCGTTGAAACGCGGCGGCAATGTCTTCGCGTTTGTAATTGGCGACCAGCCGGCTCATCATGCTGCTTTTGGCAAAGGGCATTTTTTTGTGCCAGATTTTTCCCATCATGCCGGGCGCATAAACGTCCAGCCCTTCGCACACCAGCAAGCCCTTGATTTCGTCATACACCGGCGACTGCGGATTGCCGAACGCCGCCAGGCCCAAAATCTTGCCCTCGTGCCGGCCGCCGCGGAAGCCGAGCCAGTTGGTCAGACTTTGATAATAGTGCCCGAGCGAATTGGGATAGTAGCAGCGATGCACCGGCGTCATCTTCTTGCCTGCGCCGACGCAGATCATCGTGGACACGAAATCGCCCCAGGCATCGCCGGTGATCACGATCGCTTTCTCGAAACCGCTGGTGTAGTAAGCGGAGGCGGCATGGGTGACGTGATGCTCAACGCGGTGAAGCTGGGCATGCGGAAACATGTCACGCAAGCGCTTTTCATAGCGGCGATACAACACCGCCATGCGCGGGTAGGTCTTCATCAGCAAACTGGCGGACATGGCGACTTGCCGCACGCGATCGCCGAACTTCAGCTCACCGTTGGCGCCGGCAAAGACGCTTTTGGGATATTGCGGGAACAAGTTGTGGAAAATATCCTCGCCCTTGCGCAGTTCCGGAATCACGACATGCTTGATTTCCTCCGGCTTCACGCCGGCGATCTCCATCACGGCCTGGATGGAGCGCGTCGGAAATTGCGTGTCCATCTTGATGCGCGAAAGGCGTTCCTCACTGATTGCGGCCAGCATTCGTCCATCTTTGACGATGACAGCGCCGGTGTCGTGACCCTGGGTGATGGATAATACGGCCATACGTCCTCCTGGTTAAGCAGCACTTCCGAGTCCAACCACGATCAACAAATCCATGCTGCCACGCGCCGCCTCGATGTTGCGCGTGGCCCTTCCGCCCCGGCGGCTAGTCCACCCGTGTCTTTGGCTGCCGGCGCGCTTCGATCTTCTCGCCGAACATCACCACGAAATCGAGGGTAAAGCCGAGCAGATGATTGCGCCGGATGAGGTACTGATCAATGCCCGCCGCGCGCAGCAATTCCTGCAGGTCGCGCAGCGAAAGCAGAAACATGTAATCGCCCGCGGCCCAGCCTTTTCCCACCCAATGCAGATAGCGCTCGAAGGCCGGCTTGGGCAGAAAGTGCAGCAACGGTGTGCGGGTGTGAACTTCCACTGGAAAAAAACGGTTCGGCGTCGTCACAAAAGCGTTGCGCGCCACCCGCCGGATTTCCTTGAGAAAAAGGATCTGCCGATCGCGGGGGCCGACGTGTTCGAGCACGGCGTTCGACCAGCACAAATCAAAGCTCTGATCCGGAAACGGAAATTCGCGGCCGTCATACACCAGCGCGCGCACCGCCGGATAGCGCTCGCGGAACTTCCGATAGGGATCAATGCCCAGCACCGTGAGGTTGCCGGGGTGCGGATAGAGGCGCTCGAGCAGGTTGTCGGTTTCACTGTATTCCTCTTCCGCCGCGCCCACGTCGAGTATTTGCGTGGTGGCGTCCGGCGAAAAAACCTGCATGAAATAATCGTATTTCTTGCGGCGGTTTTGGCCGCTCAACCGGTACGCGAGTTTGTTCTTCCAATCAGCCATCAGGCACAACTGCAGAGGTTGAGAATTCGTGATCACTTGCCGATTCTGACGTTGCGCGGGGGCGCCGGTGCCGGATCGTAATTCGGCGGTGGGGTGCCGCCACCGTAAACGAACTTGATCGCGTCGGCGATCACCGGGCCGTTGGCCTTGTTGCTGATGGTGACGGAATGATCCCGGCCGCGGGTGAAGGTGAACTTGCCGAGCGAGTTCCATTGCCCGGCATTGCTCCGCTGATTCACCAGCACGGTTTTTTCGCCGCCGTCATGACGAATGATGTAGGGCACGTTGTCGCCCTCGGCCACGGCCTCGCTCGAGCTGCCCAATTGCCCGTGCCATTCGAAGACTTCGTATTCGCCGGAGAGGCCGATGTTCGGCCGGTAAATCGCGCGCGCATCACCGCCGCCGGCCTCCGCGCGGCGATGCGTCAGCAGATTCATCCAGGGTGCACAGCGCAGAGTGTAATGATTGATGCCGTTGCGGCAGTCTTCGATGCGTGCCCAATTGCCGATGAATTCCGTGTTGGCGCCGCCGGCGGTGGTGCTGCCGGGGGAATCATCCAGAATGATGTCGGCCACCACCACGCGCGGGGAGCGTGTCAGCAAAATGCCGTCGCCCGCGATCATCTTGTCCCCGCCATACGCGATGACGATATGCCCCTGCAGCGTCACCTGGCTGAACTGCTCGCCATTGTTGAAATCCGGGTCCTGGCCGCCGCGGAAGCGATAGTAAGGCCCGTTGTAGCCGCTCAGCCCGCGCAAGTCCGCGTCGCTCACCGTCACGTCGCTGCCGGTGACATTGGTGATCACCGCGCCGTCGTCGAAGAAACGCACCCACACGTCACCGCGAATCTTGTGCGGGCCGCTGGTGGGATAGCCGACCTTCACCGCGAACTCATCGTAGTACTGATTGTAATAATGCTCGCCGGATTCGAGATCTTCATATTCAAAGTACCAGTCGAAACACATCGCCACGCCCAGCATGAACCGCTGGTGACGATAATACGTTTTCGAGGGACTGGCGCGCTCCTGATCGCGGCCCTCGGGATTGGCATTCAGCAAAGACACCACCGGCTGGTGGGCGCGATTCATCAGGTTGCGATAGGTGGTGAAGAAAAAATTCGGGTCAAACACACCGCTGGTGTGTTCCGACACCATGCCATTGGTTGATTCCCAGCCCCAGCCGTGCGTGGTGCCGGAGTTGAGCAGGATGATCTGATTCGGTCCCAGCCGGCGGCGCAGTTCGACCAGCAGGTAGTCGATACCCGCCTGCCAATGGTTGATCACCCAACTGCTGCCCTTGCCGGCTTCATTCAAATCATTCTGGCCATTGCGGTCGAGATCGATGTCGGGAATGGAGCGGCCGGAACCCAGATTGTAGGTCATGTGCTCGCGACCATAGATGCCGTCGGTCGCCACACCGTCGAACACCGAGTGATCGATGGCAGTCGTCAAATAGTCCACCAGGAAATCGACATAGCGCTTGCCATTGACGCGCGGACAAAGATCGGAGAAATCCGTGAACCAGGAGTCGCCACCATACAACTCGATGCGGCCGCCGCTCGAGGTGGGAACGAACCATTGCTGCGCAAAACCGGGAATCTCATTGCCCTTGTTCCAGTCCTTGGCAGGCAACAACATCACGTTGGGATTGATGCGCTTGACGCGGCGCGCCCAATCCGGCCGGTCGTTGCGGCTCATCACCAGATCAAACTTGGCATACCATTCATCCGGTGCACCCTCCCATTGAAACAGAGCGGTGCGGGGATAGGGATGATTGCGGGTTTGGCTGCGGCTCAGCATTGGCACAAAAATCAAAACCATGACCATCACACACGTCCTGTGCCACTTCACTGCTTGCATGCTTGACTCCTCCAATTTGAGTCCTTTGAGAATCTCCTTCATTCGCGTTTGCTGATCTCCGCCTCGCGGCCGCTGCAATTCCGGCGACTGATTTTCGCACAGTTCCTGCCTCACCCCTCTGCCGTGAAGTTATCACAAAGTCCGTACCAAAATATCAGCAGAACAGAGATTCATACCGGCAATGCCGGAGGGCTGCGTGCGCTGCAACCCACGGCCCCGGCAACGCCGGCGGTGTTGCATGGCTCCGCTCACACTTCCGCTCACGGTGTTTCGCAGTAAACGCCTGGATTCAAAGAACAAAACCGGCGGTGGCGCAGGCTTGGTGCTGCCGCCGCCGCGCCTCGCCGGATCGCACTCAGTGCAGCAAACGCTGATAAACCGCGTGTATGCGTTGATAATGGACTTCCGGATCGAATTCCCGCTCGGCGGTTGCGCGTGCCGCCCGGCTCATTTCTTTCAATTTTGTCTCATCCCGAAGCAGAGTCTGTATCAACTGTGTTAACGTCGCGTCATCCTTGGCATCGAACAGGCGGCCGTTGATGCCGTCGGTGACCAACTCCGGCATGCCGCCCAGCCGTGTCGCAATCACGGGCTTGCCCAGCGAAAACGATTCATAGATCACCAGCGGCGAGTTGTCATACCATTCGCTCGGCACCACCACGAACTTCGCCCGCCCCACCAGCGTCACCAACTCCCGCGCGCCGCGATTTCCGAGAAACTCGACGTTGGCAAGGTCATGTCGCGCGGCGAATTGTTCGAGCACCGGCCGCTGCGGTCCGTCCCCGATGATCAGCAGCTTCGACGTCTTCACCCTTTGCATCGCGCGCAACAGCGTCAGGATTCCCTTTTCCTCGGAGAGGCGGCCGTAGTAAACGAAATAATCCTCGCTGTCGGGCGAATAGGGAAAATCCGCCATTTCGATGGTGTAGAATTGCTGCCACACGCGTTGCGCCGTCACGCCGCTTTGCAGCAACTTCTCGCCGAGAAAGCGGCTGGGCACGTGAAACAAGCGAATGACATCATAGATCTTCATCCACTTGTGCAAGTAGGATTCGGCCGCCACCATGGCGCTGGCGGCGAGTGAATCCTTGTGGCAGCGTTCGAGCACGGCATGATAGAAGCAGCCGTTGACGCATTTCTCGCAAATGCGATTCTCCCGCATCACCAGCAGGCGATAGCTCGGGCAGACCAGTTTGTATTGATGGCAGGTCTGCAACACCGGGATGCCGTGACGCTGAAACACGTGCAGAATCGAAGGCGAGATTTGGTGATCGATCATGTGCAGATGCACGAGATCGGGCTTCACCTGATTGACCAGGCGCTCGACCCTGGCCTTGGCCTCGGTGGAGTAAAGCATGCGCCCGAAGATTCTCGGCGCGGCCGTGAGGCGGCGCAGCCCGGTGTGGCCGTTGTACTCGATGTTGGAGACAAAATGCTCCGACCAGGCCGAGGGGAAATTGTCGGGATGCTGCATCGCGAAGGGAATCACTTCATGGCCGTGGCGCTCCAGCACGCGTTTGAGCTCGAAGAAATAGCGCTCGGCGCCGCCTTTGATGAAGTGATATTTGTCGATCATCAAAATCTTCATGGCGAGGGCGTACTCCCCGCTATTTCGGCCAGCGGTTCGCCGCCGGGCGGGGCCGGAGCGGCCGGCGGCTGGAGTGAATCCCCTCGAAAGAGCGCGGCGGAGTCGGTGGCGCGCCTGAATTCCCGCACCAGCACAAGCGCAAAGCGCTGTTGCGCCAGTTCTCTTTCGAAATCGTTGGCCGCCAGAAAATAAGCTTGCGGCTGCCGGCTGGCAGCGGGCCACTCGGCGGCGGAATGGATTTGCAGATCTTCACGGTCGAGCACGCGCAGCATGTTGAGCTTGTCTTCCGCGTTCATGATTTTGACGCGGCGGGCGCGCTCGCGCAACGGGATATGGCGCCGGTCAAACCGCGTCAATCCCAATTCCTCCTCGGAGAACTCATAGAGCTGCGCCGCGGCCGGCAGCTCGCGCTGCAGGTACTGCATCAAATCCTGAAAGTTTTGATTGGAATCAATCGCGATCTGCGCGACTTCAAACGGTTCAGACAGCGCCGGCACGCGGCCGGAGAGCACCACCGCCAGCGGCACCGCCAGCAACAAAGTGCCGCCGGCAAGCGCCGGCACCCGGCGGCTCGGCAGGCTGAAATGCCGGTGCCACCACCACACCAACGGCTCGGAGAGCCGCACGAGCAAAACCCCCAGCGCCAGCGCAAACGCGAAACCGGCTTCCAGCAGGTAACCGTTGTGATAATATTTGGCGGAGATAAAACAAATGACCGAGGCCCCGGCCCAGGCAATCGGCATGCGCACTTGCGCATCGCAGACAAACAAATAAAGGCAGCAGAACACCAGCCAATAAATCGCCAGCGGTTGCAACGCCATGACCGTGACCGTGACGATCAGCGTGAGCGGCAGCCAGAGCCACACGAGTCCTTCAACGCGCAGCCGGGCGCTCGCCTGCCGGGCGAGATGATGCCACACACCGCCGCCGATCAGCGTGAGCAACAGCACGCCGGTGACGCCGCTGGTGAGCAGGCCGCCGTAGTAGAAAAACCGCTCGCGCAGAAAGGCGATGATCGCCGCGACGTTGGCGCCTTCCGCCAGCACTGAACCTTCGCTGGTCTGCGGCGAAAGCGAGATGAAATAGAAGCCGGGCACCAGCAGCAGCAGCGCCGGCCAGTTCCTGCGCAGGAAAGCCAGGCGCTGACCGCGCTGCCCCAGCCATTCGGCCACCAGGATGGCCACCATCAACACCGGTGTGGTTTGCCGGCCCATGGCCGGCACCAAAAACAGCAACATGCCCACGAGCGACCGCCCGCGTTGCCGCTGCAAATAGTCCCAGAAGAAGTAAAGCAGCGGCAATTGATAGAAGAAGGAAACTTGAATGGTGAGATGATAGAGATTGTACATCGTGCCGTAGAAGGCGGCCATCAATGCCAGGCAGCTCCACACCGCGACGGCCAGGCCCCAGCGCTGCTCCGCGATCCGGAAGAGAAAATACACTGCCATCATGAACAGCACGCCGCCGACCACATAATAAGGCCCGGGCGTCGTGCCGAACAGCCCCCACAGTCCCTTGACGTAGAGATAGATGAACGGCCGCCAGTAGGGCCCCATGCCGGGATATTTGTCGAAGCCGTTGACCAGGGGATCAGGCGAGAGGGCATGGTAAAAAGGCGCTGTGAATTCCTTGGCCCACAGCAACAGGGCGGAGTCATCGTGGCGAAAATACAACTGGGCACCGATCAGCGGTATGCTGAGGAAAGGGAAAAGCGCCAGCGCCAGCCACAGCAGGCGGGCCTTGCCCGCCGCGGCCGCAGGTGCCGCGGGCGAGAGGTTGTGCTGAAGACGTTTCATGAAGTTGCGAGCGCCGGCTGTTTCTTTTGCGCCAGGATTGCCTGTCTTTGTTTGAACAACACCACACGTTTCAAGCGGCTGACGCTGTACAGCAAAGCCAGCAACAGCCAGAAGTAGGATTGCACGCCGTAATTGATCCAAAAATCCGGGCCCACCCAGGAAGCCAGGCAGAAGCCCAGCAAGCTGGCGAGCGCGCCGCGGGCATAATTCGCGGCGTACAACACCGCCGAACGGCTCACCGCCCAAATCTCCCGGAAGATTTCCAAAAGAAACCACAGGAAGCAGGCCAAACCGAGCAGGCCGGTTTCCGCGGCAATCAGCATGTAGACGTTGTGCACGAAAATGACCGAAGCATGGAAGCGGTCATTGTTATACCCCACGCCGACAATGGGATTTTGCATGATCAGCGGAATGGTTTCCTCGATCTGCTGTCCCCGGCCTTCGAGCTGGCCTTCGGCGTCGTCCTGGAAGACACGATTGTAGATTTTCGGCGCAAATTTGATCGACAGCAGGCCGCCGAGCAGGAAAGCCAGCGCCAGCAAATTCGACATCACCCGCCGGATCTTCACCCCGCGGTTGGTGAAATCCACCGCCAGCATGATCAGCAAGCCGAAAATCAATCCGCCCCACGAGCCGCGATTGTAGGTGGCGAGCAGCGCCACAAAGCCGATGCCGAAGGTGGCAAAGCCGTAAGTGATCCACTTCGCATTGCGCTCCGCCATGGCGGCGATGATGTAACGTGCCACGATCGGCAGCATGAGCAGGAAGAACATGCCCAGATGGTTGGGATGGAAGAACGTGCCTTTCGCCCGCCACCACATGTAGGACTGATAATGATCAATGACGCCGATTTTGAAAAAGGGAATCTTGTATTGCAGCAACCCGAGCACGCCCTGCACCAGCACCGCCGCCATGAGACAGCCGGCGTAGTAGCGGATGTCAGCGGGCGTCTTCACCGTGCGCAACACCGCAAAGAACATGATGAGGTCAAAACTGAACAGGACGAACGTGGCGCGCGCCATGGCGGGGTCAATCGCTTTGCTGATCGCCAGCGCCGAGAACAGCAGCAGCCCGAGCCACGGCCACAGCACGCGCGGCCTGGGGTGGGGCAGGTCACGCCGGGGTTCGATGAACGACTGGATCAACAGGGCGAGAAATGCCAGGTAACTCAGGGTGACGCCGGCGCCGAAGAAGGCCAGAAGGATCTCGACCTGAAAGCCGGCGGTCACCGTGCCATACGCCAGCAGGAAATGGCGGCGATTGGGCGCGACCACATAGCCGACGATCAACACCAAAGCGCAGAGTACGACAACGACGATCTTGGACTTGAACAGGAAAGGTTCCATCTCACCCTTCAGTTGCAAACAATGCCGGAGAAAGTGTCACGTTTGTGCATCGGTCGCTGACTCAGCAAAACTCAATCCAACTTTTGGGGAGGTGGGGCGCGAAGCAGGGATGTGCTGGCGAGAGTACGGCAGTAATATTTTCAAATGATTACACTGACAACACCTGTTCACGAACAGAGCCTCCTGCCTGCACAAGGCAGTGGGCGCCAGCTAAACTGACCACTCACGAACGCTTGTTTCACCGTGGAACTTTCGCGACTGCGCTCACTGAGCTGCCAAACGGCCGGCGGATAAACTGACCCAGTCGTTCCTCCAGCCGAATCAAGCAGGTGAACCAGACGTTGAGCAGGCCATTATTGAGGGAAAGGTCCGAGCTGGCCGCCGCCGCTTGCTGGCGACCGCTGCGCCAAAGCCGGCGCACCAGCACGAGCGCGGGCAGGAAAATCAGGTAGCGATACTCCAGCCGCAGAATTTCAAAACCAGCAGCTTGGAGTTTTGGATGCAGGCTGCGGGCGGTGTAGCGCCGCTGTGTCGAGACTGCCTGGTCATGCTCGCCGCGCAGCCACTCGTACGCCGGCAGATTGAGCAGCAGGAGGCCTCCCGGCTTGAGCGTCCGCCGCATTTCCGCGAGGGCCGCCACCTCCTGCTCATCAGGCAACAAATACAGCACATCCGAGCTGATGACGGCATCAAAACAGCAGTCGGGAAACGGCAGTTGCACCACCGAGGCGCAGCACAATTTCCCGCGCAACAGCTCGCGGCTTGCAGCCAACTGCAAACCGGCAAGGGCAAGGTCAAATCCCACCGAACGGTAGCGCAGCGACTGCAGCAACGCCAGGGTGGCGCCGGTGCCGCAGCCGGCGTCCAGCACGCGACTGCCGGCGGGAAGGTGCCGGCGCAGATTGGCTGCGATCCATTCCCGCAGCGCGCGATACCACCAGTGTAAGCTCTCCGCCTCGAACATGCGGCGGTACTCGTGGGGGAGCATGAGGGTGGAGGAAGTCGACATGCTGAATCCTCATGAGGCCGCGGCGAATGTCAGTGTTTTTGAAAGAACTCCTGCATGACGGCCGCGACGAATTCGATCTCTTCTGTTTGCATCTCGGGATAGAGCGGCAGCGAGACGATTTCGCGCGCGGCCTGCTCGGCTTCCGGCAGGGAGCCGGCCGCGAGCTTGAGATCGCGATACGCGTCCTGCAGGTGCACCGGCACGGGATAGTGAATGATGGTCTGGACGCCGCGCTCGGCCAGAAACGCACAGAGCTGATCACGCTGCGGCGTGCGTACCACGTACAGATGAAAGACGTGCCGGCCGTGGGGCGCGCGCTGCGGCAGGCGCAGGGGCAGGCCTTGCAGCAGCGCATCATAGCGCTGCGCCAATTCCTGCCGGCGCGTGTTCCAGTGATCGAGGTGCGGCAGTTTCGTGCGCAAGATCGCGGCTTGCAGCTCGTCCAACCGGCTGTTGAAACCCTTGGTGCGGTGATGATAGCGCTGGGTCTGGCCGTAGTTGCGCAACAAGCGCAGCCGCTCGGCAATTTCGGGCTGATCCGTGCAAACGAATCCGGCGTCGCCATAGGCGCCCAGGTTCTTGCTGGGATAAAAGCTGAAGCACCCCGCGTCGCCGCAGGTTCCGGCTTTGCGAGGTCCGTAGGTGGCGCCATGGGCCTGGCAGGCATCTTCCACCACCCGCAGATTGTACCGCCGCGCGATTTCCAGCAGCGGCGTGAGATCGGCGGTCTGGCCGTAAAGATGCACCGGCAGCAACACTTTCGTGCGCGCAGTGATCGCGGCTTCCACCTGTGCCACGTTCATGGTGAAGGTGGCGGGATCGATGTCCACCAATACCGGCGTGGCGTTGGCGAAGGAGATGGCGGAAATGGTGGGCACCGCCGTGTTGGGCACGGTAATGACTTCGTCGCCCGGTTGCACGCCGCAGGCCAGCAGGGCCAGATGCAGCGCTTCGGTGCCGGAGCCGACGCCCACGCCGTGGCGCGCGCCAAGATAGGCCGCGAACTCCTGCTCGAAGGCCTGCAATTCCTCGCCTAAAATGAACCAGGCGCGGTTGCACACTCGCGCCATGGCTGCTTCAATCTCGGTCTTCAGCGCCGCATGCTGGCGCGCCATGTCAAGAAAGGGAACGGTCATCCTTGGGCCAGTAATGTTGTTTGTATTTGCGAAAATAGTCGACGGTGCGCTCCAAGCCTTCCCGCAATCTCACCTGCGGCTCCCAGCCCAGCAGGCTGCGGAACTTCTCAAAGTTGCCGTAATAATCGCCGATGTCGATGCGTTTCTTTTCTTCAGGGAAGGGCACGATTTCATATGAGCCGCTGCCGGTGATTTCGATGAGCAATTCGACAAAGCGCAGCAGGCTGAACACCTCCAGGCCGCCGAGGTTGAAGGCTTCGCCGTTGGCACGATCATCGGCGGCGGCGAGCAGGAAGGCATCAACCACGTCTTCCACGTAGTTGTAGTCCCGGCGCTGCTTGCCGTCACCGAAAATTTTGATGCATTCGCCATTGATCGCCTGGCGGATGAACACGCCGATGAAGCCCTGGCGGTTGTGCTTCATCAGCATGCGCGGGCCGTAGGTGTTGGTCAGCCGCAGCGAGCAGGCGCGGATGCCGTACACGTTGTTGTAGAGCAGGTGATACATTTCGCCCGCGATTTTGTTGATGCCGTTGACGTCGGCGGGAATCATGAGATGGCGTTCGTCCACCGGCAAATACTGCGGCTTGCCGTACTGCTGGCGTGTGCCGGCAAAGACGATCTTCACTTCGGGGTTGAAGCGCCGGCAGGCTTCGAGGATCGACAACTGGCTGATGCAGTTGATCTCCAGGTCATTGTAGGGATTTTCCATGCTGTCGATATGGCTGACCTGGCCGGCGAGGTTGAAGATGTAATGCTGGCCGCGCACGAGATAATTCATGGTCGGGCGGGTGCGCACATCCGCGATGTTGATGCGCAGGCGGTCTTCATAGCCGTGCAGGTTGAAGAGGTTGCCGCCGTAGTCGTCGATCAACGAATCGACCACGGTCACGCGTGCCCCGGCGGTCGCCAGGCGAATCGCGAGGTTGGACCCGATAAATCCCAGCCCTCCTGTGATCATGACATTCTTGTCATGAAACGGCTTCGTGAGGTCTTGCATGAACCGGCTGTCGGGATAAAGATTCCTTCTTGATGACGAGCCGCCACCAAAGCTGGGCGAGGTCGAGTCCGACGCGCGCAATGCGGCGAAACCGGAAGAACGTCGATTTGCCGCTGGCGCGATGAAAGTGGGTGACCGGCACTTCGGCGAAGCGGCAGCCGGCGTCGTGCATCTTCTTGATCATCTCGACGCAGATGACGCCGCTGTTGTGCTCGAGACGAATCTTCTCGAAGATGCTGCGCCGCATCAGGCGAAAGTCGCAATCAACGTCGCGAATGGTGAAACCGAAGGCCAGCTTGGTGACGGTGTGATAGAACCGGCCGATGAGGATGCGATACCAGGGGTCGTGCCGCTTGATCTTGTAGCCGTTGACGATGTCGATGCCCGGGCGCATGGCGGCCGCCAGCTTCTTGAGCTCGCGCACGTCATATTGCGCATCCCCGTCGGTGTAGAAGACGAATTCCTTGGTGGCGGCGGCAAAACCGCTTTTCAGCGCCCCGCCGTACCCGCGGTTCTTCTTGTGGTGGACGACGCGAATCTGCGGGAAGTTCTTCTCCAGAAAGTTGAGAACTTCGACCGTGCTCTCGCCGCTGCCGTCATTGACGAGAATGACTTCGTAGTCGCGGGTGATCTGCTCGGCAGTGGCGATTGCCAAAGCAGCCATGCTCCCAATCGTTCCCCAGTCGTTGTAGACCGGAAAGAAAATCGACAAACTGATGCCGTTCGTGCTGTGTTCCATGGGGAGAGCGGAGTGTTGGTCATGGCTCAGCTCTGATAGGTCATGAAAATTCCCGCACTCATCAAGCCAACCCCGATCCACCGTGCGATCGTCATTTTTTCGTCAAAGAGCCACCAGGAGAGCACCAGAATGAGGATGTAGCTCAGCGTGGTGGCAATGGGAAAGGCCAGGCTGAGTTCGAAGCGCGACACCACGAAAATCCACAGTGCCGCACTGATGCCCGCGCTCAACACCCAGCCGAGCAGGTAAGGGTTGAGTGCCAAGCCTGACACTGACGCCCACAATTGGCTGGGGTCGAAGGTCAGGCGCTGGGCGGCGGTCGCCTTCTTCAACAGTAATTGCCCGATAATCGTCGCGGCGATCGAGATCAGGAAGACGAGGTGTGCGGAGGTTTTGCTCATTGCACCTTCAGAGCGTGATTAATGAAATTGCAGCGCAAGCGCCGGAACGGTAACTTTAGGAACAACTGCTGCTTGCCCTGGCAATTACCGACAGTTTCACGCAGATGCGGAACGATTGCGGTCTTCCAAACCCAACACCTCGTCGACCAGATAAAGCGGCCGGCGCTTGACCTCGTCAAAAATCCGCCCCAAATACTCGCCGATGATTCCGATCGTGATCAGTTGAATGCCGCCCAAAAACAACACCGTGATAATGATACTGGCAAAGCCGGGCACGTAGGAGCTGGGCACAAACAAGCGGCGGTAAAGCTGCACCAGTGCCATGACAAACGACAAGCCGGAGGTGAAAAATCCCAGGATGGCGGCCATGCGCAGCGGCATGTAGGAAAACGAAACAAAGCCGTCGAGCGCGAGCTTCATCAGCTTGTAGAAGGTATAGTTCGTCCGGCCGGCAAAGCGCTCCTCCCGCTCATAAGCCAGGCCGGTTTGGCGGAAACCGACCCAACTGCGAATGCCGCGCACAAAGCGATTGCGTTCCGGCAGCGCACGGATCACCCGCACCACCTTTTGATCCATGATGCAGAAATCGCCGCTGTCCAGCGGAATGTCGATGTCGGCAATGCGCTTGATCAAACGATAAAACAGCGCGTACGCGGCGCGTTTGAGAAAGTGTTCCTTGCGCTTGGTGCGAATCGCGTAGACGACGTCAAACCCCTCCCGCCACTTGGCAATGAACTGCGGCAGGCACTCGGGCGGATCCTGCAAATCCGCATCCATCACGATCACCGCCTCGCCATCGGCAAAATCCAATCCGGCGCTCACCGCCGTTTGGTGGCCGAAGTTGCGGGTGAAGCTGACGAGCTTGACCCGTTGGTCCTGTTGATGCAGGCTGCGCAGCAGCTCGCGCGAGCGGTCGCGGCTGCCGTCGTTGATGCAGATGATCTCGTACGGCTCACCGAGCGCGCTGAGCACTTTGGTCAGACGCTGATAGGTATGCGGCAGATTGGCTTCCTCATTGTAAACAGGCAGCACAATCGAAAACCGGATGCGTTCGCGCGTGGCGCTGTCGTTTTGACGGCTGGCCACGGGACTGCCTTCCGCGGAGGCGTGACCGGCGCCATTGCCGGCGCCGGCCTCGAGAGCAACAGTCTGACTTGGAAGAGTCATATCATCCCACCTGTCTTGCTAAACGGCAGTGATCGCGTGCGGCCGCGTGCCGCCGCCCTGCGGGCACTTGACAGCCAGGCCTTGCAACGCCGCCCCCTCGCCTCAAGGCACCGTTGCCGGCGGCGCCTGCGGGCTGCGGGCACCTGCCGGCTCAAAGCGATAGATGATTGTCCGCAACCCCGGCGCCGGGCTTTGGTCGTAAATCGCATGCAACTCCGGCGGCGCGGTGGCGGGGTCATTCAACTGCTGGAGATTGGGGAAGTGTGAGGCATAGCGTTCCGCCCACACCACATGGGTCACGCCGCGATGGCCGGCGTACTGCGCCAGGCGCGGCCATTCATTCTGTGAAAAAGTGGCGCCCGCGCGCAGGTTGTGATTGCCGGCGTAGAAATTCACCGCCTTGTTGTAGCTCATCAGCACCGGCGTCGCTCCGGCGTGATCGCGCAACCACTCGCCCGCCTGCTTGAGCTCGACAGCTTCACTCCAGAAATCAGTATCCCACGTGCTGCGCTGCACAATGCTGCCGAGTTGGGTCAAGAAGCCGAAGAGCAGCACGAACCCGGCAGCGCCGCACCAGGCGCAACGCTGCAAACCGGCTGCGCTCAAGCGGCTGCCGGCCCGGCTCGGGCGCAGCCCCGCAGCCAGCCAGTTCTGCAGCAGCACCAGGCCGTGTCCGGCCCAAATCATCGCGACCGGCAGCAGCGCGATCAAGTAGCGTTCGTTGATGTGAAACAGCGGCACGACGATGAACCAAAAGAATCCGAGGTAACTCAACAGATAAAGACTGAGCCGCGGCCGGTCCGTCTGCCAGGGGCTGCCAAACAGGCCCAGCACGAACGGCACCAGCAAACCGAGCGAGAAAATCGCCGGCAGCTCCGAGCGGGTCAGGCGATGGAAGTGCGTCGCATACTTCCGCACCAGCAGCGCGAGAGAATTTTGGATCGGTAACCCGCCCTGTTTGGCGGTTGCCTGCACAAAATCTCCGTCATGATAAATCTGATCGGTGGGATAAACGCGATTGTCTTCCGAAAGCGTGTCAAACGTGCCGAGCTTGCCCGGCGCGAAATATTGCGCCTCGAGTTGTTGCACGGCTGCGCCCTTGGCGCTCAGCGTCCAGCGCCCGGTTTCACCGTGCAGATAGAAAATGTAGGGCAGCGCCACCAGCAGCCAGCCGGCGCCAGCCAGCAGCGCCAGGCGCAGCGTGCGAATGTGCCGCGACGTGAACCATTCACCGGCCGCCAACATCGTCACAAAAAAGACAAAGACCAGCAAAAAGCCGACGCCTTCCGGTCTGGTCAAATAGGCCAACCCCCAAAAAAGGCCGGCAAGCCAGGCACGCACGGCGGACTCGCGTTTGAGGCCTTCCCATCCGGACCAGAGACCCAGAGTGGCAAACAGCATGTAAGACGGTTCGGCCAAAGCACTGGTGGCACTGAAAGCCAGCGGCGGGTAAAATGCCAGAATCGCCGCCGCCCACCACGCACTGTTTCGACCTAAGAGATCCACGCCCAGGCGATAAACCGGCCACAGGATCAAGCCGCCACAAACAACATTGACCAGCCGGCCGGCCGTCTCCAGATTCGGCACCAGCAATCCCAGCAGGCCGCTGAGCGCCGGATACAGCGGTGACCAAAACGGATGCAGCCAGCCGGAAAAATCTCCGTTGGCGAAATTGGCAGCCAGATTCAGATAGTGAGGTTCGTCCCACCCAATGGCGAAGCGGAATCGGAGGAGAAACAGACGAAACAGCAGCGCCGCCGCCAGCAAGGCAAGCAAAGACCAGTCAACAGACTTCCGAACTTTGTTCATGGGCTCCCGTCAATCAAGTTCCCGCCGGTGCTGCGCGGCTGGGCGCCACACCGGCAGGCGGCTCACTTTTTCCCTGCCAGCATGCGGAGAAAAAGCGCCTCATAGTCTTCCGTGATCTTTTCCCATGTGTAATCGCGTTTGATGATTTCCACCGCCTTTTGCGCCGCACCGGCAACGGCTTCGGGATGATCCAGCAAGTATTGCATCTTGCTTGCCAAATCGCCGTTCTCGGAGGTGGTGAAGAAGTAGCCGGCATCTTCCAGCACTTCGCGGTGTTCGGGCACATCATTCGCCAGCACGCAATTGCCGAATCCCATGCCCTCCAGCAGCGCCGGATGCGTGCCGCCGACTTCGGTGGCCTGCACGTAGAAATAGGCATTGGATTGCAATTCCTGGTAACCGTGGCCGAAGACATAACCGGTAAAGATGATGCGGGGATCTTTGGTGGCCTTGAGTTCGCGGATGTAGTCCGTACTGTAAGGCGCATCGCCGACCACCACCAGCCGCTTGTCGGTTTTGACCTGCTCAAAGGCCTTGACCACCAAATGGGCGTTGTTCTCCGGTTCCAGCCGGCTGACGTAAAGCACATAATCCCGCGGGCGCAGGCCATATCGCTTGAGTGTGTCATTCGCCGGCACTTTCATGGTGGGCGCGCCATAGGGGATGAACACCGAGTCCTGCTTGAACTTCTCGAGGTAATACCTCTTGATGAACTTCGAGTCGGTCACCACCACGTCGGCGAGCTTGGTGGAAAGCCATTCCGAAGCCTTGTAGTACCATTGCCCGAGCTTGTTCCACTTCTTGCGCTGCCACTCCAGGCCATCGACATTGATCGCGACTTTTTGCCCAAACAGCCGCGGGATGATGCAAAAGATCGCGTTGGCGCTGTTGCACACCAGGATGGCATCGTACTTTTCCCGCAGCGCGGCATGCCAGGCACACAAGAACGTGTGCGCCACGGTGTCGAGATATTTGTGGCTGATGGTGGGAAGAATGACCAGGCGCACGCCATGATAGTAGGGTTCACGATACTTGATGTTGTTGGAGCGGCCATAGACGGTCACCTGGTGGCCGCGCTTCACCAGTCGCGTGGCGACTTGTTCGGCAAAAGTTTCAAAGCCCCCATAGTTTGCCGGTATCCCACGAATGCCCATGAGTGCGAGATTCATAAGCGATCCACTGACTTTCCTGTATTTCACCTTTTCAAAATTTCATGCCTGATTTGTCCTCACCCGCCGCACGGGACGGATGACGGTAAACCAGGACGGTATTGTTGGCGGTCGCGAAGACGCGCTCGAAATGGGAGACGATGAACTCGCGCAGCGGCACCGGCACGAACACCGGTGCTTCCAGCAGCTTGTAGTGCTGGCCCAGCACCCAAACCGTCCTCCCCTCCGCGGTCAATCGCTGCAACTGCGGCAGGTCTTTGATGAAGGGCTTGCCCGAGTAGAGATCGAACGGCTCGCCGCTGGCGTCGATGAGCTGGTTTTCGACCGCCAGATCAAGATCGGCAAAATTGAGATCATAATCCACCCGGCCGAGATAATGCAACGTGCCGAGCGCATCGGTGGAGAGGATCACGTCGGTGCTGTCGCTGTGCTCACGCACGAACCGGCAGGCCTCCCGCCATTCATCCATGTACATCGCGCCGTTGAAGCTGCCGTCCGCGCTGAAGGGGATGGCGCGCGCCAACCGCACGGAGGGCGTGAGCGGCAGCCAGGCCAGAAAGACAGCGAAAATGACCGCGCTGACCAGGCCCGGCCGCAGCCGCGAACCGGAAAACCAGCGCTGCCGGATCGTCTCGAAATCCTGATTCATAATGTTGGCAAAGGCGAAGGCGCACACCATGATGAAGAATGCATAGACGTGAAACAGGTATTGAAAATGCCGGTACGAAAACACCGTCATGAACATAAACAGAGTGCCGAGAAACAGCGACAGCACATAAAGGCCGGCGCGCGACACCCGGCCGAGGATTTGATACGCGCCGATCACGAACAACAGGCCCAGCGGAAACTGATAATGGTCGAAGAGAAAATCCACCAGCAACATGCGCCGCTGAAAGCGCGTGCCTTCCGCCCATTTCGGCATGAAGCCCAGGGCGTAGTCGAGAAACGCGCGCAGGGAGGGCAGCGCCAACAGCGCCAGCAGCGGCACAAAAACCAGAATCCAAAAACTGATGAAGTATTTGCTGCGAAGCGTGGCTGCCAAACCCTGCTGCCGCCAAAGCACCACGGTTTGCAGGCCGGTGTAGAACAGCACGCCGATCACAAACAGCGCGGTGAGATCATGGACTTTGAACGACAGCCAGAGCAACACGGCGGCCGTCACCAGCCAAAAGAGATTCAAATTCCAACTGCTCAGGAAGCGCTGCAGCGCGCCGGCCGGCACCAGCTTGTTCTGCCACGTGGCAAAGCGGCCCTGGTTCTCGCTCTCAAAACCGCGATAGAACGCGTAGCTGCCCAGGAGAAACAGGAATTGAAACAGCGTGTACATGCGTGACAGGCGCGACCACCCGATTTCAAAGGGTGAAATCGCAGTGAAGAGCGCCGCCAGCAGTGCGGCGGGCACGCCGAAGAAACGGCGGGCAACGCAGAACACCACCAGAATGCCCAGCACGCCGAAGAGGGCGCTCGGCAGCCGCAGGCTGAATTCGCTCGCGCCCAACAGGCGAAAGGACAAGCCCACCAGTTTCGAATACCACAGCGCGCGCTCGTTGGGTTCTCCCGAGGGGAAAACCGCCATGCCGCCCTCATTGAGCGATTGCGCGGCATAGTAATGGTTGAGTTCGTCGATCCAGATGCTGGCGCTGTCGAGGCGATGGAAGCGCAGGAACGAGGCGACGGCCAGGACGCCGAGCAGGAAGAGCACCGCAAGGCTGCGCGGCAGTTCGATCCGGCTGTGGTTTTCGTTTCGGGTGTTGGAGCTCAAGGAATCACGTTCCGGTTTGAGGTTTTGTATTCGCGCTGCTGGTCTCACACGGCGGCAGGCACGCCCTGACGGCGATCGGCCAATGGTTCCCGTGCGGCAGCGTTGCCGGCGAGAAGTTCCAGCAGTTGCGCTTCATATCGGCTGGCAATCGCCTGCCACTGATACTCGTCCGTCACTTTCTGCAGGGCATTGCGCGCCAGGGCTGCCGCATCGATTTTGCCGTGCACCACCCGCAGCACCGCCTGTACAAATTCGTCCCAGCCGTCGGCAATGACGATGTCCCTGCCATTCTCGAAATGCAGGCCCTCGGCGGCCACGCGGGTCGCGACAATCGGCCGGGCATGCGCGGCATATTCGAGAATCTTCAGGCGCGTGCCGGATCCGGAAAGCAGCGGCGCGAGGCAGACGGCTGCCTGCTGCAGCAAGGGCTGCAGGTCTTCAACAAAACCGGTGAACGCGATGCCCTGCTCGACGCGGCTGTAGTCGGGCTCGTGCGGCCCGCCCACCACCACGAACACCAAATCGCGATCGTGGGCTTGCGCACGCGGCACCACCTCCTCGCGCAGCACACGAATCGCCTCGGCGTTGGGCGGATAGTTGGTCTTGCCGAGAAACAGCGCGAGTTTCTTGTGACGCAGCGGCGCGGGCACGGCCGCGGCCGGTGCCTCCCGCCGCAAGGCGGGCAGCGTGATGCCGTTGGGCACGATCCAGATCTTTTCTGCCGGTGTGGAATAACGTCCGGCCAGCAGGCGCGCATCGACTTCCGAACACACCACCACGCGATCACATGCCGCCAGCGCCCGGCGTTCCACCCGTGCGGTGATTTGCGCCAGCAGCCTCAGGCGATAGGCCCGCTCAACGTAAACCACTTCGAGGTTGTGCTCGATCAGGATCAACGGCACGCGCAGGGCGCGCGCCAGCCGCTGCGCCAGCGGAAACGACCAGAGATGTTCGCATTGCACCGCCGCGATCGCCAGACCGGCGAGCGCCTGCCGGGCGCGCGCGAACACGGCCTTGCCGTAGCATCCCAAAATCGCGGGATTGAAGCCCAGCGTCTGCCGAATGAACGGCGGCGCCTGGCGCGGCACGAAAACACGATGCGCCAGCTCCTGCTCCTGCGGCGCGGGTGCCAGCAGCACCGGCCGCAGCGCTGTCAAATGCCGCAGCAGATTCACGATGCGCACGTTGGCACCGGTATTGTGCGGCACGGTGGAATGATAGGAGACGCACAACAAATGTTTCGGTTCTTTCGGCATCCCGGTCATGTTCATCCCTCGCCGGCCGGTGCAGAGGCAATCGCAACCGGTGGCGCCTCCGGTTGCGGCTTTTGCCGGCTGAATCTGGCTGCCACGGCGGCTTTGATTTTCATGAGATCCTCCCGGTCGATCTCGCCGAACAGCCCGAGCAGCACGGCATACACGGCCAGCAGCGCGGCAAACTTGGCGACCAACGCCCACGGCGTTGTGGTGGGAACAAGGCTAGAAATCGCAAAGACGACGGCAGCGGCCGCGCCCGCGCGCAGCAGAGGCCCGGCATACAAGCCAAGGCCGAACAACCGCCTCACGTAGAAGGTGTTGCCGGCCACGCCGAGCAGCATCGTTGCCGTGGTGGCCAGCGCCGCGCCCGTGGCGCCCCATCGCGGCACACTGAACAGATTGAGTCCGACATCGATGGGAAACAGCACAAACACGATCAGCGTGCACACTTTCATGCCGCCGCCCGCCATCGCCATGGTGTTCAACACCATGAAGACGGCGTAAATCGACAAACCAACCATGAGCAGGCGCAGAATTTCGCCGGCGCCGGCGTAGGCTTCGCCAAAGAACAACACTGCAAGCGCGCCGGCGGAGGAGGACACCAGCGCCAGCACGGGCAGCACGGCCAACAGGGACAGGCGCAGCGCCTGCCGAATGATGCGCTCACTCTCCAGGCGCTGGCGCCGGGCCACCGCGTGGGACAGCGCCGGCAGCAGCGCGCCGGTGAGCGCAATCGCGAACGAATAGGGAATGCGTGCGATGGTGGAGGCGGCATTATAGAAGCCGACGGCCGTGCCGGGCAGATAATACTTGACGGTCCAAAGATCGATATAGAAGAACAAATTGACGCCGATTGAATAGAGGATATTCGGCACGATGAAGTGCAACAATTCGCGTTGATCAACAGCCGCGGCGTCGCGCGGCAGCCGCGTCCACCACCAGCCCAGCGCCAGGCCGCAGAGCGAGCCGAGGATGTTGCCCAGCAGCGCGCCCGCAACGCCCAATCCCGCCCACAACAGACCGGCGGTGAAGAGAAATTTGCCGGCGGAATACGCGCCCGCCACCATCGTCTGCCGGCCAAAATGCTTGCGGCCAATCAGCATGCCGGCATAGTACCAATAGAAGCTGAAGAACAAGACATCGAGCAGCGCGATCTGCAGCAGCGGTGCCAGCCGGTCATCATTGAAAAAACCGGCAAGCAGCGGCGCGGCTGCGAGCGCTCCGCCGAAAACGATTGCGGTGTAAAACAGTTGCCAGCGAACCAGCACGCGATGCAGCGCACCCGCCTTGCCGGGATCCTCTCCAACGAAACGCTGCAACGCATTCGGAATGCCGGCCACCACACACAGCTCGCACACCATGAGCAGCGAGTAAACGATGCCGAACACGCCGTAGTCTTGCGGGCCCAGCCAGCGCGCCAACACGACGCTGATGCCGTAGCCGCAGGCGAGAAACAGGCCCTGGCCGATGAGAAGCAAAAATGTGCCGCGCAGCAGCATGAGAATCTCACCCGGGTTGTTGCACAAATGGTTGCGCCGGAGCCCGGCGCGGGGCCGGCGGCGCTGCAATGGACACGCGCGCGCCGGCGGCGATCCTGCCCAGTTCTTCCCCGATCGCGCGCAGGCTGCAATGCGCTGCGAACGTTTTCCGGCTCTCGTGCGCCAGGCGGTGACGCAGCGCCTCGTCGCGCTGCAGCCGCAGAATCGCCGCCGCCAGCGCCTCCGGATTGCCCGGCGCACACATCAGGCAATCGTGCTCGTGCTGCAGCAGCTCACGGTTGCCGGGCGAATCACTCACGATCACGGCCTTGCCCATGGCGATCATTTGAAAACATTTATAGCCGATCACCAATTCGGCCTTGGGGGTCAGGCCGAACTGGCCGCCGAGGCAGATGTCAGCGTCGGCAATACGCTGCACCAACTCTTCACGGCTCACCCAGTCAATGAACGTGATGTTGGTGGCCGCAAGTGATTTCGCCAGAGCGTGCACCTGCTGCTGGGTCTGGCCGCGGCCGATGATCTCAAAACGCAAGCCCTCGTGCTGGCGCAGCAGGTGCGCGGCCTGCACGATGTATTCGATGCCCTGCAGGGGGATGAAGGTGCCGTAGAAAAGAACCGTGCACCCCGGCGGCTGCGGCCGCGGCGGCCGGGGCGCGAAGATGGGATCAGCGCCGATGAACACGCGCTGGAATTTCTCGCGCGGCAGCCGGTAAAGCCGGGCGAAGTAAGCCGCATGAGCCGCGGTGTCGGTCAACACCACAGTCGCGCAGCGAAACAAAAACCGATCATACCATTTCAACAGAGCGGCGACCAGGGAGCCGGCTTTGAAATATCCGCGATCAATCACCAGCGTCTCATACAGCGAAATATGCACGTTGAACAGCAGCGGAATGCGCCGGCGCCGGGCGTGGAGACGGGCGAGCGGCACATCAAAAAAGCCGGGATAGCCCACCACGATGGCATCGAGATTACGCAACCGCCACAGCCTGGCCAGCAGCACGAGACTGCTCTTGAGGAACGCCCCTGCGAAGGCGAGCGTGCGGAACAGGCTGCGATAGTGCTGCGCGGCGTCCCGCTTGGCGGCCGCGGGCCGGTGGCATTCGATCACTTCGATGCCCGCATGCTGCAGGCCAAGAATGTGAGTCGAATTGTGCGGCTCGTTCCAATCATAGGAGCCGTAATAGCACACGCGCAGTTTGCGGTTCATCGCTCACGCCAGCATTTCGTGCGTCGCCGCCGGCAACGGCTCGCGCAGCTTGCCGGGCGACATGTAGTGGCGAATCGTCGCGAAGGTTTCCTGGGCATGATTCTTCTTCGATACGCCGACGACCACGGCGGCGACATTCGGCAGTGAAAAGAGATACTCGTAGGCTTCCTGCGGCTTCAAATAACCCGCCGCCAGCGTGCTCATCGCCAGCAATTGCAGGCGGTGCTCGCGCAGCGTTTGCTCGAAAGCCGTGCGGGAAGGATTCACCTGATAGCCGAGTTTGTTGATCGAGGCCATGATCAAGGGATTCTCGACGCCGGCCCGCGTGAGCAGGCGCATGAGCTTGCCGAGATTCTTGGTGCAAAACGCGGGGATCGCATGGTATTTGCTTTGCACATGCTCGGCGTACAGCCGAAACACCTCGGGCACGTCCCAGCCGAGCGCCAGATCGGTCATGACGTCATGCAGGAAAATCGCCCGCAAGTTGAGATTGGCGAACGGCGCGACTTCGAAGTCGATCATCGCGGTGAGAATCTTCTTGAAATCCTTGGTGAGCAGGCCCATGCCGCCGCGCCAAAACATGC
Organism: bacterium; assembly: GCA_037445455.1. Classification (GTDB taxonomy): domain Bacteria; phylum Zhuqueibacterota; class Zhuqueibacteria; order Zhuqueibacterales; family Zhuqueibacteraceae; genus Coneutiohabitans. The sequence goes on along the minus strand of JBBIKM010000020.1, from coordinate 19,207 downwards.
CCATCTTGTCTTGAAACGAGGTGCCGCTCAACGAGTCCTTCACGATGTTGACCAGGCCCTTTTCGTTGGCCTGCTTGATGTACTTGGCGACGTACGGCACCAGCAGGTAGATGCCCAGCTCGTGGCGCAGACGCTGGTCCTTCTGAATCTCTTCACACACGACGAAGGCGCGTTCGTGGGTGGACATCATCATGGCGCGCACGCCGTGATCAAAGGAGAAATTGATGATGTCCATGATGCGCGCGGCATCGCTGAAGTAGGCCTCGCGCTCATTGCCGGCCTGCGCCTCAAGGTGATTCACGCCAAAAAACTGATTATGGCCGAGTATGATTCTGTCAATCATTCCATGGTCCTTGCTGCACCTGTTCCACTCTTACACTCACTCTTGCTCTTACTCTTGCTCTTACTCTTGCTCTTGCTCCTATTCCTCCCCCAAATCGCCGAGTCCCCCGCGTTCGTCCCGGGGTGAAATCAAAGCCTCACCGGCTCCCCGTGTTTGGCCGCCGAGGCATAAATCGCATCGACGATGCGCTGCACCTCGTAGGCATTTCTGACGTCGCTCTCCACGCTCGTGCCGTTTTTGACGGCGGTGATGAAGGCACTGTCCTGCCGGGTGTATTGCGGCCCGCCAAGATCGATGGCAACGCCTTCGAACAGATCCGGCTTCATGAAATTGGTCCAGCCCGCGTGAAAACCCGCGGCCGGCTTGTCCAGGTAGAGTTTCACGTAGTCATCGCAAACCATCAAATTGCCGTTGGCGGCATGCACCGTGAGGCTGACTTCGAGCAGGCGATGATGGCGCACGCTCCAGGAAGAATCCAGCCAGCCGGTCACGCCGCCGGCAAATTCGAAGTGAGCGTGGGCGAAATCTTCGACCTCCTGCGAATACCAATTGCGGGTGTGCGCGGAAACCAGGCTCACCGGGCCGAAATACCAGCGCAGCAAGTCGATGAGATGGGTGGCCTGGCCGATCACCACACCGCCGCCAGACTCTTTTTTGTTGTAGCGCCAGCCCTTGCCGGTTTTGAAGAGCTGCGAGACATAGATCGTGGCGTTAAACGTGATCAGCTCGCCGAGCGCGCCGCTCTGCAGCAGTTGCTTCGCCCTGGCAAAGGTCTCGACGTAGCGCATCATGTAACCCACCATCGTGGTGAGTTTGCGCTGCTCGACCGCAGCGACGAGCGGTTCGGCGTCGGCACTGGTGAGGCTCAACGGTTTCTCGAGAAAAAAGGGAATGCCGCGTTGCAAGCACTCGTTCGCCATTGGCACATGCAGAAACACCGGCGTGGCGAGCACGGCGGCATCGGGCCTGGATCTGTCGAGCATTGTGCGGAAATCATCGTAAATCTCCACGTCGTCCTTCAGGCTTTGCGCAAACCCCAGCAGGAATTTCGAAGTATCCGCAATGGCGCGCAGCTTTACGCCTTCCAGACCATTCAGGATGCCGGCGTGCAGCAGACCCATCTTGCCGATGCCGACAACGGCAACATTCAACATGTCAACTCCTCATTCGATCCTGCTCAATCCGTTTCGCCGGGTTGGCGAGAACAGTCAAGCGTCTTCGGTCAGTACCTTCTCCGCCAGCGCTGGCACGGGCGCCGGCGCTGCCGCCACGTTCAGCTTTGCTCCTGCCGTGCCGTTCAACGCGGCGGATTCACTGCGCTCGAGGCTGAGCAACTCCAGCTTTTTGATGCGATAGAGGGCGTCCTCCTGCAGGCGGCGGTTGCCGGCAATGAGATCGGCGACCAGGCCGATCATGACAATTTGAAATCCGACAATCATGAACACCGCGGAGAGAATCAACGACTGCACGTGGCCGCCGCCGTCGCCGGTGAAATAGTAATACAGGAACCGGCCGGCCCCGGTCAGGCCCAGGGCGAACACCACGCCGCCGATCCAGGAAAAAGCCTTGAGCGGTTCATACATCAGGTAAATGCGAAATATCGTGCCGATGCTGCGCTTGAGATAATCGGGGATGCTGGTGAACAGGCGCGACTCGCGCAGCTTGCCATTGGTGTTGATCTGGACGTGGCTCAGCGCGATGTGCTTCTTGCCGGCTTGAATGATGGTCTCCAGCGTGTAGGTGAAGCGCGAGATGACATTCATGCGCAGGGCGGCCTCGCGGCTGTAGGCACGAAATCCGCTGGTGGCATCGGGCACGGAGGTTTCCGAAACGTGACGCACCACCCAACTGCCGAGCTTCTGCAGCCTGATCTTGAGCGGCGAGAAGTGGGCGATGTTTTCGACCTGGCGGTCGCCGATCACCATGTCGGCCTTGCGTTCGAGAATCGGGCGCACCAGCTTCTCGATGTCCTGGCCGCAGTACTGATTGTCGGCATCGGTGTTGACGATGAGGTCGGCGCCGAGCTTGAGACAGGCGTCCAGGCCGGCCATGAAGGCTTCGGCCAGGCCTTTGCGGCTGGTGAAGCGCACGAGATGATGCACGCCGTGCTGGCGCGCCACCTCCGAGGTGCGGTCGGTGCTGCCGTCGTCGATGACGAGATATTCGATCGTATCGACGCCGGGAAGGTGGCGGGGCAGATCCGCCAGCGTCAGCGGCAGGGTTTTCTCTTCGTTCAGGCAGGGAATTTGAATGATGAGTTTCATGCGCCCACCACCGTCTCGATGTTGTATTCTTTCTGTTCACGCGCATGTGTGTAGGTGATCATCTCGCCGATGAGGCCGATGGAAATCATCTGCAGGCCGATGACGAGCAGCAGCACGCCGAGCAGCAGCAGCGGCCGGCCGGCAATGGCGCCGAAGCCGAACAGGCGATAGATGAAAAGATAAAGGCTCATGCCTGCGCCGGCGAGCGCGAAGACAAATCCGAAGAAGCCGAGAAAGTGCAGCGGCTTCTTGGAGTACTTGGTCAGAAAGATGACGGCCACGATGTCGAGCAGGCGCTGAATGTATTCGCTGATGTAACGCGACTGGCGGAAACTGCCGGCGCGCTGTTCCACCTGCTCTTCGGTGACGCGGTAACCTTTGCGCGCCGCGAGCACCGGGATGAAGATGTTGAGGTCACCGTAAAAGATGATGTTGTCGAGCACTTCACGCGAGGTGGCAATCACACTGGAATTGATGTCGTGCAACTGGAGATGGCCGAAGCGCTGCACCAGCCAGTTGAAACAGCGCGACACCATGCGGTTCAAGCCCGAATCTTTGCGCGGCGTGCGCCAGCCGACCACCAGGTCATGGCCTTGATCCATCTTGGTGAGCAGACGGGGCAGCGAGCGCAGATTGACGCGCACGCGCGCGGCCGCAAACACGATGCGCTGGCCGGTGGCGTGCTTCAAACCCGCGTCGAGCGCGGAGGTTTCACCGAAGCTCGAGCGCATGCGGATCAGCTTCACGCACGCATCCTGGCGGGCGACCTTTTCAAGCTCGCGCCAGGTATGGTCGGTGCTGGCATCGTCCACAAAAATGATCTCGAAGTTGCGGCAGTAGGATTCCAGCCCGTGGCGCAAATCCTGGTGCATGCCGGCGACTTCGGCGCCCAAGTTGAAGATGGGCACGATTACCGACACCCGCACGTCCGCGGTTTCCTTGCCATTGGCCGCCAGCGGCGGGGCTTCCGCGGCCGCCTTGTCAACCGGCCGTGCCATGATAGTACTTGTACTCATAGAGGCGCTCGTCGCGTTTTTGACCCGTGCCAACCACACTGTTTGCAATCAACCCATACAGCAGAAAATTGATGCCGGCGGCAAACAGCAGAAACACCACCGCCATCAAGACATTCAACTCATCAGAACCCACCTGATTCCGGCGCCAGTCGAGCAGCAGGGCCACCAGCGCCGCCAGCCCCAGGCCGTTGAAGAGCACGGTCAGGGCACCAAAGAAGTGCAGCGGCCGGGTCAGGTACTTCAGCAGAAGATTCAAGGTCATCAAGTCCATAATCACCCGAAAAGTGCGGGTGATGTTATATTTCGACCGGCCGAATTGGCGCTCATGATGATTCACCACCATTTCGCTGATGCGTGCGCCCTCGATGCGCGCCAGCGCCGGAATGAAGCGATGCATCTCGCCATAGAGGCGGATTTTGTGCACGACTTCGGCGCGATAGGCTTTGAGCGAGCAGCCGGTGTCGTGCAGATCGACGCGGGTGGTCTTGCGCACCAGCCGGTTGGCGATGCGGCTCGGCACCTTGCGGATGAGGAGCTTGTCCTTGCGATGCTTGCGCCAGCCGCTGACGATGTCATAGCCTTCCTCCAGCTTGGCCACCACGCGGGGAATGTCAAGGGGATCGTTCTGCAGATCACCGTCCATCGTCACCACCACTTCGCCGCGGGCATGATCGAAGCCCGCTGCCATCGCGGCCGACTGCCCGAAATTGCCGCGGAATTTCACCACGCGCAGATGCGGATCCTGGTGTGCCAGCTCGCGCAGCAAGGGAAAGGTGCGATCGCTGCTGCCGTCGTCGACGATGATGATTTCATAACTCCGGCCCCAGGGCTGCAGCGCCTGGGTTAGGGCGCGGTGCAGCAGCGGCACGTTTTCTTCTTCATTCATCACCGGAATGACAACACTGCAGTAGATCGTTTCAGGGGTTGTGGCCATTGCGATGTTCCGGTCGCTCCAAATCCAGAGGTTTGAACTCAAACGACTCCGTTGCCGGCGGGGGTGGCGGATTCTCTTCGGCGGCCCGCTGCCGGGCCTGGGCCCACCCGGGCGCCGCGAGGCTGGTTGAGACGGGCGCGGCGCGGTGTCGCGAGCTCTGCGCCGGCCGTTGCCCGCGGGCTTGCCGCCAGCCGCCACGGTAATAGCGCAGAGCACGCACGCACGCCGCGACCGGCAACATGATCATGAATTCAATCATCACGACCCGCACGTTCGCGGGATGAAAAAGCGAGGCAAAGAAATCGTGCGCGGCGTCCGACTTGTGGACGGCGCCAAAAACGTCCCAGCCAATATCATAGAACCGTGAAGTGACCGGCCACAGCAGCGCCATGCCGTAGGGTGGCGCTTCATCGACCGTCACCAAATCCAGGATCAGATGTGAGCTGACCGCGGCAAAGACGATCGCGAAGTAAGGCCAGAACCGTCCGCGCTTGCGCCAAAAGTAGAGTGCCGCGAGTCCGCCCACCAGCGCGGCAAAGGCCACGCTGTGGGTATAGTAATGATGATAGAGATTCGGCCGGCCCACGAGATAGCCGGGCAGAAAGTCGATATCCGGCAGATTGGCCAGGAACATCAGAAGCAAAACATCCAGCCAAAAGCTTTTGGTCAACCGCACCGGGCTGCTTTCGGCGAGAGTGTAACCCATGAGCGAGTGGGCGATGGGCAATGGCATGCTTGCGTGTTTCCTGAATGCTTGCACCGGCTGCTGTCCCGTCGTTTGACCACTGCGCCGGTGCGCGCAGGAGCAACTTCTTCTCTGAATTCAGCCCGGCGCCCTCCGTGCCATCTGTCGGGCAAGAATGCGCCATGCCACTCAGCGGCCGTAGCGCCAGCGGCGATAGCGCGCGAGCATTTGATTCAGCGTTGGGCTCGCGGCAGCGCGTTCGTAGAGCCCTTCGAAAAGCGCGGCCCGGGCCGCGGCAAAACGATCGCGAAATATCTTGAGATGGCAATTGCGCTTGATCCGGCCGTTCCAGCGCAGTTTATAAGCTTCATCGCCGCGGGAAAGATCAAGCTCGCGCCAGCCGTTCTTGATGCAGTCTTCGATGACCATGCCCAGCAGCACATTGCCGGCGCTGAACTTTTGAAACGCAGGCGCATGTGCGTAAATGTCGCCGTAATACTTGCCGTTGCTGACGAAGCCCGAAAGCCCCGCGGCCGGCTTGCCGTCGGCATAGAGCAGATAAAGGCGGTAGTCACCGCGCTGGGAAATGCGGCGGCAGACTTCTTCCTCGAACTTGAGCACACGTTCCTCCGCCAATCGGCCGGCGCCTTTTTCCTCCTGCCAACGCGCCTGGTAAACGGCGGTGAGATCACGGAAGCCGTCGAATACCGCGGTGGAGTTGGTGAAGATCTTGAACTCGGTTTTGTAATGCCGGTCAAGATAGCGCCGGTCGTAGCTCACGTCCTTGCGGGTGCGCTTGCCCAGGGTCTGCAGGAAACTCTCCCAATCGGGCGTGAGCGGCACGCTCACGCACAGGCGTTGATGCTCGACGCCAAACAGGGGAAACCCCTCACGCAGCGCCGTGAACAGCGGCGGCAGATTGGTGGAGTTTTCCGGCATGTCCTTGAGTTCGAGCACCTGCCAGCCGTCTTCGGCCTGTTGCAGATATTCGCAGACCCCGCGAAAGAACACGGCTTCCCGGCCGGCGGTGACAATGAAATCGAGATAGTCGCCGCGCTTCTGTCCGATAAAGCCGAGATGGCGCAGGGGAAAGCCATAGAACCTCGAACGCAAATACAACGGCGCGATGCCGAGGGGCTGACCTTCGTGTTCGATCACCAGCAGACGGAGCGATTGGTCATCACCGAAATTGCGCCACCACGCGAAATTCCATTCCCAGGATTGAAACGGCGTGTGGTTGGCATTGCTGCGATAAACCGCTTCCCACACGGGCTGCAGGCGTTCGAACTCGGCCGTGGTTGTGATGACGCGTAGTGACATGGCTGGCGATTCAATCAAAGGTCAGGAACAGGCGATCAACATGAAATCAACTCGGCGGCGCGGCGGGTCGCTTCCACCACCGCTTTGATGAGCGTAACCCGCAAGCCGCCTTCTTCCAATTTCAGCAGGCCGTCGATGGTGCAGCCCGCCGGCGTGGTCACGGCATCCTTGAGCAGGGCGGGATGTTCGGCGGTGTCGCGTACCATTTGCGCGGCACCCCAACACATCTGCGCGGCCAACTCGGTGGCGACGTGACGCGGCAGACCGACTTTCACGCCGCCTTCCGCCAGCGATTCCAGCACCACGTAGATGAAGGCCGGGCCGCTGGCGCTGAGCGCCGTCACCGCGTCCAGGTGCTTTTCGTCGAGGATCATGGTGCGGCCCACCGCACCGAAGAGCCGCCGCGCTTGCGCGAGGTGGTCTGGCGTGGCGTGCCGGCCCGCGGACAGCACGGTCATGCCGGCGCCGATGAGGCTGGGCGTGTTCGGCATGGCGCGCACCACCGGCACATTGGCAGTGAAATATTTCTCAATGAACGCCGTGGTCGCCGAAGCCACGATCGAAACCACAAGCTGATGCGGCCCGAGGTGCGGCTGAATCTCGGCGAGCACTTCGCGCAAGGCCTGCGGCTTGACGCCGAGCAGAATGAGCTGCGCCTGCCGCACGGCCTCGACGTTGTCGGTCAGCGCCGGCACCGACAGGCGGGCGGCGATTTCCTCGGCACGGTCGGCGTGCTTGGCAGTGGCGATGATGTTTTCCCGCCGGTACAAGCCGGCATCCAACAGCGCCTTGATCAACGTGCCGCCCATTTTGCCGGCACCCAGGACTGCTAGCTTGGCAGTTGCTTCCATTCCATCCATTCTCCTGTTCCCTGAGAGAGTTGCTGCCTGCGTGGGCCGTGAAGCAAGCGTTCACGGCCGCGCCTTTCACTGGTTCAAAACAGATTCCCGCGTCCGCGCACCGGGCGCCGCCGGCATTTCCAGCCTGACGGGCGCGGCCTGCTCCTTGACGAGCAAATACCAAATGCCGCCCAGCAGCGCCAGCGCCACCGATTGCGCAAAAAGCAGAAGCGACAGCGACAGTGCCTGCGCCTGCGCCACTCCGGCCTGCGCAAAAAAGAACACAAACGCGCCCTCGCGAATGCCGAGGCCCGCCAACGAGATCGGCAGCAGCGCGATCGTGGTGATGAGCGGAATATAGATGAAATAATGCCAAATCGCGAGCTCGATGCCGAGGCTGCGGCCCACAAGATAGATAATCACGATGCCCAGACTCTGATACAAGCAGGTCAGCGCCAGCACGCGGAAGAGCGCGCCGCGCGCCTGGCGATAGGCGAGAATGCCCTCGCGAAAGCGGCCGAGCTTGGCGGCGAAGGACTCCCAACCGAAGCGCTTGCACACCACCTGCACCATGGCGACGGCATGCTTCTGCAGCATGAGCGCCACCGCACCGGCAAAGGATGCCAGCGCCAGCAACACCGGCCAAAAGAGGCGGCTGTCGTGCAGCGTTCGGCTCACCGGCACGGCCACCAGCAACGCCAGCAAGAAGATCACCACGAAACCGAGCACGCGCACCACGAACAGTGAGCTGAGGGCATCGACCCCGCGCTGCAGATGACGGCCCAGGCGATACGCGCGGATGACATCCATGGCCACGCTGGTGGGCAGGAACGTGCCGAAGAAGCTGCCGATGCAATGCACCTCGAGCGTCTTCACCAGCGGCGGGGCGCTGCCGTTCGCGACCAGCAAGATCTGCCAGCAATAGGTAACCAGGACTTGCTGAATCAGGAACAGGAGAAAGGCGGTGAGCCAGAGCGCCGGTTGCGCCGCAGCAAAGGCGGCGTAAACCTGCGGCAGCTCGGCTTTCCAAAACAGCAGGGCCAGCACCGCGAGGCTGAGGACGGCTTTCATCCAGAGTTTCATGGGGTGGAGTTCATCCTTTCCTTCAGCCGTCGAGATGGGCGCGGCACCACAGCTCGAGCATCAGCAGGCCCCACAGGCGGTGCGAGTGGTTGTGCGCCTTGCTGCGGTGCTCGCTGATCAACTGTGCGATGTAACGATGATCAAAAAAACCGCGGCGCTTGACTTGCTCGGGCGCGAGATACACGTCGAACAGGTTTTGTACCACGGCGCTTTCGCGCATCCAGTTCTTCATGGGCACGCTGTGGCCGAGCTTGTCCTTGCGAAAGACGATTTCATCGGGCAGCTCGCCGGCCATGATTTTGTGCAGCAACAGCTTGGTTTCGCCGCCCTTGCCGATTTTCAATTCGCTCGGAATGCGCGCGGTGTAATCGACCAGACGGTAGTCGAGCAGGGGCATGCGGCCTTCGACGCCAAATTGGCGGATCAACTCCATGCGCCGCAGGTAGAAGCCGACGACGGAGTAGTAATCGCCGTAGAGCGTCAAGCTCAGCTCGTCGCGGCCATCGGCTTCGCCGTAGATTTCCAGCATCTCTGCAAAAGGATTGAAGCCGTTCACTTGCGATTGCACTTCCGGCAGACAGAGCTGGCGCAGCTCGGCATCCGTGTAATAGATGCGCCAGCGGTTGCTGTGCAGCGCCGCCGGGAACGCCGAGCTGTAGGAAAATCGTTTCGCCTTCACCACCAGGCTCTTTTTGGAATCGGTGTCGGGCAGCAACTGCAGGGTTTTGGTGAGCGGCTGGCGAATGAAACCCGGAATCCGGTTGAAGGCCCTGGCGGCGCGGTCGGCGAGATAGACGGGATGGCCGCCGAACAGTTCATCGCCGCCGTCGCCGGTGAGCACGTAGTCGGCATGCTGCCGTACTTTCGAGCCCAGCAGCAAGGAAGCGATCTCGATGCCGATGTCCGAGAAGGGCTCCTGCGCCGCTTGCGCGACATGGGCGAGATGCGATGCGGCGTGTTCGGCGGTGTATTCGACTTGATGATGCTCGGTGTTGTAGCGTTGCGACATGACCCGCGCATAGTGCGACTCATCAAAGGTCTTGCCCTGGCAGCGAAACGAAAACGTCGCAATCGGTTGCGACAGCAGGCCGCGCATGAAATGCACCACCGAGCTCGAATCCATGCCGCCACTGAGAAAGGCGCCGGCACGATACCCGGAGGCCAGGCGCAGCCGCACGGCCTCCCGCATCAACTCGATCAGCTCCGCCTTGTAGGTCGCCACGTCTTTGTGAAACGGTTCCGCGAAGGAGGGGCGCCAGTATTGTTCGATCGAAAGCCGGCCGCGATCGATCTTGATAAAGAAGCCGGGCCGCAGGATGGTGATGCCGGAAAAAATACTGTCATAGCCGGGATTGTAATTGAACAGCAAATAACGCTGCAACACGCCGTAGTTGATCTGCCGTCCGATCGCCGGCACTGCCGTGAGCGGCTGCAGGCGGCTGGAGAAGTACAGCACGCCCTGTTTGCGGCTGTAGTACACCGGCTCGATGCCCAAATGATCACGGTAAAGATAGAAGCGCTGCGCCGGCGCATCGTAGAGCGCAATCACAAAGTTGCCGTTGAGCTGGCGGCAGAATTTCTCGCCCAGCTTGAAGTAAAGCCGCAAAACCATTTCGGCGGGATTGGTGGTGGCCTGCAGCCGCGCCGCAGAGAGATGCTGGGTCACCAGCTCGGCGCGATTGAACACGTTGCCCAGAATCGCGGCAAAGCTGCCCTTCTCGTCCTGATATGTCTTCAGATTGGCATCCAGCGTGGGCACGCCAACCGGCTGCAACGCGACGAGGGCCTCTGCCGCCGACACCTGCTGCAGGTCGCCGGCACGCTCCGGGCCAAAAACCAGAGGCAGCAGCGACTGGGCCGAATCCTGCCTGTGCGCTTGCGTCGCTGCCACATGGGTAGATGCTTGTCCGATAACGCCAAATATCATGATTGACCTGCGATGATCACAATCGTTCTGATTGTGACGGGTGATTCCAGCGCGGTGGTGTGATCAAACCGCCGGCGCCTTCAATTCTGTGCGAGATGCTGCGCGAAGCCGGGCGCGTAAGCTTGAAACTTCGCCGTGAGGATTGCGGCCAGGTGCTTGCGGCCGGCGCCGGGCAGACGAAAGATGTAGTGATCCTCCAGACGCGGCACATAAAACAGACTCTCACCGGCGCGGTTGCTCGGGCGTTGCGGCAGAATGCCCCAATAATTCACCCGGTAGCCGGCCTGTTGCGAGAGTTTCACCGCCAGTGCGCTGCCCATAAACCACGGATAGCAGAGCTGCGTCACACGTTTGCCGGGCAACCGTTCTTCAATTGCCCGCTTCGATTGCTGCAAATCCGCCAGGATTGCCTCTCTTTGTTCCACCGGCGTTTCAAAACGGGTCATGCTGTGTTGCGGCTGCTGCGCGCGAAAAAAAGCGCGCAATTCCCTGCGCCAGTTGCGCTCTTCAAAGAATGCCGTGCCGCCGTTCTCCTGCACGAACTTCACCATGGCCTCCCGCAGGGCTTCATCATCGAAGAACTGCGGCCGGCCTGCCATGCGCGGTTCCGCCCGATAAATTGGCGTTCCCAGCGCCACCCGGCGATTGAAGTCGAGCACACCATGATTGCGGTACACCGGCACGTTGATGTTGCCAAAGAAATACGTTTCAAATCGAGGGTGAAAGAAATCCACCAGGGTGTTCGCAATGCAGGCCTGGTGGTGGTGCATTGTGTGTGACTGAAAATCGATCACACCACTCTCATGCATAACGCGAATTTCGTGCCAGGAACACAATGGAAAAGTGGAGTGTTCCCGGGCAAGCAGATCGGCGGCGGAAGCGCGGCGCGCAACGAAGTCATCGTAGGTTTTCGAGGCGGGCGCCGTCTCCGGCGTCAGTCCCGGAATGATGAAGCTGAGGGCTTGAAAACCATAGCGCTGCAGCAACGGAAACGCGACCGAGTAAAGCGAGGCGCGGCCATCATCAAAGGTGAGCAGGACGCTGCGCGCGGGGATCGGTTTCTCGCCGGCAATGCAGGCGCGGAACTCCTCGCCACTGAGCGTGCGATAGCCGTTGGCCGCGAGAAACTGCAGTTTTTCTTCAAAGGAAACCGGCTCGACAGAGTGAAAATGAAAAACCGGCACCTGCTCCCGCAGCGGCTCCGGCCGCGCGGCGAAGACGAAGTCGGGATAATTGCGTTTGAGCAGGGCCAGCAAATCGGGCCCGTTTTTGCGATAACTCCATCGCAGTTTGTTGGCGATCGTCGCGAGCATGCTGTAATCGTGTCAACCCTCCAGTTACATCTCGGTCTCCGCCGGGAAGCGCGGCTGCCGTACTTTCTCTTCGCCGGCGCGGCATACCGGCCGCATCGCAATCTGAAGCGGCAGCGCACTCAATGGGCGCGGCCGTTCGCCAGCAGTTGAGTATAAAGTTCTTCCAGGGCGGCAACATTGCGCTCAACGCTGAAGGCCTGACTGCGTTCGCGCGCCGCCTGGCTGAGCCGTTGCCGCAATGCGCCATCGCGCAGCAGGCGCAACCAGCCCTGGGCGAGCGCAGCACTGTCGGCTGGCGGTACCAATAGTCCATTGACCTCGTGCTGCACCATTTCTTTCATGCCGCCGACCGCGGTGACCACCACGGGCTTGCCTGCTGCCATGGCCTCGGCCAGAGCAAAGGGGAAGCCCTCGGTCAACGAAGCCATTACGGCAATGTCGAAAGCAGCGAAGGCAACCGCCACCTCCGAGACGAAGCCGGCGAAGTGGAGCCTGCCCTGCAGACCCAGCTTTCCGGCGAGCGCCTCCAGGTCGGCGCGCAGCGGGCCGTCACCAGCGATGAGGAAGCGCGCCTCGGGAAACGCGCGCGCCACCTGGGCGGCGGCTTCCACGAAATAGCGGTTGCCCTTCTCCTCGCGCAAGCGGGTCATGGTTCCCACCACGAGATGGTGCGGCGCGATTCCAAATTTCTCACGAAAAGCAGCGACTTTGGCAGGCTCGGCGGTTTTGAAATTGGCGAGATTGACACCGTTCCAAACAACGCGGGTCTTGTCGCGCGCCACACTGCGGCCGTGAATCAGGAATTCCCGCACGCTTTCGCTCACGCCCACGGCGAGATCGGTTTTGCGGCGCAGCAGCCAGTCCATCGCGAATTGATGCGGCAGCACGCGCAGGATGGCCCACTCGTGCACCAGGGCGGGAATGCCGACCCGCCGCGCGGCCAGCCGACCGAAGTTGGCGGCGCTGTAACCGTGCAAATGAAGCAAATCGATGTGCTCCTGCCGTGCCAGTTCTGCAATCGCGCCGACGTTGGCAAAGGAATACTTGCCTTTGGTGATGTGGAAAAGCCGCACGCCCTTTTCTTCCAGATGCTTGCTGGCCGCATCGGGCGGCCGCAACACCGCGGCCATCACCTCAAAGCGACGGGCGTCGGCATGTTTGATCCATTCAATAAAACACAACGCAACGCTGCTGGGATTGACGCCGTCCATGGAAAGCTTGTCAATCACGTGGAGAATGCGTTTCCTGCTGCTCATGTTCACACCTGCGCTCATGCTCGTCTCGTCGTCATGCGTCTTCCCGGATTCACTGGAGGGTTCCCGCCTCCGCAGGTAATCGGCTCAAGCGGAAACCGCGGCGCCCGCTGCCTCCCGCCGATCTTTCAAGACCCGCGCCGGCACGCCGGCGGCAATTTTCCAATCGGGAACGTTCTGGCTCACCACCGCGCCCGCGCCGATGATGCATTCAGCGCCGATCTGGACGCCATCGAATACCACGGCATGCGCGCCCAGCCAGGTGTTGTCACCGACGGTGATGCCGTTGCTGATACGTTCCTGCGCGATGATGGGAATATCCAGGCGGCCAAAGGTGTGCGTGCCGCCGACGAGGTAGACGTAGGCGGCCATCAATACGTTCCTGCCGACGCGGACGCGGCTGGCCGAGAAGATCTCGCAATTGAACCCGAGGTTGGCATGATCGTCGATGAGAATGTCGCCGTTCTTGCAGCTCAGGATGGTATTGCGCCCCACGAACACACCGTTGCCAATGAACAAGCCTTCATTGTCGCTGCCCTTGGCGTCGAGCACGACGTTGTCGTCGATCACGACGTCATCGCCCAGGCGAATCTTGCGGGGATGGCGCAGCACGACGTTGCAGCCAAAGGTAACATTGCGGCCGGTCTTGCCCAGCAATTTGGGATAAAGGCGGCTGCGCAACACCAAGCCGAGCGCGCCCGGCAGCCAGCTCACCAACAGCATGATCAGTTCATATTTGATCAAGTACCACGTGCTGCCTTCCCCGAGCACGATTTCCTTGTACTTCTGCAGCTTGGATTTTTTGGCGTCGAAGAGTTCCTTCTGAATTTCGACGGTCTCCCGACGCGCTGAGGGACGGAGGTTATCAGCCATGCGGCTCTCACCAAGGTTGCTCTTGCGGCCGGCGGCATTGGCGCTGCGCAGCACACCGGCTGCCGCTACGACACGCAAGACTGTTAGCCATGCTTAACAAAACTCGACTATAAATGCAAATGCCCATCACCACGCGACACTATTACGTTCAACCGGGTGAGCAAGCGTAATGGCAGGCCTAATTTAGCAGGCCGTGGGCGCGATACCAATCGGCGGTAATCTTCAGCCCGGTGTCCAGGTTGACCTGCGGCTGGTATCCCAGCAGCCGGCGGGCTTTGGAAATGTCGAAGGCGCGATCCTTCACGAAGAAATCGACGCGCCGGCGGTAAATGGGGGGCTCGATGCGAAGGGGTTTGCAGACCAGCTCACACAGCCATCCGGCCAGCCAGACCGGCCACACCGGAAAATGCCGGCGCGGCACCGGCACTTCCAGTGCGCGGGCAATGCGCTCAACCAACTCGTTCAAGGTGGTGTACTCACTCCCGCCGATGGTAAACACCTGGCCGAGCGCCTCCGGCTTCTCACCGGCCAGCGTGATGCCGGCCGCCAGGTCTTCGACGTAGGTCATGTGGTACAACACTTCGCCACTGCCGAACATGCGGAATTTGCCGTTGTTCACAAACTTGAAGATCTTCAGAAAGCGCCGGTCGCCGGGGCCGTAAATGCCGACCGGCCGCACGACCACGCCGGGCAGGCGGTGCTCTTCGAAGAAACGTCGCGCCAGCTTCTCGCCCTCGAGTTTGGATTCCTGATAAACATCGCCCGGCGCATAGGGCGCTTCTTCGGTCGCCGGCGGGTTCTTGATGTCGCCCTGCACGCCAACGGTGCTGCAGTGCACAAATCGCCCGACATTGGAGCGCACCGCCGCTTGCAGCAAATGGCGCGTGCCTTCCACATTCACCTGCCAAAAATACTTGTTGGGCACACCCTCGGTGCGATAGGCGGCGGCAATGTGATAAACTGTTTCGACCCCCTTCATCGCGTTGCGCAATTCATTAGCGCTGCCGGGATCGGCAAAGTTGCCATGCACCAACTCGACCTCGAGATCCTTGAGCAGCGCAAGGTCGCTCGTTTTGCGCACCAGACCCCGCACGCGATAACCGCGTTGCAGCAGGTGTTTGCACAGGTGACTGGCGGTGAAGCCGTTGGCACCGGTAACCAGCACTGTTGTTGACATGAAATCCTCTTGCATCGATCCGCAGGCCCGACGCCCACTGTCACTTACTTCCCGAGAAGGCAAGGACTGAAAAAGGACGGGCAGGAAAATTACAGCTTTTTGTCGCTACGATGAACATTGCTTCGATGATGGCAAACCACATGTTTATGACATCCATTTTTCTATCATTGCTTTTGTTCAAGTAAACTGGGCCTTATCAAACGGCCTTGATCATCTTGACAAGGAAGGCAAATAGTTGGAACATTCTTGAACAGTTTTGCCCGCAATTATTTTGCCTTTGGGGAAGAGTTAGTGACATTTGGCCCGACGCCTCTCCCACTGTGCCGCGGGTGAAGTCCCGTTTGCAGCGCCCGCCCGCGCCGTTTCATTTGCGGCAGAACGCCATCAGGTGCCAGCCCAGTGGCCGCACCAGAAACTTGGGCATGAGATTGAAACCCGGTACAAACAGGCCGTTGTAGAGCACCGCCTTCCAGCCTTTGTGCAACCGGCTTGCCACCGGAAAGCGCTCCGGCACCAGGCGCACGCGGGCAAAGGGCGCGAGCAGGGCTTTGAATTCGGCGATCGAATACTTGTTCAACACCGGCGCATCTTCATGTTCGAGGTCGACCTTCATGATTTTTGACATGGCGTTCAGCCACGAGAGCCGATTGTAGACCATCATGATGGCCTCGCCGCCCGGCTTGAGAACGCGGTGCAGCTCCTGCACCATGGCCGCGGCCTCCGCGGTGTATTGCAACACGCCGTGGGCATAAACCATGTCGAACGAGTCGTTCTCAAACTCCAGCGCCTCGCCGTCCATCACGTAAAACTCGCCGGCCGCGCCGTTGAGCTGAAAGTTTTTCCGCGCCAGGTCGATGGATTGTTGCGCCAGGTCCACCCCGGTGACCAGTGCGCCGCCTTTGGCAAAGCGCAACAGATCGATGCCCAGGCCGCAGCCCACTTCCAAAATCCGCTGGCCACGATAGCCGTTGAAATTCACCACCTCGGGCAGATAGCGCAGCTTGTCGAAACGGTACTCATCCAGGTCGCGAAAGAAGCCGGCGGTGCCGGGCGGGTGCTTGGCGACGGCGAGATCGTGAATATGGGCATTCCAATAGGCGGCGATGGCCTGCAGCAATTCGTGGTTGCGGGCCGTTTTCGCCGGCGGGCGCGCGGCGGTTTTAGGGCGCGCCGGTGGGGCGGTG
>JBBIKM010000020.1:0-2980 GCA_037445455.1 bacterium | reverse complement strand
AAGGTCGGTCATATGCATCCCAGGGTTTTGGGCGTCTGGTCGGGCCTGAAGGGAATTCCGTTGCGTTGCCCGAAGTCTGTTTAGAAATGCTCGGCCGTGGTGAAGATCGGCTTCAATGCCCGATGCAGGCGCAGCGGCGACATGCGCTGCACCGCCAAAGTCAACGGCACCACGCACTCGAAGAAGCCGGCCGGCACTTCCTGGCGCGCGATGCGACCGCGCACTTCGCGGGCACGGCGGCCATACCAAATCTCTTCAAAACGCTGTTCGCGAATGTTGCCCATCAACTCGGTTTCCAGCGGATCCGGATAAATGTTGCCCCAGGGATCGATGCTGGCGAAGGCAAAGCCCGCGACGCTGTGCTGCTGCCACAGGCGGTGCGGCTGCTCGGCGAAGGTGGCAAACTGGCGGTAGTAGTCACGATTCATCGGCAGCAGCTCGCCGTACATTTTGAGCACACGATCGACCATGGATTGCAGCGTCGCGGCGTCGCCCGGGCCGAGCGCCAGCTCCTCGTCCACGCGATAGCGCACTTTGGGCCGGTGCAGCGCGGGCTGAAAGGACAGCCCCTCGAGCGCGCGCGCTTTCACGAAGCGCGCCATGTTTTCGAGGTCATACAAATTGGCCTTGTTGATGGTGAAGGCCACGTAGATCTTGGGGCGGGCATTGCTGCGCAGCGCCTTGAGATTCTCGATTGCCTGGCTGGCCAGCTCGAAATAGCCCTTGATGCCGCGCAGCGAATCGTTGAGCTCCGGCGTGCTGCCGTCGAGCGAAATGTAGATCAGGTCCAGGCCGGCGTCAATCAGTTTCTTGGCGCGGCGGTCGTTAATCAACAGGCCGTTGGACATCAAGGCAGTCGCCAGGTGATGGCGCTTGGCGCAGGCGATCAGCTCGAAAATATCCTTGCGCAGCAGCGGCTCGCCGCCGGTGAAGCACAGGTTCATCACGCCGTTTTCCGCGAGCTGCTTGATCAAGTCCATGCCCTCGGCGGTTGACAACACCCGCGCATCCGGCGCCGCCTGCCAGCACTCGCAGGTGCGGCATCTGGCGTTGCAGAGGTAGTCGACTTCCCACGCAGCCTTGATCGGGCCGATGATCGGCTCGTGCTCGCCCTTGGCGAAGCGCAGGAGATTTTGCAGATGCTTGACCTGTTTGAGCATGGGGGTTGCCTCAACTCAAATAATGGTCGTGCCAAATGCCGAACACGGTGAGCGCCCACAACCGATGGCTGTGATTCTCGACGCCGCGCAGATGCTCGTCGACCAGCCGTTGCACATAAGCCGCATCGAAGAAGCCTTCGCGCTTCAGCCGCGCCGGCGAGAGCACGTCGAGCATCAGCGGCCGCAGTTCCTGCTTGAGCCAGTTCTTGATGGGAATGCTGAACCCTTCCTTGCCGCGTTTGATGATCTGCGGCGGCAACAGCCCGGCCATGGCCTGCTTGAGGATCCACTTGGTGTGCTTGCCGCGCAGCTTGAGCGCGCTGGGGATGGTGGCGGCATACTCGACCACGCGATAATCCAGGAAGGGGGCGCGCGCCTCCAGCGAAGCGGCCATGCTCATGCGGTCGACCTTCACCATGATGTCGTCGCAGAGATACGTTTTGAGGTCAACATAAAGCTGGCGGTTGATCTCGTCCTGCGAATCGGCCTGCTGAAAGTGACGGCGCATGAAATCGTGCGCGCCGTGCTGCAGATCGACCGTGCGCAGCGCCTCGCCGTAGAGCAGGCGCTTTTCCTGCGCCGCCAGAAAAATCATCCAGCGCACGTGCTGCAAGTCTTCGGGATACTGCGTGCCTTCGACGAAGCGCTTGATCTTGTTGAAGGCGCCCTTCTTTTTCTCCGTCGGCGGCAGCAACCTGGCGGCGGGTGACACCAGGCCGTGGCGGACGAAGGCCGGCAGCCGGCGATAGGCGCGATACATGCGATCGGCGCGATAGGCATCGTAACCGGCGAACAACTCGTCGCCGCCGTCGCCGCTCAGCACCACGGTGACATGCTCGCGCGCCATTTTCGAAACAAGATAGGTGGGAAAGATCGAAAAATCGCCGAGCGGCTCATCCAGGTGGCGGACGAGTTTCTCCGTCAGCTCCAGGGCATTGGGCCGCAGAATGAATTCCTTGTGATCGGTGCGGTAATGGCGCGCAATCTCACGGGCATACTGCAGCTCGTTGTAGCTGCCTTCTTCGAAGCCGATGGAAAACGTCTTGACCGGCTGATCCATGGCGCGCGCCATCAGCGCCACGACGCAGCTCGAGTCGATGCCGCCGGAGAGAAACGCGCCGAGCGGCACTTCGCTCATCAAGCGGATCTTCACGGCATCCTGCAGCAGTTCCAGCAAGCCCTGTTGCAGTTCGGCGGAATGATAGCCGTTTTCGCGGAAATGCAGATCCCAATAGCGGCGCAGTTCGATCTTGCCGTCGGCCTTGATCAAGAGTGAGTGCCCGGCGGGCAGTTTCTTGAGGTCGGCAAGGATGGTGTGCGGCGCGGGCACATATTCATAGGTCAGGTAGAGATCCAGCGCCTCGGGCGAAACCCGGCGCGGCACGCCCTGCGCTTGCAGGATGCTTTTCATTTCGGAGGCGAAGATGAACCGATCGCGACCGGCGTAGTAGTACAGCGGCTTTTTGCCCAGGCGGTCGCGCGAGAGAAACAGCGAGCGTTGGCGGGTGTCCCAGATGGCAAAGCCGAACATGCCGTTGAGTTTGGAGGGGCAGTCCACGCCATATTCCTCGTAGGCATGCACGATCGCTTCGGTGTCGGACTTGGTTTTAAAGCGGTGGCCGCGGCGTTCCAGCTCGGCGCGCAGTTCGAGATAGTTGTAGATCTCGCCGTTGTAAACGATCCAGAGCGTGCCATCTTCATTGCTGATCGGCTGCTGGCCGCTGGACAAGTCGATGATGCTGAGGCGGCGCATGGCCATGCCGATCTGCTCGTGGTGATAGAAGCCGTCTTCATCCGGGCCGCGGTGAAAAATGGCGTCG
>JBBIKM010000019.1:6455-56432 GCA_037445455.1 bacterium | reverse complement strand
GGAGATGGGCGCGATAATCAAAGGCGCCGGGATTGCGGCTGGCGTCCGGCAGCACCAGCCGGCCCCGCATGATGACGGTCTCCGAGACGGTCACCGGCGCCGGCGTTTTGACATGGGCCAGCACCTCACCGCGAATGCGCTGCACGGCGCCACCGTCCCACACGGCGTGTACCCGGCATCGAAAGCGCCAGGAATTCGCACGCGCCTCCGGCACACTGGCAACAGCGCCAAACAGCCAAATCTCACGCGTGTCATCGACCCACGCGCCAGCTTCCCCCACGCATGGCCGTTGCTCGAAATGCAGCCGGAGCATGCCGGCCAGCAGGCACGCCAGCAGCAGCAATGGCGTGTTGCATTGCAGCGCGGTGCGGCTGCGGCCAAGGCGCAGCAGCAGGCACGCTGCCAGCAGACAAATGGCAAAGGCAGAGAGCAAAAAGGCGGCGGGAAAATCAGTGCGCGATTGGATGAAGATGCCGAGACTGAAAGCAAGCGCGAGGAAGAAGACCGGGCGTCTGGCCATGACACTGTCTCCTCCAACGAAGGAGCTGGCAATGATCCGCGAGCGGAAGCACTCCCACAGGAAGCCGTGGCGCGACTGATGGCGTGAGCGAATACGGCCGGTCCCCGAACGCGCGCCGCGGCTGCTGATGCGGCACGGCGGTAATCTAGCACATCGCGGGCTGGGTTGCAATCGCAATCTTGCCGGCGTACCGGCGCGGCAGCGACCCGGGCAATTCATCCTTACGCAATAAACCGCAATTGGCAGGTCTGTGGGTATGTTTAAAGTTGAACAATCGGATGTCCTCTGCAAAGTAACAGATCATTAACAAGCGCGGGGGAGCTGAGGAAAGGCCACGGCTTGCACAACTGCAAACCCAGAAACTCATGCGCCGGATTGAGGGATCAATGCGCTTTCGTTGCCCACAGTTGATCCTGCCACTTGCCCGGTTGTCGTTCATTCTGCCGGTGACCCTGTGCGCCCAGCCGCACACTGCGGAAATCCAATTGACCGTCGGGATGTATCCCATTGTCGCCGTCGCTGACAACGCCGTGGTGCCGGGTGACTCGTTGTTTGCCGAACGCGCCCGCGAGTTGGGCCAGTTGCTGGCCACGGCCCTGCATCAGCATGAAGAATTGATCGTGCTGTTCCCTGAATTGATCATTGCGCAAGTATCGCAGCCCGCGGCATTCAATCCCCTGGATGCCCGCGCGGTGCAGCAGCTTTGTGCGGAGCTGGCTCTGCAACGGCTGCTCGTGCCGACGGTGGACGTTTCAACCGGCGCGCCGGACAGCAAACAACGCTGGCGCCTGCTGTTGCGCTGGCTGAAAGCAGAGACCGGCGAAATGGCCAAATCACACCGGGTGGAGTTCGAGATCGTACCGTCGCAGCATTATGATGCCAGCCAGCCGCCCTCCGGATTCAATGCCGCACAGATGATCGCCGCTCTGCTGAGCAAGCCCGAATTGAGCCAGTCCCCGCCGGCCGCCGCCGCTTTGCCGGTGATGCCGGCGCCACCCCAGCTCAGCCCACCTCCTGCAAACAAGCAACGTTGGTTGTGGTATGTCGCCGGCGCTGCTGCCGTTGGCGGCTCCGCCTACTGGATCTTCGGACGAGAAGCCAGGACAACCAGCCAGCCACAACTATTGCCCGAGCCGCCCGCACCGCCGCGGCAATAGCCTTCTGCATCTCGCGATTTCAGCTCCTGCAAGAGCCGTTTGTGGAGACCAGTACCATGCAAAAAAGGATGGCAAGCACGAAGACTCTCTGGTTGTGGAGATTTGTTTTTCCTCCCTCGAACGGCAGTCATTCCCATTCCACCAGTGTGAGCCGCCGGCAGCCGGCCAGCTTGCCCGTTTTTCTTGTCCTGCTGTTGCTCACCGGCGCTGCCACGCCCTCGCTCAAAGCCCAGCAGAATCTTCCCATCGCACTGGCCGCCGGGCGACAGCACATTTCGGCGGTGGCCGCGCTGCCCACTGCCGGCGCCGTGATTGTCTGGCGGGATGAACGCAGCAGCCCGGCCGCGTTGTATGCGCAACGCTTGAACGAGAAGTGGCATCCGTTGTGGGCCGCCAATGGCCTGCAAGTTTCCAGCTCTTCCAGCAAAGTGGAGGCTTTTTCCGGCGTTGTGCCGGGCGATGGCAGCGGCGATCTCATCCTCGCATGGCAAAGCAGCCAGGATGATGACGGCGACATCTACGCGCAACGGTTGAATCCCCAGGGCGTGCGGCAGTGGGGCGAAAATGGCGTCGTGGTCTACCAAGGCAGCCGCGAGCAGGGTCTGCCGATCGTGATCAGCGACGGCGGCGGCGGCGCTTTCATCATCTGGCAGGATGAGCGCCAGGGCGGCAAGGACATCTATGCCCAGCGGCTCGCGGCCAACGGCGCGAAACTCTGGCCGGAAACCGGAGTTGCCATTGGGCAAACGCGGCGCGAGCAGATCCTGGGAGACGCAGCCGCAACGCCTGACGGCGGTTTCGTTGTGGCGTGGAGTGATGAACGGTACAACCCCTATCGCGTCCTGGTTCAGCGCGTCGACAAGAGCGGAAGGAACGTTTGGGGCGCTGGCGCGCTGGTCGCCAATCCGGTTCGTCACCAGCGCTCGCCCCGGCTGGCAGTCGTTCCCGGCGCGGCACAGGATTTCACTGTGCGCGTGGCCTGGCTGGAAGGCCGCCTGTTGAACTCGCCCAATGTGCACGTGCAAAGTCTGAATGCCAATGGCGCCACGTTGTGGAACAGCGCGGTGACGGCCGGCCGCACCAGCGCCGAACAGTCCGCGCCGCAAGCGCTGGCGGGCACGGACGGCAGTGTGCTGCTGGTTTGGCAGGATGGCCGCAACGATCCGGCAGATATCTATGGACAACGTGTGGCTGCCAACGGCAGTCTGCTCTGGAGCAATGACGGGCTGGCCATCGCGCGCGTGACCAAATCACAAACGCTTCCCCGCCTCGCCAGCGATGGCGCCGGCGGTTTGGTCTGCGCCTGGCTCGATGACCGCAGCGGCGCAAATGTCGCCCTGCAGCGCATTACGCCGGAGGGCAAGGCCGTTTGGACAGCCAATGGTGTATTGATCAAAGCTGAAGGCGGCAAGGTAACGCAACCGGCGCTTGCGGCAATGTCAGCCGGCGACGTGTTGGTCTCATGGACGGACTCACGCAAGGGCAATGAGGACGTATTTGCGCAGCCCGTTACTGCTGCCGGTGTGGCGGAAAACATTGTTCCGCTGATAACTTCCACGCCGGTTACCACCGCGCGGGTCGGCAGCCTTTACGGCTATCACGTCACTGCCACGGATTTTGATTCGGAGACTGCACCGGAGGTGCGGCTGCAAGCCGGGCCGGCGTGGCTGCGTCTGGAAACAGGCACGCAAACGCTCTCCGGCACGCCGGCAGCAGCGGATACGGGCAGGAGCACCGTGACGATTCTGGCCGTCGATGAGGCCGGCGGCAGCGCCGCGCAAACGTATCAGTTGCATGTCGCCGCGGATCCCAGTGTGCCGCGCATCATTTCCAGGCCTGACACCGTGGCGCGCGAGGATGAAAAATATGTTTATCAAATCCAGGTTGCCGCGGCGGCCGGCGATCCGGGCTTGCGTTATGAATTGAAAACCGACGCTGCCTGGCTGGCGCTGTCGGCACAAGGCGAGCTTTCCGGCGTGCCGCGCAACGAGCATGTCGGCACTTATGACGTCACGCTCACGGTCACCAACTCGCAAAACAAATCCGATCAGCAGGCCTTCAAGCTGCGCGTGGAAAACACCAATGACGCGCCAGCGCTCACGAGCGGTCCGCCGCCGGCAGCGATCGAAGACTCGCCTTACCAGTTTCGCTTCGAAGCCCGCGACCCGGACGCGGGCGATACGCTCACTTTCTCCGCGCCACTCCAACCGGCCTGGCTGACACTCAGCGCCCGCGGCGAGTTGGCCGGCACCCCCCGGCGCGCCCATCTGAACGATACCCTGATTACCGTTGTGGTCGCCGATCGCGCGGGCGCGCGGGACCAAAAGACGTATGCCATTCCGATCCGCCCCGTCAATCATCCGCCCCGCATCACTTCGACACCGCCGGCCACCGCGCTCGAGGATGCGCTTTGGCAATATCAGATCACGGCTTCCGACAGCGATGCCAATGAGAGTCTGAGCTATGTTGCCCTCAAGATTCCGGCGTGGCTGTCTTTGAATTCCAGCACCGGCTTGCTGCAGGGCACGCCCGCCAACGAACACGTCGGCGATCACAGCGTGCAGATGCAAGTGCGGGACAAGGCCGGCGCCAGCGATCAACAGAGCTTCAGCGTGCGTGTGATCAACACCAATGATCCGCCTGTTTTCACCAGCCGGCCCGACACCATCGCGCTGGTCGATTCTCTGTACCGCTACCCGGTTGCCGTGCAGGAAATCGACCCCGGTGATCGCGTACAAATCGCCGCGACGGCCAAGCCGGCGTGGCTCGTCTGGGAGAATGCCAGCCGCGAGCTGCGCGGCGTGCCCGGCGCCAGTGACACCGGCACCGTGAACGTCACTCTGCAGGCGAGTGATCAGGCCGGCGGCATTGCCACGCAGCAGTTTCGCATCAAAGTGTTCAGCCTGGCTGCGCCGGACCAAAGCGCGCCGGCAGCGCCGCAAAACCTGACGGTGCTGCCCGGCCAGTGGAGCCGCGCCACGCAAATCACCGTGCGCTGGCAGAATCCTTTTGATCCGAGCCAGATCAGCGGCGCGTATTATCGATTTGGCGCGGCACCAACACACAACAGCGACGGCTCATTCGTCGCAGCGCCGCAGGTGCAGGAACTGCGGCTGCCCATCACGCTCGAGGGCCGGGTGCCGGTTTACATTTGGCTGGTGGATGGCCGCGGCAACGTCGATTACCGCAACCATGCGCGGGCCGAGTATCGCCATGACCTGACGCCGCCCTCCTCAGCCAGTGGGCTGCGTTTGATCACGGAGAACGGCAGCACGTGGACGAAAGCCGACTCTCTGGTCTTCACCTGGCAGCCGGCCAGCGACCAGCTCAGCGGGGTGGCAGCCTATGAATTCCGGCTCAACAGCGAGCCCATTCTCAAGCTGCCGGGCACCATCACGCGGCTGGTGCAACGCTCAGCGCTCGCTGAAGGAAATCAGCGCTGGCAGGTGACCCCGCTCGACAGCGCCGGCAACCGCGGAGCAGTGGCTTTTGCCTCGTTTGGTGTCGATCGCACCAAGCCCAGCCTGGCGCACGTGCCGGTTGACACGGCCGTGAGTGGCCAGCCGCTGTTGCTGCGTGCGGCTGCCAACGACGCGCTTTCCGGCGTCGCGGGCTTGCGCGTCTGGCAGCGCAGCGCCGGCAGCGCCACGTTTGTTTCACAGGCGATGATTCGTGCGAACGAGGAATTCGTCGTCACGATCAGTGGCGAGGCGTTGCCTTCGGCCGGCTTCGAATATTTCCTCGAAGCGGCCGATTCTGCCGGCAATGTCACGCTTTCCGTGCCCGGCGCCACGCGCCCCTGGCATGCAGTGGTGACGCGCAGCAGTCAAATCGCGGCGCCTTATCCGACGCAAACCGGCTACTATCAAATCGTGGCCCTGCCCTATCGCTTGACCGCTCCGGCAGTGGAAGCGACGTTTGCGGATGATTTCGGCGCGTATGATCCAGTCCGCTGGCGTTTGTTTGCTTATGATCCGGCACAAGGCAATGTCGAATTCGGCAATCTCGCCTTTGGCAATCTCGCGCCCGGCAAAGGCTACTGGCTGATTACGGCAACAAGCCGGAATTACACTCTTGGCGAGAGCCATTCCCTCACCACCGGCGAAGATTTCCGGCTGACCTTGCAGCCCGGCTGGAATCTCATCGCCTCGCCGTGGGATTTTCCGATTGACTGGAGTGCGGTGCCGAAGCCGGCCGGCGTGGAAGCGCAACTCTGGGCTTATGACGGCCGGCAATACCTTGCCGCCGGCAATGCGATGCAGCCCTGGCAGGGCTACTTCATCAACAATCTCACGGCGCAACCGCAGACCCTGCGGCTGTCTCCACAGCGGGCTGCACCTTTGATGAAGACGGCGCAGTCAAACCCGCCTCAGCCCGCCGGCAGCGTCACGTGGTGGTTGCAGTTGCGGGTGAGTGATGGTGAATTTCATGACGACCAAAACTGGCTGGGCGTGGCACCGAATGCAGAGCAAGAGTGGGACACGCTCGATCGCAGCGAACCGCCGGCGGCGCTGGGCAATTTCGTGTCGCTGCGCTTCAATCGCCATCAGTGGCAGCCGTTTGGCGGTGACTATAGCGCGGACTTTCGGCCGCCGGCCGCGGGCGTGCAGAGCTGGCCGTTTGAAATCGTCACCAGCACGGCAGGCAGGGCCTTGCAGCTTTCCGTGCTGGCCGCGGCTGAGTTTCCGGAAAACTGGCGGGTGCAACTCACGGGCGAAAACGGTGACGTGGTGCACCAATTCGATCTTACCACCGGTGCCAGCCTGGCCTTGCGCAGTGCCAGTCGCGTACAGCGCTTCATCTTGTGGGTGGGGCCTGCTGCCGGCATGGCTGATGCCGGACTGATCACGCCAACCGGCTTCGCGCTGGCACCGGTCTATCCCAATCCAGCGCGGCTGCACAGCGGGCAGAATGCTGCAAGTGTAATTCGTTTCAATTTGCCGGCGCCGGCGCCGGTTACGCTGGAAATTTTCGATGTGTTGGGCCGCAAGATTCGCGCACTGGTGGCCGGCAGGCATTTTGCAGCCGGTCCGCATGAGTTGCTGTGGGATGGCAGGGATCAGGCGGGGGATGAGGTGGCGGTGGGAGTATACATTTATCGTTTGGGGACTCCCCAATTCACCGCAAGTCAAAAAGTGATCGTGATCAAGTGAAGGCAGCCCGCTCAAATGCATCGTTGCGATTGCTGATATGGTTCCTTCTCCTCGCCTGCGCCGGCCTGCAGGCGCAAAGCAAAAATCAGCAGCGCGCGCAGAGCCTCTATCAAGAGGCACTCAAAGCCAGGAACGCGAATAACCGCCTCAAGCTGTTGCGCGAGGCGCTGGTGTTGGACCCCCACGCCGCCCGCATCGAATATGCCCTGGGTCGCGAGTTCTATCAGCAATCGCGCCTGGATTCGGCGGTGGCGCATTTCGAACAAGTGATCGTGCTGGATCCGGCGCTCGCCGATCAAGCGGGCTTGCGCACACTTCTGCCGCCGGCCTACAACGCGCTCGCCAACCGGCATCTCGGCAAAGGCGACGCCGAAGCCGGCCTGGCCGCGGCGGCCGCGGCCCTGCGGCACAACGAAAATTTTGCGCCGGCGCTGGCCACGGCGGCACAGGCCAGCTTTCAGCTCAATCGCTTCGCGGCGGCCGCAAGGTTCGGCGAACGCTTGGTGCAGGTGCAGCCCACGGCGCGCAACCACTACCAACTCGGCGCTGCCTACGAAGCCAGTCAGGAGACCGCTGCGGCCGCGCAGCACTATCGCCAGGCGCTCAGCCTCGATCCCGGCTTGGCAGCCGCCAGGCAGAAACTCGAACGCCTGGAACAGGCGGCAAGTCCGGTTGAGACGGTTCAACCCCCGGTCGCGCCGGTCCTCACTCCCAACGATAAACGCAACCAGGCGCGCAGCCAGAGGGCTGGTGCCGGCGCAAGCACGCCCCAGCCGAAAGCAGACCTCGCCTCCCGCCGCAAAAGCGAGAGCAAGCCGCAGAAAACCGTGCGTGACCGCCAACAGCCGCCGGCTGTTATTCCGGAGGTGACTTACGAAACCGGCGCTTTGCGACTGGCCAAACCGGCGCTGGAGATCATTCCGTTTCTCGACTCGGTGCATCATCGCAATCTGCAGCGCGAACTGGCGGAACGGGAACAAAATCGCGGTGACTTCTGGCTCCGGCTGTTGATCCTGGCCCTGCCCGCCGGCCTGCTGTGGTACTATCTCAAGCGCCGGCCACTCTCCCGGCAGACGGTTCTGGCCGATCTCAAACACGCGCGCGCCGGCATCGCGGCAGGGGCCCGCCGGTTTGCCATGCGGATGAAGACGGCGTGGCGTCGCAGCCTGCCGCGGCCGGCGCCGGCACATGCTTTGGCATTGCCGGGCCTGGCATCGCCGGCGGACCTCGAATTGGCCGGGCCGCACGGCCACACGGAAAGTGAAGACGAAAGATCCTCCCCGCTGCCCGAACCCGTCGCGCAGCGCAGCGAACCAATCGGAAAGAACATCATGGACGAGCAAACAGCGGCAGGAGCAGCCGCCACCGGCTTTGGCCTGCAAACCGAAATTCTCTTTGCCGAGATGATTGCGGCCTCGCCCGGTCAGATTGATGCAGAAGAAGCCGGGCAGAAAGTAAAACCGGTCGTCGCCGTCGCGCCCTCACCGGCTGCGGACGAAACAACGGGCGCGAGCACGCCTGCTACAGTCACAACCGGCGAACTTACCGACAACGGCGCGGCGACCGCAGCGCCGGAACCTGAGCCGCTCGAGTTTCTCGCTGCTTCCTCCTGGCACAAAGGGGAGCCTGCGGATGCCGCCCGACAGGACACCGCCGTCTCGCTGCTGCATGAGCTGGAGGAAGAGGCCCCGCTCGATATTGTCGAGCCGTATCTCAGCTTCGAGCATGACAGCGCCGTGGCCGCCGCCCAGGCGCTGCTCAACGGCGCGGCGCGGCCGCCGGCCATTACCGAAGCGGCCGCACCGGCGGCAAAGGGGAAAGACAACGGTGAGCGCGCCGCTCCGGCGCCGGCGCCGCCGCACAAGATCAGCCGCTACGTCATCGATCGGGAAATCTCGAAAGGCGCGACCGGCCGCATCTACAAAGCCTGGGATCCCAAACTCGACCGCGCCGTGGTGCTGAAAATCGTGCACTACGGCTTTGGCGCCTCGGCGCACGAAATTCATGTTTTGAAGGACCGCATCTACCGGGAAGCGCGCGCCATCGCGAAGCTCAATCATCCCAACATCGTGGTGGTGTATGACATCGACGACGAGCCGGGATTCTCCTACATCGTGATGGAGCATCTTGACGGCCGGGATCTCGGACAAATTCTGCAGAACGGCCAGCGCCTGGGCACTGGCCGCGCGCTGGATATCGTCATGCAAGTTTGCAGCGCGCTGGAGTATGCCCACCAAGCCGGCGTCTTTCACCGCGACATCAAACCCTCCAACATCATGCTGCTCGCCAATGAAGAAGCCAAGGTGATGGATTTCGGCATCGCCAAGATCAACGACTATCTCAACCTCACGCAGACCGGCCGCGTGCTGGGCACGCCCAGTTACATGGCGCCGGAACAAATCGAAGGGCACGACACTGACGGCCGCGCTGATTTGTTTTCCCTCGGGGTGGTGTTGTATGAATTGCTGGCGGGCAAGCGCCCCTTCCTGGCAGATACGCTGGCATCGCTGGCCTACAAGATTGTGCACACGGCGCATCAGCCGTTGAGCCGCGAGAACAGCGAATTGCCGCCGGAATTGGATGAAGTGCTCGAGCGCGCGCTGGCCAAGCAACCGGCGGCGCGGTATCAAACGGCCGCGGCGTTTCGCCAGGCGCTGCTGCAGGTGCGCCGCAAGCTGGCGTGAGGGTGGCAGGAAAGGCAGGAACAGCGCAGGCGCGCGCTCAGAAGATGTACTGCCGGATGTCGAAATTGGGATCGGCTTCCATCAGTTTGCGGATCGCGTCAGCGGGGCGGTCGAGCACGCGAAAGCCGTTAAGCTCGTAGCCGGCGAACATCAACTCGCTGCGGATGTGAAGAAAGGCTTCATACCACGCCACCAGCGCGCGCGTGGAAAGCTGTTGCAACTCGGCGGCGATTTCGCGCGTGTCCAAATCGACGACGCCGCGGTTGAGCGCGGCTTGATAATCGACCTGGTTCAGAATGTCCTGGATGACATTTTTCTTGAATGCATAATCCTCGCCCGCTGCCGCCTGGCCGGCGCGGCGATGGTCATCACGGCGCGGGCGGTCAGCGAAACGCGGGCGGTCGGCGGCGGGCGATTGTGCATACATGGGGCCTTCCCTGGGCGGTTGGTGCATTCTCTGCTTTCGTCAAATGAGATGAAACCCGGTTCGGTTGCGGCGCCGCGGGTTTATTGCGCCCGGCGCGGCGAGAGCGTGATGTCGTAGTGTTTGAGCATGCGATAGATCGTCATGCGGTGCACGCCGGCCTTGCGGGCGACGCGACTGATGTTGCCGTTGCAGCGATTCATCAGTTCGATGAGATAGTCGCGTTCGAATTTTTCCACCCATTGCTGGCGCGCTTCGCGCAGCGGCAAATCGGCGGCGTGCGCTGCCGGGGCTTTGTCCTCGCCCGGGCTCTGCCCCTGCACCGTCTCGCGCAGATAGCCCGGCAAATCAGCGGCTTCCAGGCGCGGGCCGCTGGCCAGCGAGGCGACTCTTTCCATCACGTTTTGCAGTTCCCGCACATTCCCCGGCCATGAATATCCCACCAAACAGGCGAGCGCCTCCGGTGAAATTTCCAGCACTTTGGTGCCGCCGGCGCCGGCAAATTTTTCGAGAAAGCTCTGACACAGAAGCGGAATGTCGTCCTTGCGCTCACGCAGCGGCGGCAGGGAGATCGGAATGACGTTCAGGCGATAATACAAATCGTGCCGCAGGGCGCGGTCTTTCACCGCGGCAAAGGGCTCGCGATTGGTCGCGGAGATGACGCGCATGTCGACTTCGATCAAGTCCTTGCCGCCCAACCGGCGAAATTGGCGCTCCTGCAGCACGCGCAACAGCTTGGCCTGCAAATCGAGATTGAGTTCGGTGATTTCGTCCAAAAAGAAAGTCCCGCCGTGTGCCAGCTCCAACAGGCCGCGCTTCGCCGCCACCGCGCCGGTAAAGGCGCCCTTCTCATAGCCGAATAATTCGCTTTCCAGCAGATTGCCGGGCAGCGCCACGCAATCCACCGCGATGAACGGCCCTTTGGCGCGGTGGCTGTGCGCGTGAATGCTGCGCGCGATCAACTCCTTGCCGGTGCCGCTTTCGCCGTAGATCAGAATGTTGGCGTCGGTCTTCGCCACTTTGCGAATGCGCTCGAAGATTTCGCGCATGCGCTGATTCTTGCCGACGATGCCTTCGAAGCCGTAGCCGGCAGGGAGCGGCGCGCGGCCGGTCCGCCCCGCTTCCCCGGCCGGGTTGGACGGCCGGTCGCGATGATTGTGCGCGGCAAACGCATGTTCGATGGCCCGCAGCAAATCCGGCCCGGCAAACGGTTTCTGCAACTGCAGGCCGGCACCCGCTTCCGCCGCGTCATTGCCGCGACCCGCCGCTGCGGAGGGCGCAGCCAGCAGGATCACCGGCACGTGCCGCATGTGCGCGTATTCGGCGCTGCCGGTCAGTTCCTGGTAAACGGCATAGCCGTCGCGATCGGGCAGCATCAAATCCAACAGCACCAAATCGGCTTGGCCGCGGCGCAGCAGGTCCAGCCCCTCGCTGCCGTCGCGGGCAGCGAGAAAATCATAGCCGGCCCTCGTCACAAGCGTGCGACACAAATCATGCAGGGCGAGATCATTGTCAATCAAAAGGACGGTGCGTTTGGTGCCGTTGGTTTTGGCTGCGGGAATCACAGGCTCCGGTGAAGTCTGGCTGGGTTAATCATACGCTCGCCTGATGGATGAAATGAAGTTTTTCGCGTCGCGCCGGATTTCGCATCGTAAGTCTGTTCATGTCACATGTGTGTTGCAATCATGCTGGGGCAGGTGGCTGCTGCAATTCGCAGCAAATTTGACAAATTTGATGCCACCACACTGTGACAGCAACGCGGCCGCTGCCGCAGCAAATAATTGCCGGTTAATTCTTCAAATATATCGCAGGCAGGTGTTGGCGCGAAAGACGCGAAACTGCTTCAGCATGAAACAATTGTCCGCGCCTAAACAGAATCACTGCGTTTCGTGTGGGTCAAATGGCAGGTGCGCAGCACAATTCAACGTGACGATGGGCGCTGCGGCAGAAGACGCGCCACGCCAAAGGCCAGGAGCGCGGCCAGCAAGCCCCAGAGAATATAACCCAGGCCGGTTTGCGCCAGCCAACTTGGCTCGAATTGTCGCAATGGGCCGCGCGTTTCGAGAAAATAGAACAGCAACGTTCCTGCAAATCCGGCGATGATGGCGGCATGCACCTGGCGTGGTTTGGTATCGGGCAGAAAGAGGGCGGCCATGGGCAGGAAGATCGTGGTGGTCAGCACGCCCGAGGAGAGATAGAAAATGTCCCACAATGATTCGATGAACAGTGCATAGACAAACGCCGCTGCGATGGCGACCACCGAGATGTAACGCGGCAGCCGTTGCCACAGCGCCGGCGGCCAGCGCGATTGCAGCGCCGGCTCAAGCATGTCATAAGAAAGTGACAATGCCATGACATTGCCGGTGGTGTCAATGGTGGACATGGCCGCGGCCGCCAATCCCACCACCAACACCACGCTCAGCACCGGCGGCGCGAAATCCTGCATCATCACCGCGAAGATCGCCGCGCCCTCGGCCAGCCGCGCCGGAATCACGCTGCCCTGCGGCGGATACAAATACAAGGCAGTCAAGCCAATGAGCAAGGGTCCCAGCGTCACGAAGATGAATGAATTCAGCGCAGCGATGGCGACACCGCGGCGGGACTCGGCGATCGAGCGCGCCGCCTGCAACCGGATCCACACATCCGTGGTGACCAGCCAGCCCGGCAGGTAGGCAATGAATGTCAGGAGAATCAAAGCCGGCCCGGCCGACCACAACGACACGGCCGGCGCGCTGGTTTTCGGCGGCGTGGCCAGGCTTGTGAGAAAAGCCGGAAGGCTGCTCTGCTGCAACACGGCCTGCGCGCCCAGCCCCGCGATCATGGCGATGAAGAACGCCACCAGCGCGAACTGAATCTGATCGGTAATGACGTCCGCCTCGAAACCGCCGAGCGCGGAGTAGGTGGCCACCACCAGCGCGATCAGAAACATCATCAACTGCGGCGAGGTTTGCAGCAGCGGCGCGGTGATATGAGCGGCAGCATGAATCTCTGCGCCGCACCAAATGAGATAAACAAAGGCCAGCGGCAGGGCGAGCAACTGCCGGCTGCGGACGCCGAAGCGCCGGCCCACCATTTCCGGCTGCGAGAAGGCTTGCAGCCGCCGCAAGCGCGGCGCGAGCAGAAAAAATCCCAGCATCGCCAGCAGCCACGGAATGGCAAGCAGCCAGAGCGCGCCCAAGCCATACCAATAGAAAAGCTGCACGCCGTAGACACAAGACCAACTGATCGACATCATGCTCGCGGAAATCGACAAGCCGGAGGCCCAGCCGCTGAGGCGCTGCCCGGCCGTCCAAAATTCCTGTGAACTGTCGCGCTTGCCGGTGGCCGCGGCGCGGCGAAAACTGCGAATGCCGACGATCACCACGATCACGGCGTAGAGCGAGAATCCAAGCCAGTTCAACAGGTGTGCCGGCATGGCAGGCGGCTCGCAGGAGATGAGTTGGTCTTGTTGGTTTCGAGAATGGCGAATGCGCCGGTGCAGTCGCACCCGCCGGCAGAGCCTACTTCCCTTCGCACTTTGCCTTCAGGCGCGCCAACGCTTCATCATAGGCCTTCACCTGGGCGGCGATATCCGCCTCTGATTGCGGGCCGGATTCGGTATAGCGCTCCTCGATGCTGACTTTGGTGGCGCTGCCCGCCGGCGCCAGCCGCCAGCGTTGTTGGCAAATGTAGGTGGCATTGTCCGGCTCCCACACGAAACGCAACTCGCTGGCGGGCTTCTGGTAGATGAGAATGAACGTGCCGGTGTCGCCCCAGACTTTCATGGCGACGCCGTCACCGGGCTTGGCCAGCATCTTGGCGGGTCCGGTGTAGCCGAAATTCATCACACCGCTGAGCTTCTGCAGGTCGGTCAACACCGCCCACACCGCCTGTGGCGTGGCATTGACCGTGATTTCGCCAACAAAGCTCTGGCCGGTCAGTTTCTTGTTGGTGGTTTGTGCGAAGCCGGCGGCGCTCACCGACAGTGCGGTGACCAGCAGGAGAATCACCCGATGCATGCGGACCTCCGTGAAGGGTTAGTGATGAGGGGCGGCGCGGCGGTGCCGGCCCGCCGGCAACCTGGAGAGATGCGCTCATGCCCTCAACCATCTTCATCCATTTTGCGTTGAATCACCGTCATCGCCAACAACATCACAAATGAGATCACCAACAGAATCAGGGCGTATTGATGAGCGGCATCGTAATTGAGCTTTTGCACTTCATCGTAAAGCGCAATCGAGGCCACTTTGGTTTTGCCGGGAATGCTTCCGCCCAGCATGACGACCACGCCGAATTCACCCAGCGTGTGCGCAAAGCCGAGAATCGCCGCGACGCCCAGGCCACGGCGGGAGAGCGGCAGCAGGACGTGGCGGAAGGCCTGCCAGCCGCCGGCGCCCAGCGTGCGTGCCGCATCCAGCAGCTCCGGCGGCACGGACTTGAACGCGCTTAATATCGGCTGCACCGCGTAAGGCAGGCTGTAAATGATCGAGCCGATCACCAAACCTTCGAAGGTAAAGGTGAGCGTCTGGCCGGTCAGATTCAACCAGAATTTTCCGAACGGTTGCTGGGGTGAGAACAACATCAACAAGTAGAAGCCGATCACCGTGGGCGGCAGCACGATGGGAAGGCTCACGATGGTTTCCACGGCCAGCAGGGCGCGCCGCCGGCTGCGGCTCAACCCAAACGCCAGCGGTATGCTCACCAGCAACAGCAGAATCGTCACCACGAAAGCCAGGCGCAAGGTCAGCAGCAAGGCTTCCCACAGTTCGGGCGTCAGCCCGCTCAAAAATCGCAAACCGTCTCCCGGTCAGTTGGGCAGGCGAAAGCCATAGCGGTCAAAGATGGCCCGCGCGCCCGCCGAGCGTAAGAACTCGATGTACTTGCGCGCAGCGGGATTGCATGCGCCGCGCTGGGTCAAAACCGCGCCCTGTTCCAAAGGCGGGTGGCTGGTTTCAGGGATTTCGAAATAGGTTCCGACTCTCTCCAGCCGGGGCGAGAGAACCAAAGACAGGGCCACGATGCCGGCTGCAACGCTCCCGCTCTGCACGAATTGCGCTGCTTGCGCGAGGTTTTCTCCGATCACCAGCTTCGGCTGAATCTCGCGCCAGAGCTGCGCGTGCTCCAGCGCGGCTTTCGCCGCGCGGCCATAAGGCGCGTGTTCGGGATTGGCAATCGCCAGCTTGCGGACTTGGGCTTCGCGCAACACTGCCAGGCCGCGCTTGACGGCAATCTCCGGCCGCACCGTCCACAGCACCAGCCGGCCAATGGCATACTTCGTCAAGCTGCCGGAGTCAGCCAGGCCGGCGCGCACTAACGCTTTGGGGTAATCCAAATCCGCAGACAGGAAAACATCGAAGGGCGCGCCGTGCTTGATCTGCGCGAAAAAACTGCCGGAGGAGCCGGTCGCGACTTGCAGCGACACGCCGGGATTTTCCTGCCTGAAAGCCGCGTTCAAATCTTCCAGGCAATAGATCAAATCCGAGGCCGCCGCCAGGGCCAGGGTCGCTTTCGTTTGCGCCTGCGCCGGAAACAGCAAGCCAAGAACGGTCAGAACCGCGGCGAAACAACCAAGCTTCATCAGCGACATTTGTGCGATGCTCCCGAAGATTCTGCCGACCCGGATCCTTCCACCCGGCGACCAAGCCTGCCGCTCTCAAAAAAACCGTCCAGAATTTTTTGGCGAAAATGCCGGCAGATTTGTGTCTGGTCAATTTGCCACGCACGTTGACAAAAGTCAAATCAAAACTTGTCCGCGGCAGGAGGCCATGCTGCTGCAGCGAAATTTTGCGAGCCAGCTTCCGCGGGATAGCCGTGGGCAGATTTCAGTCTCAGAGGAGTTCTGCTCAGGCCCAAGCTCAGGCAGGGCTGAGCACTCCGCAACCACATGCAAGTACAGAACAGCGAGTGTCTCAGGCGGCTTGGCCGTCTCAAAAACAGACAAAATGCAGGGTCAGATCGACAATACAAGATTCTGATTTTATTGAGGCGCACAGGGTGGCACAAGCCTTGCAAAAGAGGCTGGCGGTTTGTGAGCAGGGATAGCGCGACCGCGCCTGCTATAAGAACGCCGGTATCCCTCCACTCTTCGCAAGCGCGGTGAGCCAATCCGTCGCATCCGCATTCACCGAAATCATAGCAGAGAGAGCATTCATGGACTCGAATCACAACTCTCAGCCGGTTCAGCAAATGTCCGCATTCAAGAACAACTCATGCAAGCTTTCGGCGATCATGTTCACCGACATCAAGGGCTTCAGCCGGCGCATGGGAGAGAACGAACGCTTCACGCTCAAGCTGCTGCGCGATCACAATCGCATCATGCGCTTTCTCGTGCGCAAGCATCGCGGCCGCATCGTGAAAAGCACGGGCGACGGTTACTTGATGGACTTTGACAGCGCGGTGGAAGCGGTGCAGTGTGCCATCGAAGCGCAGGAACGCTTCACGCGCTACAACTTCGACAAGCCCGAATCCGATCAGATTCACGTGCGCATCGGCATCAGCCTGGGCGAAGTGCGCATCGTGGACGGCGATCTGTTCGGCGACGAGGTCAACATCGCGGCGCGGCTGCAAACGCTGGCGGAGCCCAGCGGCATCTGCCTCACGCGCGAAGTTTACGAGATGGTCAAGACCAAGCTCACCTTCGTGGCCATCAACTTCGGGCTGCAGGAATTGAAAAACATCTGCCAAAAAGTTGAAGTCTTCAAGATTCCGGTGAAGCCGCTGGGCCAGGCCGCCATCGAAATCGCCTCCAACCGGCAGGACACGCTGCAGGTGAGCGAGACGCAAACCTTCGAGCCTTATCTGCTGCCGCAATCCAGCCCCCGGGCAGCGCAACGGCCGGCGGCGATCAAAGGGAAATTCTGGCAGCCGCGGCAATTCCTGAAACCGCTGGTTTCACGGCACAGCCTGCGCCGCGCCCTGCCGCTGGTGGCGCTCAGCATGTTGGTGCCGGCGCTGTTCATCCAGCCGGGCCACTCGCCGCGCGGCTTGTCCTCCGCAACGCTGGCCTCGGTTCAGCACCACGCAACAGATTCGCTGGCGCAGGCGGCGCCCGCGCCTGCGGAAAAGACCTTGTTGATTGGCTATTTTGAAAATCGCACCGGCCATGCCGGCGATGCCTGGCTGGTTACCGGCCTGCCCGACATGATCATCACCGATCTGCAAGGCACGCCCGGCGTGCGCGTGTTTGGCCGCACGATTCTCGAAGAGGCACAGCAAACCGCGGGAACGCACAAAACAGCCGGCAACCATCTCCAAAATGCGCGCGCCCTGGCGCGGCAAACGGCGGCGGATCTGCTGCTGTTCGGCGGCGTGGTGCGCGAAGGCACCCGCCTGCGCGTCGATGTCCAACTATTCGATCCGCAATCCGGCGCGCTGCTCCTGGCGGAGAAAGCCAGCGGTGAAAGCGTGCTGGCCGTGATGAACGAACTGACCGCCAATCTCAAAAACAAGCTCGCGCAGCCGCTGGCACTGCCGCGCACGCAAAATTGATCGTGCGGCGCCTGCGCCGCTGCTTGAGCTGCGGTGAGCAGTTCGCCTGCAGCACGATTTGAGGGAATCTGTGGATTGCGCGACGCGACGACCGATCAGTGCCCGTCCCAAAACACCACCGCCCGGGCGCTTCGTCTTGAGCCGGGGCAAGTTCGACCTGACTTGTACACGCCTCCGAACCAGGCGCTCGGGTGGTTTCTTCAGTCCCGGGCAGATACTCACCACGCAAATTTGCTGTACCGGCCAACAGCTTACGCCCTCCGCACAACACGGAAATTCTCCAGCAGAAAGAAACAACCCGACTGAGGGAATTTGTGCTGGGTTGCTTTCGTCTCTTAGAGAAAGACGACGGCGAAGACTCATTGCAGGCTTTGTACGCCGTTGCGAAGTCCTCTTGCCTGAATAACACTGAAAACTGCCGGTCCCGCCTTTCCTGCCCACTCCGGCCGCGCAGCGGCCGGCTTGCTTTTCATCCCTGCAATTTGCACCTTGCTCGCGAAGAATTCTTCCAACTCAAATTACGCTCCACCCACAGAAAGTGACACGGCCATGACTTCGACTTCCGCCACCGGCAGCCGAAAGCGCCGGCTCATTGCCTCCGTTGCCCTCACGCTGGGCGTGCTTTACTTGCTGCTGCTCATTCCTGCCGCCGAAGTGCCGCCACCGGTGGCCAGCGACAAGGCGCCCTTCGTGTGGAACAAGGATGCCTATTGGCAAGCGCTGGAAGAACGCTTCCAGCAGGCGAGAACAGCCGGCTGCGCCGCGCTCGAGCCAATGATCAATCAGGAACTGGCCCGCACGCAGCAGCGCCTCGACTCGCTCAGCGCCCATTCGTTTCCTCCCGAGCATCAACTTTTTGCCGGACTCGAACATGACATTTTCGAATTGGCGCCGCAGGTGGCAGCCTGTCCGGAGAAGCTGGCCGTCTATGAAAGTTTGCAAGTCCGTGTGCGCACGCTGGTGAAAGCGCAATCGCAGCAGTGGGACATCAAGTCGCCGGCGACCCGCGACCGGCTCTATCGCCTGCTCTATGGCAGCCGCGCGGCGCTGGAAGAAGTGATGCTGCAGGCGCCGCCGCAAGCGCTGCCGGCGCTGACGCGCGGTACGGAGGAACCTTCCCAAACGCCTTCGGCCAAAATTCTTGGGGTCACCATTCACAGTGGCGACATTCTGGTCTCGCGCGGGGGTGCACCCACCTCGGCGCTGATTGCGCGCGGCAACGATTATCCCGGCAACTTTTCGCACATTGCCCTGGTGCACGTCGACGAAAAAACCAGTCTGGCCTCGATCATTGAGGCGCACATCGAGCGGGGCGTGTCAGTGGCAACGCTGGAGGAATATCTGCGCGACAAGAAGCTGCGGGTGATGGTTTTGCGGCTGCGCGCCGATCTAGCGGCCCTCACCGCCAATCCCCATTTGCCGCACGAAGCCGCCAGCGCGGCGCTGGCGCAGGCGCAGGCGCAACACATTCCCTATGATTTCGAAATGGATTATCAGGATGCCGGCAAGCTGTTCTGCTCGGAGGTGGCCTCGGCGGCTTATCGCCGGTTCGGCATCGAGTTGTGGATGGGCATCTCACACATCTCCTCCGCGGGAGTGAGCGCGTGGCTGGCGGCATTCGGAGTGAAGCATTTTCAAACGCAGGAGCCCGCGGATCTTGAATACGATCCGCAATTGCGTGTGGTGGCGGAATGGCGCGATCCGGAAACGCTGTATCAAGATCACGTGGACAACGCGGTGATCGATGCCATGCTGGAGGGGGCGGAAGCGGGCGACCGTCTCGATTACGCGTGGTATCTGCTGCCGCTGGCGCGCGTGCTGAAAGGCTACAGCCTGCTCTGCAACGCCCTGGGCAAAGTCGGGCCGGTGCCCGAGGGCATGAGTGCCGCAGCCGCGCTGCGGCACCGGCAATTCAACCAGCGGCATCAGGCCATCAAAGCCAGGGTGCTGCAGCAGGCGGAGCAGTTTGTGCAAACGCGCGGCTATCGCCCGCCCTACTGGGAGTTGGTGGCGCTGGCGCGCGCTGCCGCGGCGGTGTAGGCGGCAGCGAGGCACGCGCACGAATTCTGTGAATGCTTCGCCGGTGTGCCTCAAACGTGAAGCAAACCCAACCGCAGCAGAAGGCGCAAGGCCGCAGCCGCAATGCCGCGGCGCTCACAATCCCGCTTCAGTGGACGGTGGCATGATCACCAGCGTGTCGCGGCGTGTGACTTCGGTGCGGTAGGTCACGTCGGCGTATTGTGCCGTCACCGTGAGCGGTAACGGCGGGTCCGCATAGATCGCGGTCACCTGCCGAATCAGCCGGCTGCCCGGTGAAAGTTTGAACCTCGCCTGCACGCGCAGCGTGTCGTCCGGGTCGGCATACCAGCGAAAGAGGAAACGCTCGGCGTCTGCGCGGCGGCTCTTGCTGTATTTTAAATTCGTGTCCATGACAACCAGCGCCAGGGTATCGCTCTCCACCTGCAGGCGGACTTCATTCCAGGGCCTGGCACTGGTGAGCAGCCAATCGACCTGGATCAGCGTCGAATCGCGCGCGTCGCCGGTCTGGCTGCCGGCAACCGACAGCCAGTCTGCGCGAAAC
The DNA here is from genome assembly GCA_037445455.1 of bacterium. Taxonomy (GTDB): domain Bacteria; phylum Zhuqueibacterota; class Zhuqueibacteria; order Zhuqueibacterales; family Zhuqueibacteraceae; genus Coneutiohabitans. Next base: position 36,446 of record JBBIKM010000019.1, on the reverse strand, counting down.
GGCAGCGCCAGCTCCGCGCGATGAATCGCCTCATTGTAAGTTTGCTGCTGGTCACCCGCCTGCACTTGCACCCCGCGAAAATACTCATCGCCCATCAGCCGCAGCCGGCTGTCTTGCGTAATCTGATCATACTGCGCCGTCACGCGCAAGTTGGCGCGCCATTGCGCGTTGTAGGCGGGAAAAGCATACAAGTATCCGCCATACGCAAAGGCCGCCAGCAGGATCAACAAGCCGAACAGCGGCTGGCGAAAAAGGCGCAGCCAGGCCAGGTGTTTGTGCCCGTGCGCGAAGGTGTAGGCGAGCAGGTAAAAAGAGGGCAGATACCAAACAATCAGCAGCAGGGTGAGTGCAGCGCTGTAGAGCAGCGACGGCGTGAAGCCGTGATACGGTGCCAGCGCCCGCGGCATGGCACGCGCTCCGAATTCGAACAGTTCGAAGAACATCAGCATGAACATGGGAACCGGCGCGGCGAGCGCACACAGCAGTTTCAACAACGTTCCCGGCAGATAAACGGCCAGACTGCAGCACACCAGCGTGAGCGCCGGATACAGCGCCAGGCGCGGACTTGCCAGCCAGGCCAGGATCACCAGCAGCAGCAGCGGCAGCAGGCTGCGTTTGAGATAAAGATAGGGATCGGGACTGAAGCGCCAGTTTCGGCTGAGCCACAGCGCCAGCCAGAAACCGGCGAGGGCAAACAGCGCGGCGAAGACGAGATACTCATCAAGGTGCACAAACCAGGGATAGCGCAGGCCTTTGACGAACTGCATCGCCGCTTCCCCGAGTTGCGCGAACACCGCAATCACGAGCAGCAGCAGAAACACCTTGGCGCCGGAGAAGTGGACGCGCTGCGCCTTGTCGATTTGCAGCCGCTGGCCGCGGCCGCGCGTAAACGCCAGCACGCCGAGCAGAAGCGCAAAGCCGAGGCCGGCATAAATCGCCCAGTGCGGCAGGAACAGCGTGCCGCCGAACAGTTGCCAGAGCATGTAATTGCCGCTGCGGGCAGGCGGAATGCCCTGGGTTTGATACTTGCGCAACAAACCATCAACCAGGCGCGCACTGCGCTCCAGTGCCGCCTTGCTCACGAATTCAATGCGATCGTTGGGCGTGTGAATCGGTGAAGTTCCCACTCCGGCTGTGAAGTCAATGGCGGGAATCCCGCGGAGGAGAAAGGGCTCATGATCCGAGCCGGCGACGCCGCCGAGCGCCGCATTGAGGGTGAAGAATTGCGTGGGATACTTCAAGCTGTTGTAGCCCAGGCTGCGGTCGATCGCGAAGGCATCCTTCACCAGCCAGGCGGGCGCCTGATGGCCGCGACTGTCGATAAAGGGAATCAGCGGGCCCTCGCTGCCAGCCATGTCGATTTGCAGCATGAGTGCCACGCGATCAATTTCGGGGAAATGGTCGACAAACCAGCGCGAGCCGGCCAGGTTGCCCTCTTCACCGCCGAACGCCGCAAACAGCAGGCTGTAGCGCCGCTCGGCGTCGCGCCAGACGCGCGCCAGTTCCATCATCACGGCGGTGCCGGAGGCGTTGTCATTCGCGCCCGGATTTTCGCGCACGTCGGAATCGATGTGGCCACCGATGACAATCAGGCTGTCGCTGCGGCCGCGAAAGAGGCCGAGGGCGACGCCCGAGCTGGTGTTGATGCGCTCGCTGTACGGCACGGGCATGACATAGGCCGTGTCCGCGCCCCAGCCGGCGAATCGCCGCACCGCCCACTGCAGCGCCGCGCGTTCATTCGCCGAGCCCATTGGGCGCGGGCCGATGGTGACGGCAAGATGATACACGCCGGCATGGATGCTGTCGGCCGCGATCGCGGCCGGCGGCGCGCCACTGCGAGCGGTGCTGCTCAGGCTGAGCAGAAGCAGGATGAAAGCGGCATTGGGCTTGAGCATTCTTCCTCCGTGGTTCTATTGACGGTGGCGCAAGCATAGCAAAAAAGCGCCAGAGAAGCAACTGCCGGTCGCAAAGAAAAAGCCCTCGCCGAATCATTCGTTGAGGGCTTCTTCTATGGGTGGAAGCGGAGAGGTGATCTCCGTCTTTCTAATTCGGTTGCCGCAGGATCCAATCCACGGCGGCGGCGAGATCGTCGGCGACGAAATCGGGCTGGCACTCGCCGCGGGCGGCGGTTTCGCTGCCGTAGCCGGTGCGCACCAGCACGGTCCGCAGGCCGGCATTGCGGCCGGTGGCAATGTCGCTGGCGCGGTCACCAATCATGAAGCCGGTGAGTTCGCACGCGAAATCACGCGCGGCCTGCGCCAGCATGCCCGGGCGCGGTTTGCGGCAATTGCAATTGGCTTCCGGTGCATGCGGGCAAAAGTAAAAGCCGTCGATCCAGGCGCCGTGCCGGGCAAGGTGCTGTTGCAGCACGCGATGGGTTTCCTGCACAAACGCCTCGGTGAAGTAGCCGCGCGCCACGCCGGATTGATTGCTGATCACGACAACGCGCCAGCCCGCGCGCCGCAGCCGCCCAATGGCGGCTTCGCTGCCGGGCAGGAAGACAATATCCTCCAGCCGGCGGAGATAGTTTTTCTCCTCGATCAGCGTGCCGTCGCGATCGAGAAAAACGAACGCGGCCTGTCGGGTCGGCTCAGCCAAAGAGTTCGTGCTCCACCATTTCCATCCAGATGTGGCCCACCAAAATGTGGCACTCCTGAATGCGTTGCGTGTCGTTGTCCGGCACGATCACGGCATGATCGACGGCGCCGGCGATGGCGCCGCCATCCTGGCCGAGCAGGCCGATGGTGAGCACGTTCTTCTGGCGCGCGGCCTCCACCGCCGCCAGAACATTGGCGGAGTTTCCCGAGGTGCTGATGGCGATCAAGGCATCGCCGCTGGCGCCCAGGGCAATGATCTGCCGGGCATACACATCGCGAAACGAGAAATCATTGCTGGTGGCGGTGAGCGTCGAGGTGTCAGTGGTAAGCGCCAGCCCGGCGAGCGGCGGGCGGTCATTGCGCAACTTGCAGACCAGCTCGGCCGCGAGATGCTGGGCATCGGCGGCGCTGCCGCCGTTGCCGCAAAAGAGAATCTTGCCGCCGCCACGCAGAATGTTGACCAGCTTGTGCCCGACCGACAGAATCTCCGCCGCCTGTTGTTCCATCAATTTCGTCTTGACCGCAATGCTGCTTTGAATGCGCTCCTGCACGAAGGTCTTGTCGCTTCTCATCCGTGAAGCCATGGCCATGATCATCTCCCGTAATAAGTGTCATCCGGCGGCTGCCCGCCGCCTCTGCCTGCAAGCAGGAAGACTTGAATTCCAACAATCGTAATCTTCACTGGGTGCCGTCAGGTTCTCATGATGCTGAGGGCATCACACCTGCACGAGTTGTTTAGCGCTGCCACACCGCCAGCCCGGCTCCGCACCTCACTCCAAACCCAGCCACCAGAATCGCTCCAGCCAAAGCTGCACACGCACGCTGGTTTCCTGCCGGTGCCGGCCCGCTTGATTGGCGAAATCGCGATAGCGCGAGTGGCCGGCGGCGATGGCCAAAAAGAAGCCCGCACGCGCCTGCCAGCGCGCCTCCAGATTGAGATGCGTGCTGCGCTCGACCACGCCGCTGGGGAATTTCTCGCGGTAGCCCTGCTCCAAATCGGCATTCACCCATGGCATGTCGAACGGCCGCGCGATGCGGCCCTCGCCGTGGCGGCGGGCTTCGTAAGCGTAGAAGAGCTGCACATTGCCGCCGGTGTAGGCGCGGCCGTGCACCAGCCAGCGGTCGAAATCATTGCCGAGAAAATGCGCCAGCGGCCGGTTGCGGTGCATGAACTTCTCCCACACGGTGATGGCATTGTAGGTGCGATTGGCAATCCGGGTGTATTCCAGACCCAGCGTGGCGCCCTGCCACCCGAAAGGATCCGCCACTTCAGCGCCGAGGAGCCAGGCGATCGCGTTCGGCTCCAGATCGCCGCGCCGCGTCTTCTCGACTTGCACGTCGTCGATGAGAAATTGTGCGTAGAGTTCCAGCCCGTCGCGCGGCCGCAGCACGGCGTCGAGCGCGCCAAAGGTGTTGCTCTTCTGCTGTTCATTGAGCTGCTCGCCGTGAAACGCCAGAAACGGGTTGAGGTAGTGCAACTCGAAGCCGCGGCCCGGCCCGCCGTAGAGCGCCATCTGCGTGACTGCGAGCGTGAGCAAGTTCGATTTCAGCCGGATTTCCGCGCGTGCCGCGGCAAGATAGCGTTCGCTCACGTCGGTGGCGTAGCGTGCGCGCAGGGAATCCGGCAGATACTCCGAATTCAATTTTGCCGCGAGATAGTCAAACCGAAACTGCTTTAAATCGAGGCGGCCAAAGAAATGATCCAGCGGCCGGGAATAATCCGAGATCAGCAAAGTCGCATCGACGCCGCGCCCCCAGCGCACAAAATCACGGCCCAATTTAGCGACATACTTGTCGAAATGCAAGGCGACATAGGCTTGCTCGGTGTAACCGGCGAAGCCGCGCCAGCGTTTGCCCAGGTAATCGGGATCCTCGCGCAACTCTTCATCCAGGCGAATGGCATTCACGAAGGCAACATTCCGGTCCGGAAACAGCGCGAGCTGCGTGCGCAAACCGGCGCGTGAGCCGGTGGTCTCGCCGAAATCACCGGCGTTTTCGCTCACGCGGCCGCCGAACTGCAGCCATGCTTTCGGCGCGAGCGGCGTGCGGGAAAACTGCTGCAAGCGCGCCTGCCAAAATCGTTCCGATGAGTATGCCATGGCACTGCCGGCCGAATCGGCCAGGTGCGCCATTTCACCCATTGTCAGCGGCCAGTTGGCAGAGGAAAAATCCAAATGGCGATGGCGCAGGCTCAACTCGCGCGCGTAGGTGTAGGACCAGTGATAGGTCGGCACGGTCATGATTTCCTGCGCAGCGGCGCTCGCGGCCAACACCAACAGAAGCATCACCCAAACGGAGGCGGAAGAAATGCCGCCCGGCCTGTGATTTTTTCGATCAACCACCATGCGAACCTTCCTGGTCATTTGGCCATGTCCTCACTGCGATTCATCCGATGAATCGGTTCACTCTGAAAATGCCGGCACAACGCAGATTGATTGGACCAGATTCACCGCGGGGAAGCGGCGTTTGCCGGCAATTCAGGCAATCTCACCCAGCGCGCGTCGCGAGGCGGCGGCAAATCCTGGCATGTGACATAATCAAGGCGACAGTTTGATCACTGTTCCTGCCACGGCTTGGCTGTTGCCTCCACGACTCGAGATTCGTCAAGATCACAAGCGCCAGCAGGCTGCGCACCCGGCTGCGCCGTTCGTGCACGGAACCGCAACAATCGTTGCCACCAGCCCGCCGCCGGCCCCATCTCGCATTGCCGCTGGATCAGATCGAGATACTTGCGCGCGATGATCGGCAGCGTGAAATTCTCTTCGAACGCCTGGCGGCCGCGGCGGCCGGCGGCGTGGCACGCTTGCGGCTCCTGCATGAGCCGGCGCAAGTGCGCCACGATCGCGTCCTTGTCATGATCCTCGTCAAACAGCCAGCCGCATTTGAACTTCTTCACCATGTCGGTCAACTCGCACGGCTGGCTCGCCAGGCCGAGCAGGGCGCGGCCGGCGGCCATGTAGGTGTAGATCTTGCTCGGCACGCCATAGCCGATGACTTCGCGCTCTTGCGACACCACGCACAAATCGGCGGCGGCCAGCGAATGCTCCATCGCGGCGCGCGGCTGATAGGGGAAGAAGAGCACGTTCTGCAAGTTCATGGCGGCCGCCATTTCGCGGAGCTTCTCCTTTTTCGCGCCTTCGCCGATGAAAACGAAGCGCACCGCCGTGTCTTGCAAGTCGGCCGCGGCGGCAAGCAGGATTTCCAGCCGCTGCCGCCAGCCCATGTTGCCGGAGAACAGCACCACGAATTTATCCAACAACCCATGCGCCTGCGCAAAACGGCTCTCTGCTTTGGGCAGACAGTGCACCACCGCGGGATCACACCAGTTGTCGATGATCACGGTGGGCGCCGGCGCATGACGCGCCAGCACGGAGCGCTCCATGTAGTGTCCCAGGCAAATGGCGGCGTCAGCCTGCTGCAGGATCCACGTATTGAGGCGCCGCCACATGCGGTCAATCAAGCTGCCGTGCCGCAACATGCCGACGGCGCAGGACAGCTCGGGGTGCAGGTCATAGAACAATGCGATGAAGCGCTGGCCGCGCAGCCATTTCATCACGGCGCCCACGAGATGCAGCATGGGCGGATTCGTTCCCACCAGCAGGGGAATCTGCCGCGGCACCCGCAGCGCCAGCAGCGCCAGGCCCAGCGTCGCCCACGCCCAGTTCAAGGCCTTGCCCGTGCGGTTGGTGCGGCGAAAGGGCAGCCGCGGCAATCGCCACACGCGCACGCCATGATGGATTTCACGCCAGGGCGCAGCCGGCGCGTCTTTGACATATCCCGGCTGCAAAGCGCACACTTGAATCTCGACGCCATGCCGCGCCAGCTCTCGCGTCAGCTCCGCAAAAAGCTGCGCGGTGGAGCCGGCATCCGGCGCAAATTGCTCGCTCAGCAGCGCCACCCCTCGCCTGCCGAATTGGCCTCGCTCTGCTCCCATGTTTCCACTCCCATTGATTTCGCCCCAATGCAGACAAGCCGCAACCAAGAGGATAATCTCCAGCGGATTGAAACAACCCAACGAGTCGGAATGATCTGCTGGGTTGTTTCAATCCATTGGAGCCGCTCGCAGGGCTGCGGTTTTCCGTTTGTCTGAAGATCCGCTTTGGATAATTCCTTGTCCTGGTTGGATGCTTGTCCTTTGGTTTAACCCAAAGCAGACAAGCCGCAACCAGGAAGACAATCTCTCACGGAGAGCAGAACCCAACAGACATGCCGTTGGGAAAATCTTCACTCCTGTTGCCAGGAGATCACTTGTAACGGACCCAAACGCCGGAACCGGTCACCCCGCTGCCGGCTTGCGGAACCAGCCGAGGTGAAATTGCCGGAGAAAACTCAGCGCCTCCACGCGATTGAGGAAATTCGTGACCACCGCCAGCATCTGATGCACACCCGGCAGGATGTCGAAATAGTCGCACGAGGCATCGAGCTGCCGCAATTGCACCAATTCGAAGCCGGCGCGATCAAAGTGACGCCGGATTGCGGCTCCGGTATTCAGCCGGTAGTAAGTCGGAAAAATGTCTTCCGCCTGCCGGCCGCGCAGAAAACCATACAACCGGTGAAACCAAAACGGCGTTGCCCGGGAAATCAGAAACGGATAAGCCAGCAAGTTCGGCGTGATGAAGATGAGGCTGCCGCCGCTTTTGAGGCTGCGAAAGAACTCCCGAACCACGCGGCCGGGATGCGCGAGATGCTCGAAGACCATCTCGCATACGATCAGATCGAAAGCATTGTCCGGCACCGGCAGCGCTTCGAGATTGCCCAGCACGCGCAGGCCGGCGGTGCGGTCCTGCGCCAGCGTGACGGCGTCCAGGTCAACGTTGATCCGCCGCACGTGTTGCTGCTGGAACAAATTGTGTTTGTTACGGCCGCCGCCGGCGTGCAACACGCACCAGCCCGGTTGCGCCGCGGCCTCCGCCAGCATTTTGTAATGCGCCTTGGGAGCCGGCGCGTTGGGCCACAGTTTTCTCTTGACGGCGTAATTGAAGTGTTTGACCTTCAGAATTGCGGTGTGCCGGGACATTTTTGCATGACTCTGCAAAAACGATCACGAAGCGATTGTCGCGCCGGCCGGCACCCTGCCCACGTATGCAGGCGGGCCGCCAGCGTTGCGCGCGTTGATTCACAATCAATAGGCATTCCTGTTGAGAATGCCGTGTGCGATCGTCAGCAAGATAATCTTGAGATCAAGAGTAAACGACCAGTTCTCGATGTAATACAAATCGTGCTCGATGCGATGGCGGATGGACGTGTCACCGCGCCAGCCGTTCACCTGTGCCCAGCCGGTGATGCCGGTCTTGACTTGATGGCGCACCATGTAACGCGGCACTTCGCTCTTGAATTGATTGGCAAAGAACGGCCGTTCCGGCCGCGGACCGACGACGCTCATGTCGCCTTTCAAGACGTTGAAGAATTGCGGCAGCTCGTCCAAACTGGTGCGCCGCAGAAAAGCGCCCAGCGGCGTGACGCGCTGGTCGTCGCGTTTGGTCCACGTCGTGTCGCTGCTGCTTTGCGACTGCGGGCGCATGGTGCGAAACTTGAGCATGCGAAACGGCCGGCGGTTGGTGCCATAGCGCACTTGCGAGAAGAACACCCCGCCGGGCGAGGTCAGCTTCACCAGCAGGGCGATCAGCGCCAGCAACGGCGCCGTGAGTATCAGCACGGCGGCGGCAAAGGCAATATCAAAAGCGCGCTTGGCCACCCGGTATTTCCAGGATTCCACCGGCGTGAAGCGCACGCCCACCAGCGGCAGGCCGGCGAAATCACGCACGCTCGTGCGCGGCTGGATGAACTTGAAAAAATCCGGCACGAGGTCGATTTCCACGCCCTCCTGCTCACTGGCTTGCACCACGCGCGAGATCTTGCGCAGGGCGCGGCCGGGCAGCGCCACGATCACCTTGTCGATGCGTTGCGCCTCGATGATCTCCCGCAACTCCGTGGTGCGGCCCAGCACCGCCAGGCCGCACGCTTCCGGGCAGAGGCCGTTGGTTTCCTGATCGTCGCAGAAGCCGACGACGCGATGGCCCAATTCCGGATGGCTCTTTGCCTGCCGGGCGACGCGCCGGCCCAACTCACCGGCGCCGACGATGAGCACCCGGCGCAAGTGGTAACCGCGCCGGTGCGCCTGCTGCAGCAGCCAGCGCACCAGCACACGCTCGCACACCAACAACCCGAAATTCACCCCCCCAAACAGCACGAAGGTCAGCCGCGAATAGGAAACTTCGCGATAGAAGAAGGTGAACGAGGAAATGAACAGCACGCCCGCGGCGAGGCTGAACAGCAGGCCGCGCACGTCGGCCAGCAGGTGCGACCGCCGCCGGAAATCATACAGGCCGAAGAAGGAAAACAGCCCCAGCCACAACGGCAGAATGCCTCCCAGGATGATCAGGTACTGATCGATCTCCGGGCCGCCGTGCGGCCAATAGCCGCTTGCGAAGCGCAGCCAAAAGGCGGCATGGAACGAAAAGGTGGTGACGAGCAGATCGCAGGCGGCGATCGCGAGCTCGAGCAGGCGACGACGTTGTTGTGACATGGCAAAAGCGCTGCAGTTGAGCTGGGACAATTTACCGGGCCAGCGATTGAACCGCAACGGCGGAGCCGTTACCGTGTCATCTCACATGAATTGGGCAGTTTCGTGCTGGGCAGCCCTGGTTCGTTGTTCTCGGGTTGTGTTTTTTTCATCCGGCCTGCGCCGGCGCCGCGGCAGGCGGAATATTCTCTCCAGCAGCGCGGGCGCCGGTCCCGCCTGGCATTGCCGCCGGATCAACTCCTGGTATTGGCGCGCCACCAGCGACAGGGTGAAGTGGCGCTCGAAATGCTGGCGCGCGCGCTGGCCGGCATGCCGGCTGAGCTGCGGCGCCTGCAGCAGTTGCTGGAGCAAAGCCGCGATCGCATCGCGGTCGTGATCTTCATCGAACACCCAGCCGCACTGGCATTCGCGCACCAGATCGATCAATTCACAGGGCCTGCTCGCCAGCCCCAGAATGGCGCGGCCGGCGGCCATGTAGGTGTAGATCTTGCTCGGCACGCCAAACCCGATGGCCTCGCGCTCATGCGAGACCACCGCCAAATCCGCGGCCGCGAGCGAGTGTTCCATCAAATGCCGCGGCTGGTAGGGAAAGAACAACACGTTGTTCAGGCCGCGTGCTTGCGCCATTTCCTGCAGTTTGGGCTTTTTCACGCCCTCGCCGATGAACACGAAACGAATCGGCAGGTTGGTGAGCAACGCGGCGACGTCGATCAGAATTTCGAGGCGCTGGCGCCAGCCCAGGTTGCCGGAGAACAGCACCACGAACTGGTCGAGCAGGCCATGCTCGCGGGCAAACAGGCTCGCCTCCTTGGGCAGACAGCGCACCACGCGCGGGTCGCACCAATTGTGAATAATGGTGGTGGCGGCGGCGGCATAACGGCCTTTGATCACGCGCTCCATGTACGCGCCGATGGCCACCGCCACATCGGTGTGGCGCAACGCCCAACGATTGATCCGGCGCCACAGCCGGTCGAGCAGACTGCCTTCCCGCAACAGGCCCACCGCGCAGGACAATTCCGGATGCAAATCATAGAACAGCGCAATGAAACGCTGCCCTCGCAGGATCCTCATGAGCGCGCCCACGACATGCGCCATGGGCGGATTGGTGCTGATCAGCAACGGTGCCTGCCGGGGCGTGCGCCAGGTCAGCAGTGCCAGCGCCAACGTGCCCCACACCCAGTTAAGGGCCTCGCCCACGCGGTTGCCGCGGCGGAACGGCAGGCGCGGCAGCCGGCGCACCGGCACGCCGTGGCGCACTTCGCGCAGCGGAACTTTGCCCTCTTTCACGTAGCCGTGATAGCCGGGGGTGAGCGTGCACACCCGCACGGCCACGCCTTGCTGCTGCAGCTCGATCATCAACTCTTCGAACAACTGCGCGGTGGAAGACGAATCAGGCGCATATTGCTCGCTGACCAGCGTCACGCTCGGCGGTTGTGTGTCGTTTTCCCTTCTCAATCAATCCTCGCATGGCTGGAGGTGCCGTTCCTGAGCAACGTGAGAGTTGCCGGTCATGAATCTACGCTTCCCGGCGGCCGCCATCACAGGGCGCGCGCTTTCCTGCTGATGACGCCGCCGAACAAAGTCAGCAGGATGATCTTGAGATCGAAGCTGAGCGACCAGTTCTCGATGTAATACAAATCGTGCTCGATGCGCTTGTCGATCGAGGTGTCGCCGCGCCAGCCGTTGACTTGCGCCCAGCCGGTCATGCCGGTCCTGACCTGATGGCGGATCATGTAATTCGGCACCATGGTTTTCAACTGGCGCACCTGGTAGGTCCGCTCCGGCCGCGGTCCGACCACGCTCATGTCGCCCATGAGCACATTCCAAAACTGGGGCAGCTCATCCAGGCTCCATTCCCGCAGAAACCTTCCCAGGGGGGTGACGCGCGGATCGTTGCGCAGGCCCAGGCCGATTTCGTGATCGACCATCTCCGCGCCCGCTTTCATCGAGCGGAATTTGAGCATGTAAAACGGCCGGCGGTTGATGCCGATGCGCTCCTGCTTGAAGAACACCGGGCCGGGCGAAGTCAGCTTCACGGCAAGCGCGATCAACAGCATCAGCGGCGCGAACACAAGCAGCGCCACGCCGGCAAACACCGCGTCGAACAGGCGCTTGGCGATGCGATATTTCCAGGAATCCACCGGCGTGAAGCGCACACTCACCAGCGGCAGGCCGGCGAAGTCATGGACCTTGGTGCGCGGCTGAATGAACTTGAAGAAGTCGGGCACAATGTCGGTTTCCACGCCTTCCAGCTCGCAGGTTTCGACGATGCGCGAAATTTTGCGGATGGCCCGGCCCGGCAGCGCCACGATCACCTTGTCGATGCGGTACTTTTCGATGATCTCATTGAGACTGGTGGTGCGGCCCAGCACTTCGAGACCATACTCCTTTTTGTAGATGCCGTTGGTCTCAAAGTCATCGCAGAAGCCCACCACGCGATACCCCAGCTCGGGGTGGCGCTTGGCCTGCTCCGCCACGCGCAAACCCAGCTCGCCCGCGCCGACGATGAGGACGTGGCGCAGATAATAGCCGTGGCGGTGGGCCTGCCGCAGGCTCAGCCGCAGGAGCACGCGGCCGCTCAGCGTCAGCAGGAAATTCAGCACGCCGAACAGCACGAAGGTGAGGCGCGAAAAGGAGAACTCGCGGTAAAAAAACGTGAATGCCGAGATGAACACCACGCCCGCGGCGATGCTGTAGAGCAGCGGCCGGAGATCGGCATACAAATGCGTCGGCCGCCGAAAGTCATACAAACCAAAGAACGAAAACAATCCCAGCCAGAGCGGCAGAATGCCGCCGAGCATGATGAGATAGTCGCCGGGATCGGGATTGGCGTGCGGCAGAAAGCCGGCCTGAAAGCGCAGCCAAAAAGCGGCGTAGAAAGCCAGCGCCGTGGTCCCCAAGTCAATCACAGCCGCAGTGATTTCCCAATAGCGATTATGTTTCTTGGACATGGCAACGACGATGGTGTTGAGCAAAGATGAATTTGCCGAGTCAACCATTACTGTTTTCCCGTGCGGCTGTCCCGATGGCTGGCCGCGTCCCCATGTCCCCGCGCGCCGGCTGTCGCTGCGGGTGCGCTGCTCCTTGACAGGCAGATCTCCCCAAATGTCGTCCCGAAAGGACCCCGCGAAGACGCAAGTAAAACGCCGTGAGCTTCACCGGATTCATCGGAATGGCAGCCCGACCGTGTACGCCTGCCAGGCGCAATGGCAGTGCCCTACTGCAGAAAATAGACCGGCCGGGTCTGAATCGGCAGTTTGCCTGCAGCCGGAGTCAGGCGATTGCCGAAGAAATCCCATGCTTCGGCGCGCTGCACCGAGGCCGGCAGCGCCACGGTCGCCGATCCCTCGCTTTGCCAGAGCGCAGAGAAGCGCCGGCCATCGGCACGGCGATAGTGCATGAGAAATTGCCCCGGATGGGCCAGTTCTTCGCGGCGTTCGAAGACTGCCTCACCGCACAATTGCGCGAGCGTGACATAGGCAAGCAACGCCGGCTTCACACTGGCCTGCGCATCATGGTCGAGCAAGCCGTGCACGTCCGGGCCGCTGCGGCTGCGCTCACTGTCCATCGAATAGCAAAAATAGTACTTCACCCCGGCGGCTTTGGCCAGCAACGCATGGCGCACGAGATATTCCGCCTGTGTCATCTCATTCACGGTGACGGGCCGCGGCGGCGAATAGTAGGGGATCGCGGCGTTGATGGAGTCGCGGCCGCGATAGCCGGTTTCCGTGGCCCACAATTCCGGCACATAGCCGCACAATTCCCGCACCTGCAGCCGCAGTTGTTCGATCTTCGCCATCAGCGCCTGCTCCGGCGCAATCTTCTCATAAGGGTGAATGGAGACAGCTTGCGGCCGCGCGTGGGCAGGCGCCAGCGCTTGCTGCACGAAACCCGCGAGATTGTCATCTGACCAGGCCAGGCTCAAGCCGGCGAGTTGCGCCTGCGGCTGCAATTGCGCGAAGGCACTCACTGCCGTTGCCAGCACGGCGCCATAGTCGCCGGGCGTGCCGTCGAAATAGCGCGGCAGGTTGGGCTCGTTCCAGATTTCCCAGCGGGTGATTTGGCTGCCGTAGCGCGCCGTCACTTCGCTCAAATAGTTGCGAAACTCTTCCATTGAGCGCGGCATTTTGTTCTGCAAATCCGGGGCGCCGGGCGTCGCCGGGGCACTGGCCCAGCGCGGCGGGAATCCCAGAATCGGCAGGAATTGAAAGCCCTGCTCATGCAAATAGGCGATCAACTCATCGGGCCATTGCCACTTGCCGGGCTTGGGCTCGACCTGGCTCCAATAGAGCTGCAGCACGTTGCGCAAATAGGTTACGCGCGCCTGGCGTAACAGCGGCAGCGTGATCTCCAGATTGAGGGCGTTGAGATGCATTCCCCACACCGGTTCGCCGGCGGTCGCGGCCGGCAATTGCGAATTGCGCGCGGCCAGACGCAGCACGCCCTGCGCGACCAGCGGTCCGGCGGCCTCGCGCAGCCTCCACTCCAGGCGATAGTCATCGGCATGCTCGAGCGGAACGGTGAAGACGTGGCGCCGCGAGGTTTGCCCTGGCAGCGTCAAAGCGTGCGGCGGCAGCTCCTGTCCGGCGTGTAAACGGCCGGCGAGATGAAGCTGCAGCTTGAGATCGCGCGGGCGGTCCGTGCGGTTGGCAAGCCAGAGTTGCAGCGGAACTTCTGCTGGTGCAGCAAAGAGTTTGGTTTTGTAATCGACCGGCTGCAAGCCGGCCGCCAGTTCCGGCTCAACGCAAAGGCTTTGGCCGCGATGGCGGAATTCGATTTGATCGACCCAATAAATGCCGGGCGCTTCGAACTCCAGCGCCAGCCGGTATGCGTCCTTTTCGGCAACCGGCAAAGTGCCGCTGAGCACAACGGGAGTCCAGTCCGTGCTGATTGTTTCATGATCGGCGGCACCGCCGCGCCGCTGCTTGCCGCTGCGCAAGGCTTGCTTGGCAACGCCGTTGATCACGCGCAACGCCACTTGGCGGCCGGCGCTGGCAGCCTTCACCTGCGCGGAAAATTCGAACTCGCCGCCGCCCGGCAGCGTGAGCCACGGACTGACGAGGCGAAAGGTGCCCCCGCCAAACACCCGGCTGCGGCTCAAATCGATTTTCAATGACCGCCGGCCCGCGGTGGCCGCCAGGGAATCGGAGGTGATTTCGAAGCCGACGAGATTTTCGGCCAGGGGCTTCCAGGCCACGGCGCCCAGCTCGAAGCCGGCATTGGCCAGGGTGAGCTGCGGCCGGTTGTAGCGCACGACTTCGTTGTCATTTGGCGAGCCATTGCCACAGGCAGGCAGCAGGCAGGCAAGCAACAGTGCCAGGGGCAGCGGCCGGTGCAGTCGCGGGGTTTTTCTGAGATGGCGAAACATGCCCGTGATCAAAGTCAGCCTCGATTCACTTCAAGAAAATCAATTTGCGTTGCGCGACAAATTCACCGGCGCGCAGCCGGTACACGTAAATGCCGGCGGGCAGATTCTCGGCCTGCCAGTACACCTGATGCTCTCCGGCAGACTCGAGTTGATTCACCAGCGTCGCCAGTTCCCGGCCCAGCAGGTCAAACACTTTCAACTCCACATGCCCGGCGGCCGCAAGCGTGTAGCGAATGATGGTGGCCGGGTTGAAGGGGTTGGGGTAATTTTGCTGCAAGGAATAGTCAAGCTGCAGGGCCGCCTGTCGATGGCGTTGCACTGCCGTCGGGTCTTGCAAGTATTGAATGATGGTGTATTGGCTCCAGTTGTTTTTGCTGGTGGAACCGGCGACATAAACGCGGCCGTCGCCGTCAACAGCAACGCCGATGGCAAGGTCATCGCTGGCCAGCGGGCCGTGGTAACGCGCCACCCACTGCTCGGTGCCGCGGTTATCGTACTTGACCGTGGCAAAATCCCAGGAGCCGTCTTCACCGCGGCTGTTGCCGGTGACATAAACATTGCCGTGGGCATCGAGCGTGAGGGCGGTGGCGTCATCCGAGGAGTGGGCGGGACCGTCGTAGCGCGCCGTCCACTGCTCGACACCGGCGGTGTCGTATTTGACGATGAGATAGTCGTAATCAAGCGGCGCCCCGGAATCGCCATTCCCGGTGGTGGCGAGGTACAAGGCCTCATTGCCGGGGGTTTGATCAAGTGTCAGCGCGATACTTTCGTCCTTGAATTCCCGGGGAGCGCTGCGGCGTTGCAACCACTTCAGGTTGCCCGCCTGGTCATATTTGAGCAGCAGGTGTTCGTCCGGCTGTCGATGACGCACGCTTTTGCCAGCGAGGTAGACGTTGCCCGATTTATCTACCGCGATCGCATGCGCAAAATCGTCGGCATGGCCGGCGCCATTGTAACCCACACGCCAGGCTGTGGTGCCACTGGCCTGGTACTTGATGGTGAGTATGTCCGATGCCATCCCGCCGATGGAACTTCTGCCGGTGAGATAAACGTTGCCAGCCTCGTCCACGGTTACCTCAGCGGCATAGTCCATCGAATGGCGGCGGCCGCTATCATGGCGGACGAGCCATTTTGATTCACCCGACGGGTTCCAACAAAAGGTCATAAAATCGATGGCATTAAGCGTGCCGCCCCACGCCGAGACCAAAATATTGTCGTGGCGATCACGCGCCAGCCCGGCGATATGTTGCGACGATTGCAATGCGAGGTCGCCTCCCTGACGCTGCCATTCTCGGGAGCCTGCGGAATTGTACTTGGTCAACAGGATGTCGGTGGTTCGGCTGCCCGTCTTGATCGTCGTGGCGAGATAAAGGTTTTCGTGATCGTCGGGCAAGAGTTGTGGACCGGCCAGCGTGTTTTGCCCAGCCTCGATGAAATCATCCCACAGTATTCTGCCGCCACGATCGATTTTCACGGTGCCACAGTGCCAGTGTGTCTCGCCATAGAAGGCCTTGCCGGTGACGTAGACACTCCCGCTACGATCGAGCGCCATGGCTGTCGCTTGCGAGGGCCCGGGCGTGAAATCGCCATGGAGAATGGTCTGCAAAACCTTGCCCGCCGGGGTGAAAGTCACAATCAAATAATCATGATTCTGGACAGCGCCGCGCGTGGTCTGCGCCTCACCGAGCACGTGAATCGTGCCATTTTTCGCAAGCGACATGGCCAGCAGGTGTGATTTGAGAACATTCGCCATCGGGAGAGCAGTCCTCCATGCCACCCTGCCGCTGAATTCATACTTGAGCAAAATAACAGTATCAGGCTTGCGACCAGAAAAGGCGAGATAAAGCCCATCGCCTTCACGGACAGCCAGCAAAGGCTCGGTTTCCTTCGCAACTCTCTTATGATGCGACTGCTGCTCTTCCCACTGCTCCACCCCGTTGGAATCGTACTTGACCAGGACATAATTTGCGGTGGTTGACCCTGCGACATAGACATTGCCGTTCCCGTCCGTGGCGAGAGCAGTTGCCAGATCATTCCCGATTCCCTTCGAGGGATCTTTGCGGGCCAGCCAGCGAAAGTTGCCAGCGCGGTCAAATTTGAGAGTCGCAATATCTCCTCGCGTGCCGTTGCCTTCGCTTTCTCCGCACACCAAAACGTTGCCCTCCGCGTCGGTCGTCATGAAACGCAGCTCGTCAGAGCCATGGCGGGGGCCGTCGTAGCGTGCCTGCCACAGCAGCTCGCCCGCCGGGTTGTATTTGAGAACGAGATAATCCAGGTCGCCGTTGCTGTTCCTGGCGTTGCCTCCCACGCAGACTTGACCCTCTTCATCGATGACCAGGCACATGGCCGTTTCATCGCGATTGGCCGGCCCATTGTAGCGAGCCGCCCACAGCTCGCGGCCATCAGGGTCATACTTGATGGTAATGATGTCACTGCCGCCGCCCGCCCCCCCGCCGCTGCCGGTGACATAGACATTGGCGTGGACATCCACCGCGATGGCGGCGATTCGTTCTGCAGATTTCCTGCCTGCCAGCGTGTAATGCCTCTGCCACAGCCTGACACCGTCGGCGTTGTACTTGATCGTCAAATAATCGCGCGAGCTGCCTGACCAGCGCCAGCCACCGACATAGACATTGCCGGCGGCATCCAGGCAAATGGCTGTGGGCCGGTCATCGCCCTCATTCTCGCCATCGTTGCCAACCGCCCACAAAACTTGGCCGGCGCTGTCACATTTGATCGTCAGCCACTCCTCACCCAGCGACGGCAGCCTGCGGAATCCAGTGACATGGAAATCGCCACGAAGTGGATCAACGGCAAAAGCCGTGGCTGTTTCATCCATCGGCCGGGCCCGCCCCTCATAATGAATGAGCCAGTTGGCTGTCACACTGCCAGACAGGCGGTGAGGAGCAGCGTTTTTTTTTCGATTCTGCTCATCAAGCGGCGACGCAAGAACATCCCTTGCAAACGGCGCCAGAGCCAACAGACACAGCGACAGGGCGAGCGCCTTCTTCCTCGCGATTTTCATGAAGACCCCATGTGTTTGAAAAAGCTCTTTACTTTGCCCTCACAAACAGCGCATCCATCTGCAACACTTCGCCGGTCTTGGGCGCGGCCAGCCAGCCCACCGGCCGGCTGAAACGCATGCCGTGGTTTTCCATCAAACGAACCAGATCCATGAACAGCAGCTCGCCGTTGTACAGCGGCTTGAAGGAGGTTTCCAGCACGGCGAACTCGATCTGCGGCAGGGTGGCGGTGGCGCCCCGCAGGGTTTGCGCTTCATAACCTTGCACGTCGACCTTGAGCAACACCGGCGGCGGCAGGGCGAGGCCGGCCAGCATTTGATCCAAAGTGGCAACGCGCACGGTGATCTGGCGCTGCTCCTGCGCGGCCGGGAATGCCTCACGATGCGCCGGCGCCAGCGGCAGGACCGAACTGGCGCGGCTTTGAGCATTCACCCGCATCGTCACTTCGCCCGCGCGTTCGCCCAGCGCCACCGGATGGACGGTGATATTCCCCAGGCGCGCCGCATGTTTGCGCAGATGCGCCACACAATCCGGCAGCGGCTCGAACGAATGCACGTGCACGCCGGGAAACAGCCGCGCCGCCGCCACGGCAAACTGGCCGACGTTGGCGCCGACATCCAGCACCGTGCGCGGCCGCAGCCCCTGCTTCACCAGCGCTGAAACCATGTGGTAAGAGGTGACGGAAAACTGCGGCCACGTCAGCATGGCTTTGAGCGCGGCCGGACTTTCCAACAGCGGGAGAAGTTGTTGCATGTTGTGCAGCAGACCCATGTCGAGCTGAGTTGTCAGATGACCAATTGCCGATTGCTTCCACGCCCCGCCCCCGGTCCCTTCATTTCATCACCAACAGCCGCCGCACCAGCACGCTGCCGCCGGCCTGCAATCTCAAAAAGTAGAGTCCATTGGCCAGCGCCTGCGTGTCCAGGCGGGTGGAATACCATCCTTCTGCTTCGAAACTGTCGAATACCACGGCAACCTCCCGGCCGAGCGTGTCAAACAGGCGCAAGGTCGCGCGGCCGCCGGCCGGCAGATAGAAATTGATCTGCGCGTGGCCGTGAGCGGGATTGGGATAGGTCGCGCGGAGCTGCAATGCCCGCGGCGGCGCCTGCTGCTCCGTGGTATCGAGCGGATTGGGCGCCATCACCCAAATCGGGCTGGACCACGCCCACACCGGCCGGTACAGTCGCCGGGCGACATCATAAATTTCATTCTGCTGCTGGACGCGCAGATAGTAAATCGCATCGCCAGCGTAGCTCGAATCCACGAAGGTGCGTTGCAATTGTAAACCCTCGCCGGGCCAATGCCGGATCACTTCGAACTGCGGATGGCCATCGTGCCAGCGGCCGTTCTTCATGTTCCATTTGAGAACTTCCATAAACGCGATGCTGTCCGTGCCGGCGACTTCCGCGGTAATCGCCGGAAACGTTCCAAGCGGCATTTCCAGCCGTGCGCCCATCATGTGGCCGGCAATGGTGAAATCGAGCAGCATGCGCTGGCCGGTGGTGGCGTAGACGCGGCGCTGGCGCAGCGCCTGAAAGACCGCGTCGCGCGTCAGTTCGCCGGCCATCACCGCAGTCAGGCCGCGAAAGGGCAGACCCGGCCGGGCGCTGTGATCATCACTGGAGGCGATGGTGCCCAGCACTTCACCGGCGGCCCAGGCATCTTGTGCGTAGTGCGGGCCCGGCGTGCTGGAGCGGCCTTCTTCCTGCAGTCGCTCATAAGCCAGGGGATGAGCCGGTGCGTAGATCTCACTCTGGCCGTGGGAGGAATAGATCTCGATGAGCGGCCGGTAGAAACGGTGGCCGTATCCCGGGCCAAAACTGATCGCCGAATTCGAAGTGGAAGACCACATAATGCCGCTGTGATGCGGCACCGTCAGGAATTCCACGCCCGGCGGCAACACGCTTTCGAGGCGGTGCCACAAATCTTGAATCTCGCCGCGCATCTGATCGCGATAGAGCGGAAGCTGCGCCAGCGTTTCATCCGAACCATTGAAATAGACATTGTGATGCCCGGAGGGCGCGAGCCGGCTGTACTCATAGCCGAGCAAAGTGACGAACGTTCCCGGCTGGTTGTATTTGACCACCTGCGCCTTGATCTCCTGCCATTCCGCCGCCGTGATCCCGCCCTGCTCGCCAAAATCACTGCTGGTGTGATCGGTGAGCGCATAGAAATCCAGGCCGGCGACGTCACGCGCCTTGGCGAACGAGCCGGTGCCGTGGCCGTCGTGACTGATGCGCGTGTGACTGTGCAAATCGCCCCAGAAAATGCGGTAGGGCGGTGGGGCCGCCGTGACCCGCACGGGATTGCTCTCCGCTGTCAGGTATGCGCCGCGGTTCAACAGTTGCGCGCGCACCGCGACGCGGTGCGTGCCGGCGCTCATGAACGTCAACGGAATGTCCAGGCGGCCGCTGTCCGTGAGCGTGAGGCTGACGCTGCTGAGCAGACTGGCTTCCGGATCATCGGTGGACAGGGATAGTTTGGCCATGACCTCGGGAACGAGATTGAAATTTTCGTCCAAAATCACCACGCGCAGCCGCGCCGGTTCGCCGGCCATAATCTGTGACGGCAGATAGGCGGCCATCTGCTGCGGCTCGCCCGGCGCCACGCGCAGCGCGGGTGGCGCCAGCACTTCCTGGAAGGCGCCGCTGCCGGTCAGGTCATACGCAATGCTCATCGTGTCCACAAATGCCGAGGGCGGCGCGCTCATTCTGCCGCGCGGCGGATTGGCGCCGTAGATCAGCTCGATGGTGTCCCCGCGCCGCAGGGTGCCCGCCAGGACTTTGACGGTAATGATCCAGGCGTTGCGGTCCCAATCCCAGGTGATGGCGGCATCGCTGCGCTCCAGGCTGGTGATGGCGACTTGCGCGCGCGGGTTGTCGGTGCGAGCGGCCACGAAATTCTGCCTGAGCGAATCGCTGTTCTGCGGCTCGCCGAATCCCTTAATGAAGCGATACTTGATCGTGGCCCCGCTGCTCACACTGTCGGCTTCGCCCAGCAGGCGGACGGTCCACGTGCCATGGGTGCGCACGGTTGCCGTGGCCGGCGTCACGCTGGCGGTGAAATCAGGCCGGCCGCCGCGGCCCGTGCTCGAGAATCCGATCCACATCGCCGGCAGCAGCAGCACCACACAGACCCGCAGGCCCCAAAGGAACGTGCGTTGACGAGTCATGGCAATTCTCCCCAAAAGTTGTTTGTTCCGGTCACCGGCTACAGATAGCCCAAACTGCGCAGATGCTCCTTCAAGTTTTCATCGGCAGCGGCGGTGTCCTCCTCATAGCTCCAATCCGGTTGTTCCCAGGAATCACGATACTGCACCGGCGCGGACTTCAAAAAGCCCGGCGCCAACATCTCGCTTAACACGCGGCCGTCCATGTCGCGGCCGACCGGCAATCCCAGCAGCGTGAGCAGCGTGGGCGTCACGTCCAGGACGCTGGCTTGCTGCAAGGTTGCGCCGCGCCGGATCGCCGGCCCCGCGGCAATGATGACGCCCTCGAGGTGGTGATCTCCGGAAATCGTGCCGAGGTCGCCGGCCACGATGCGCTCGGCCGGAATCACGCGGCCGTTCGGCAGCTTCACTTGCAAGCCGTGCAAATCGCCGATGGCCGGACTGAGCGAAAGTTCGAGATTGCCGTAGGGATCAGGCTTGACCTCGAACAGCGGCGTATCTGCCGGGGTGAGGTGAATCGCCGCCAGATCGGCACGCATCCTTTCGACTTGCGTGGCCTGCTCCTGGCGGTGGCGGAAAAACGTGGCCCCGCGAATGTTGAAGAACCGCACCTGCGCCGGCGGCCAGCCGAGCAATTCGATCAGCGCCTCCGGCAGGATGCGCACCGTGCGATCGGGCGTACGGCCCTGCGCTTCCGGCACCGACTGAAAGCCGTGATCCGACACCACCATCACGTTGGTTTCGCCGCGGTCGAGCGCGGCCAGCGTGCGGCCGATCATGCGATCCACCGCGACATAGGCCTGGTAAATCTTGCTGCCGTGCCGTCGAATCTCGGGCGCGGGCACGGCATGGAAGCGCTCGGGCTCCATGAACTTCCAGTAATTGTGCGAGGTGCTGTCCACCAGCGTGAAAACATACATGGCCAGTTCCGGCTGATACTGCTGCACTTGCCGGAGAAAGACATCGGAGTAGACGGCAAATCCGAGGCGGCGCATCTGATAGAACTTTTCGAGATAGCCGCGCTCGAGCCGCGTGCGCGCCAGCGTCCCGGCGGCCGTGAGAAAAGTGGCCGGCCGCACGCCCAGACGGAGACATTGCCAGGCAAGGCGCAAATGATCAGCGAGCGAGCGCTTGCCGTCCGAGCGTTGTGTCATATCCAGCTCGCGGATCACCTGCAGCGAGGCGGGATGAGTTTCGGGGCCGCGCGAAAAGGAGCCGGGGATGACGAAGCCCGGCAGCGGCGGCGGCGGCCAGGTAACCATGTAGCCGCACAAACCGGTGCGCAAGCCCGATTCGGTTGCCATGTCCCAAATGCGCTTGCAGCGGACGCTTTTGGAGGAAACCACGAAATCCCACACGCCGTGCTTGTCCGGCGTCTTGCCGGAGGCGATGCTGGTCCAAATTGCCGGTGAGACCATGGGCTCGAGGGAATGCAACACACCGGAGGTGCCGGCCTCGCACAGACGCTGCAAATTGGGAAGCCGGCCCTGCGCCAGCATCGGTTTGAGAATGCGCCACGTCGCGCCGTCCATCCCGAAGAATAAAACTCGCGGTGCTCTAGCTGTCACTCTATCTCCTACTCTTACTCCTACTCTTACTCCTTCTCTTACCCCTTCTCCTACTCCTACTCGCTGCGCGCCGTGTGCGCACTCCATATCACGCCATTGTCATCATGTCTCACAAATACCCCAGGCTGCGCAATCGCGCTTCGACTTCGGCGCGATCCTCCTCGCTGTAGACCATCTGTTCGCCGTTGCGGCTGAAATCGAATTCCATGCGGTCGACCGGCCGGTTGCGCAGCACGGCCTCCTGGAAGCCGGCCGTGAGCACTTCGCCGTCCATGTCGTTGGGAACCGGGTAGCCCATCAAATACAGCGCGGTGGGCGCCACGTCGATGATGCGCGCATTTTCCAGCCGGTGGCCCTGCTTCACGCCGGCGCCGTGCATCAGGAAAATGCCGTCCATGCGATGCTGGCCGGTGATGTAAGGCCCGGGGTCGCGAATCACCCGGTGCGAGGAGAAGGAAAAGCTGCTGAAAACGATGTAGCGCGGATCCCGGGGAAAATACACCAAATCGGGCGCGCGCTCGAAATATGGCCCGTCGAACAGTTCCTCGCGTTTGTAGATTTCGCCGATGAGCAATTCGCCGGATTGGGGATCGCGGAACTCACGCAGGCGCGCGGTGATTTCCGCGCGCGTGGCCTCATACTCCGCGCCGGGCTGCACCACCCCCTCCGGCTCGCGGCCAGCCAGATTGATGAAAATCAAACCCGCGATGCCGCCGCCGATGGAATAGGCGCGCGACCGGCGCCAGTCGATGTCGGGAAAGGAGAAGAAAATCTTCTCCGCCGCCCGGTAGCCCTGCGGTGTGCCTTTGACTTTGCGCTTGACCTTGCTCAAACCCAGCCGGTTGATCAGCGCGAAGAGATTGCTCGGGCTGAGGCCGGCTTGAAACGCGCGGTATTTGAGCTGCGCCGCCAGCGTGCGTTTGGGCGCGAGAAAGCCCTCCCGCAACAACCAGGTGTTGCTGTAGAGATAATACTCCAACGGCCCGAAGCCATGATCGGAAAGCAACAGCAGCGGCACCGCGGGGAAGCGCCGGCGCACCTCGCCGAGGAAATCATCGATCAGCCGGTACACCTGCAGAATCGCGTCGCCGTGGCGGCGATGATCCGGCTCGTTGAATTTCGAATGCGTGCGGTCGTAATGGCGCCAGAAGGAGTGCATCGCGAAATCGGTCTCGCTGAACACTTGCACGAAGAGCTGCCACGGCTTGTTTTCCAGGCAGTGGCGCGCCACGGTGATCTTGTTGCGCAGGGTGGTGAGCAGATCATCGAGATATTCCTGCTCGTTCTTGCCGGAAAAACTCACCGCGGGCAGCGGCTGGTAGCCCGGCGCGAGTTTGCGGAACTCTTCGATGAGGTTTTCGGGATAACACCGCTGCGGACCGGAGGCCGGTACCGGCAGGCCGGCGACCATCAAGCCGTGGAGCGGCCGCACCGGATAGGTGATCGGCAGATTGAGGATGATCGAAGGCTGGCCGTGAAACGCCATGATCTCCCACAAGCGCGCGCTTTCGACTTCATCGGAGTTGACCGGCTCCAGACGATAGGAATTGGGCCGGCGCCGCATAAACTCGAACAAACCGTGCCGCCCCGGTCCCTTGCCCGAGGCAAACGAATTCCACGCCACCGCAGTGCTCGGCGGGATCACCGTACGCAGCGGGCCCCAACTGCCTTCCTTCATCAAAGCCGCGAGATTGGGCAGATGGCCCTGGCCGGCCCACGGCGCAATCAGGTCAAAGGTCGCGCCATCCAGACCGAGAATGATCAAGCGGGAATGTTGCATCGCTGAATTCACCTGTCGATTGTCCTCATTGGTTTGCCACCCGTTCCACCGTCAATGCCGCCAGGCCAAGCAGGCTCAAACCGGCGGGCGCGCTCCGCCGGTGCTCCTGTGAATCGCCGGCGGCCAGCATCTTATACAAGCGCCTGAACTCGTGCATGAACTTTTCAAAGTTGAAGCGGTGGGCGAGGTTCTTTACCGCCGCCTGCCCCAGTTTCTCTTTCAGCGCCGGATCCGCCAGGACTTCGCTCACGCGCTGCGCCAGCCCGGCTGCGTCACCCATGCGGAACAGCAAACCGTCTTCGCCGTGGCGGATCTGCTCGGGCACGCCGCCGGCATTGGTTGCCACCACCACTTTGCCCATCGCCATTGCCTCCAACACCACGCCGGGAAACGGATCATCGTAGGTCGAACATTGCACGATCACGTCGCTCGCGGCCATGAGTTGCGGAATGTCGCTGCGTTCGCCGGTGAAGCGCAACACGCCTGCCTGCTCCAGTGGCCCCGCCAGTCGGCGCAACTCCCGCGCATAGCGTCCGTGGCCGGGCAGTTCCCCGCCAACGATCAAAAACCGCGCGTGCGGGAATTTCTCGCGAATCAAGGGAATCGCCTGCAACAGCACGCCGTGGCCCTTGCGCCGCGAGAGCTTGGCAATCAGCGTGATCACCGGCGCGTCATCCGGCAGATCGAATTCCCGCCGCACCGCCGCGCCCGCCACGGCAGGATGAAACTGCTCGCGATACGGTCCGGGATCATAAATCACCATCACCTTGTTTTGCGCGAAACTGCGGCGCAACGCCATTTGCCGCGCGGTGCAGCGCGAGACCGCCACGATGCGGGTGGCCAGCAGATGCATCATCGTCGCCACTGGCAAGCGCGTCAGCGGATTCGGCCTGCTCGCACGCACATGCCAGATGACCGGGATGCCGCAGCTCCACGCCGCCAGCGGCGCATGAAAATCGCGCAGGTCATTGGCATGCACCACGTCAATCGCAAGCTGGCGCAGCAAACGGCGCAGCGCGAGAAAGCTGGTGATCGCCCGGCCGAGGAAGCGCAGGAGATAATACGGATGGAGCAGCTTGCGGCAGATGCGATCGAACGTGAGGTAAGTGATGCGCCCCGCCAACTCCGGCGCGAGAGGCAGGCGCGCCACCTGTGCTTGTGCCTCTTTCGGCAAAATCGCATACGCGACGAAGCCCCGGCGGTTGAAAGCCTCAAGCAACTTCAAGAAACAAAGCGAAGCTCCGCCTTGCGCCACAAAGAACGAACTGAAAAACAGAATACGCACGCCCGGCTTTCCCATAGCATGCCTCCCATATTTTGATCCCCAAAGCGGGAGCGCGGGGTGAGGTGCGACTGCCCCAGATCAAGCTCATTTCAGCATGGCGACAGAGGTCTTGCTCGTTCCCCGCCGCGACGGCCTGCCGGCCGCCAGCGTCTGATACAGGTTTCTAAACTCTTCGACAAACCTCTCGAAATTGAATTTGCGGTCGAGATTCTTGCTCGCGGCCTGCTCGAGTCTGCGCCGGCGCGCCGGATCCGCCAGCAGCGTGATCACTTTCTCCGCCAGGTCAGTGGCATCCCCCTTGTTGAACAGCAAACCGTCTTCGCCGTGGCGGATCTGCTCGGGCATACCGCCGGCATTGGCCGCCACCACGGCGGTGCCGATTGCCATCGCCTCCAACACCACGCCGGGGAACGGATCATCGTAGGTCGAACATTGCACAATCACGTCGCTCGCAGCCATGAGTTGCGGAATGTCGCTGCGTTCGCCGGTGAAGCGCAACACGCCTGCCTGCTCCAGTGGCCCCGCCAGTCGGCGCAACTCCCGCGCATAGCGTCCGTGGCCGGGCAGTTCCCCGCCAACGATCAAAAACCGCGCGTGCGGGAATTTCTCGCGAATCAAGGGAATCGCCTGCAACAGCACGCCGTGGCCCTTGCGCCGCGAGAGCTTGGCAATCAGCGTGATCACCGGCGCGTCATCCGGCAGATCGAATTCCCGCCGCACCGCCGTGCCCGCCACGGCAGGATGAAACCGCTCGCGATAGGGCCCGGGGTTGTAGATCACCATCACTTTGTTTTGCGCAAAACTGCGCCGCAGCGCCATTTGCCGCGCGGTGCACTGCGAGACCGCCACAATGCGCGTGGCCAGCAGATGCATCATCGTCGCCACCGGGTAGCGCGTCAGCGGATTCGGCCGGCTGGCACGCAGATGCCAGACCACGGGGATGCCGCAGCTCCACGCCGCCAGCGGCGCGTGAAAATCGCGCACGTCGTTGGCATGCACCAGATCGATCTGGTGCTGCCGCAGAAACCGCCGCAGCAACAGCACGCTGGTGACCGCCCGGCCGAGAAAGCGCAAGAGATAATACGGATGGAGCAGCTTGCGGCAGATGCGATCGAGCGTGAGATAGGTGATGTGCCGCATCAGCTCCGGCGGCAGGTGCAGGCGCGCCACCTGCGCTTGTGCCTCTTTCGGCAAGACCGCCCAGGCGGCGAAGCGCTGATCGTTGAAAATCTCCATCAGTTTCAGAAAGCTGAGCGAAGCACCGCCTTGCGCGACAAAGAACGAACTGAAGTAGAGAATGCGAATGCGTCGATCTTTCATAGAGACACCGGCGGTGCGAGACGCCACCTGTCTTCGGGGTGCAGCGCGAGCGCAACGCCTGGCGCAGGAGCTGGTTTCTCTTCACGCAGGCCGAGCGCCAGATGAAAAAAGGTCAGGATCAGCGGCAGCTCCGCCTGCTCCACCATGCCGGTGTACCACAACATCGCGAAGAGAATCGCGCTGTAGCCACCGACGATGCCGGCCGCCACCACGCCCACAACTTCCGCCGCGCCCTCCCGTTTGGCCCTGGCCAGACGGTAAACGTGCCGGAACGGCTGCCAAACCGCGAGCAGAAAAAGCAGGCAGGCGACCAGCCCGCCCTCGGTGGCAATAATCATGAAAATGTTGTGCACCGTGGCGCTGAAGCGGTCGCGGATTTCATACTCGGTGTAATGCAGCAGCTCGTTCGAACGCCCCAGCCCCACGCCCAGGACGGGATTCTCCGTGATCAGCTCGGAGGAGGCCAGCAGCAAATTGTAGCGCGTGGTTTCGCTGCGGCTGCCGGGCAGCATCTCGATGCGCTGGCTCAGGGCGTCGGAGAAAAGCGCAATCTCCGCGGCATAGGTGAAAATCAGGGTCATCAAAAAGACGCTGGCCAGCAGTGAGCTGAAAACCAGGCGCGACCAGTTCACCCGTTTCAGGGTGAGCACGCCCGTGGCGTGAAACATCACCAGCATGCCAAAGACCGCCGCGCCCCAGTTGCCGCGCGAGAGCGTGAGCACCAATGCGATGCCGGCGGTGGCTGCGCACATCCAGTAGAACAGCCGGGCGCGGCTGGTGCTCATCAGTGCCTTGGCCACAATCAACGGCAGCAGCATGACGATCCAGTTGCCGAGGATGTTGGCGTGCTTGAACGTGCCCTGCACGCGCACGAGATTCATCACCCCGGCCTTGTAGATGGAAATATGCTCCATCTCCTGGCCGAAGTACTGCTGCACCGCGCCGATACTGGACTGGGTGATGCCCTGCAGCAGGCCCAGCGCCGCTTCCAGCGAGATCATCACCACCAGAAACGCCACGATTGCCGACAGCGGGTACAGGCGGTTCAGGTTGTGGCGGAGATAAAATCCGACCAGGAAAGACTTGATCCAGAACCACCAGTTGTTGGCGCCGATGTCCCACGCATTGTTGTAAGCGATGGACACCAGCAGCCATCCCATGAACAGCGCGAAATAGAAGTCAAACTTGGTCAACTGCAGGCGCTGATCGCGCAGCCCGAGGCGAAAGGCCCAAAAAAAGTAGACGACCCACAGCGGCAATTCGAAAAGGTACAGGCGGTAGCCACTGTCCAGGCGCATGGCCAGCGGAAAGGCGAAGGTCGTCAGGGTGATCCAGAAAACCAGTTTTTCCAGTTTGAGCATAGATCGTGTGTGCGAATCATGTGAGCGCTGCCGCACCGGTGCGCAGTCCGCCTGCCATGGCGCGCGGCGGCACGACAACCGGCGATGAGATCACCGTGCCGTCACAAACAGCCGGCGTCGCCGCGGGGTTTCGTGAAAGAGTGTCTGCCAGCTCGCCGGCAGCGCGGCGGTCAACCAGGCCAGGCCGGACTTGAGGCCGGGCCGCGTGCGCAGGCTGGCGAGAAAATGCCGCCTCGCGCTGCGCCGGTCGCCTTGTTTCTGAAATCGCCGGCCGATTTGAAAGTGCATCTTCGCGGTCAGCGCCGGCAGATGATCCCGCAAGTAGGGGAAATGCTGCACCGCCACCGCCATGAATTGCTGAAACTCGACTTGCATTGCCGCCGGCGTGCCGGACTTGGATTGGCTTGCGGGCACGACCCAGCGATCAACCAACAGTTCCGGCAGATAGACGACCTCGTGATCAGCGGCGATTTTCATGAACAGCAGATGGTCTTCGCCCATGCGCAGGCGTTCGTCGAAACCGCCGGCGCGATCATAGACGTGCCGCGGCAGGAACATGGTCGGCGTCAACATGTTCAGCCGGAACAGAAACGAGGCAATGACGCGGCGCTGGCGGTCTTGCGGAACGCGGTGCCACACTTCGCGCAGCTTGCGGCCCTGGACATCCCGCTCCTGCAGCGCGGTAAAGACCAGGCCGGTTTCCGGCCGGGCCTGCAGCACGGCCATCTGCTTTTCGAGTTTGCCAGGCGCCCAGGTGTCATCGGCATCGAGAAACGCGAGCAACGCGCCCCGGCTCTCGGCCACGCCGCGGCTGCGCGCGGCCGCCGGTCCGCTGTTGCGAAGTTGCTGAAGCACGCGCACGTTCGCATGACGGGCGGCGAGCCGCTCGGCGACGGCAACGGTATCATCACGCGAGCCGTCATCCACGATGATGATCTCAGTCGCGGGCAGGGTTTGCGCCAGGCAACTTGCCACGGCGCGGTGCAGCCAGCGGCCGGCATTGTAAGCCGGGATGATGACGCTGATGGTCTGATCACTTGCCATTGTCGGGCTGTAAGTGGGCGCTTCGCTTCCGGCGCTGTTCGCCGGCGCCGGAAATGCAGCGCGCTTTGAATCAATCTGGTTGGCTCAGGTCACGGCAGCAGCACGATTTTCTGCACCGCAAATTGCCTGGCCGTTTGCAACCGCAAGAAATAGACGCCGGCAGCGAGCCGCCCCGGGGTGACCGGCAGTTGATGTCGCCCGGCCGCCAGCACACCTTCAAAGATCGTGGCGACCTGCTGGCCCGCGAGATTATAAAGGCGCAGCGTCCCCGCCGTTGGCCGCGCCAAGGTGAATTGCGCCAACGTCGTTCCCCGAAACGGATTCGGCATGGCATATTCCAACCGGTCCAGGAGGCCCTCTTCCTCATGCGGCGAACTCACCGCCTGCGGAAAGGGATCATTGAATCGCCGCTGCCACCGCTGCAAAACACCGCGCAGGGAATCGCGCAGCCCTGCATAAACCGGATCGGCCACGAGATTGTGCAACTGGTACGGATCCGTGAGATTGTCATACAAGAGCCAGTGGCCGGTATCGGCGAGCGCATAAGTGTAGCGCTTGGTCACCACACCTTCCCACGGTCGAATGAACTGGTCCGCAGTCGGGAAGGGCCGGGGATTGTAGATGTATGCACTCGCCGGCTGCTCGCCGGTCTCGCCGCGCAAGAAGGCGGAATGATCTGTGCCGTCAACCGTCGCTGGAATCGGGATGCCGGCCAGACCCAGCAGGGTCGGCATGAAATCCGGCGTGTTGAACAACAAGCCGGTCTCGCGATTTGCCGGCACAACACCGGGATAGCGAATGATCAGTGGCACATGCGTGCTCTCGTGCCAGGGCCGCTGCTTGAACTCATGCCCCTGCGAGCCGAGCATGTCGCCGTGATCCGAGGTGAAGACCAGAATGGTGTTCTCTGCCAGTCCCAGCGAATCAAGACCGGCCATGATTCTGCCGACATT
>JBBIKM010000019.1:0-6436 GCA_037445455.1 bacterium | reverse complement strand
CGAGGTTGGTGGTGAGTGCATAGTAACCCGCGATGCGCCGCTGAAATTCGGCGACAAAATGCGCGAAGTTGGGGCGCAACTCGATCTTTGCGGGCGTGTACAACTTCTTCCACATGTCCGGCACATCGAGATACGGGTTGTGCGGCGGCGCCCACGCCACCACCAGCGCGAACGGCCGGTCTTTGTGCTCGGCAATGAACTGCAACGCAAGGTCCGTAAAACCGTCGGCGGAGTGTCCGGGCATGACGCGCACGTGCGGGTCGTCGCCCAACAGGTAGTTTTGCGCGCTGTGCACATCACCGTAGTTGTAGGCCGCCCAAAAACTCGTCCCAGCCCTGGCGCAGCGGTCCCGGCGGAATGAAATCGAACTTTTCCTCACCCGCCAGATGCCACTTGCCCAGGAAGCCGCAGGCATAGCCCTGCGCGCGCAGCACCTCGGCCAGGCTCAATTCCTCCGCCGGCAGCCAGGCGTGATTTCCGAAAATGCCGAGCGTGTGCGAATACCGTCCCGTCATCAGCATCGCCCGGTAGGGCGTGCACAGCGCGAGATTCGACACGCAATTCATGACGCGCGTGCTCTGCAGCACGAGCCGGTCGAGATGGGGCGTGAGGATCTGCGCGTTGCCAGCATAGCGCATCGAACACTGCCGCAACTGGTCGGCGATCAAGAGAACGAGGTTGGGCTTCGCCCGCGGTGTTGGCGCCCCGCCGTTGGCCGCGTCACTGAGTGACAGCAGTCCGAAAGCAACTGCCAAACAGGTTTT
Organism: bacterium; assembly: GCA_037445455.1. Lineage (GTDB taxonomy): Bacteria > Zhuqueibacterota > Zhuqueibacteria > Zhuqueibacterales > Zhuqueibacteraceae > Coneutiohabitans. Next base: position 5,672 of record JBBIKM010000019.1, on the reverse strand, counting down.
TCCCCATGACATGACAGCACTCCTGCCGTTCTTCAAGGTGGTTACGCTACAAACGCGGCTGCGCATCCCGCAACCGCAACATCTTCCTGACCGCCACTTCCTCATCCGCAGTGAGCATGAACAGATACACGCCGTCCGCCACTTCTTCCCCGGGTTGCCAGGTGAGGGTATGCAGGCCGGAGGCCATCCTGCCCTCCTGCAGACTGGCCACCAACCTGCCGGTCAAATCATAAATCTTGATCCGCACGGTGGCGGCGCGCTGCAACTCGAAGGCGATGCGGGTGGCGGGAGAAAACGGATTCGGATGATTCTGGTGCAACGTGAAGCTTGCAGGAAGCGAGACATTCTCCGCCGCCACGCCCGCGGTGGGCGGCGTCGGCACGTTGACCGTGGTCCAGTTGACCGCATCGAACGCGACACCGATTTCTGCCGGCGCTGGCGCGTTGGAGTAGTTGTCGTTGTATACGCCCAGCGTCACCACCAGCCGGTCGATGCCCTGCGACTCCCAATTCTTCCCCGGAAAATACCGCGCAAAATCGGCGCGCGGATACAACGTCAACGCCTGCCAGCCCTCGAGTGCCGGCGTCAGCGGCAGGCAGACGTAAGGCCCGCGCACCCCGAAGATGCTGAACGCCTCGCCGAGGCTGTACGACAGCGCAAAGCGATAGACGCGCTCGCCGGTCTTGAATCCCGCCACCATGATGAAGGGCCGGCTGATCCCGGGTGACCGGTATTCCGCTGCCGCGATCTTGTAGTGCAGCTTCAACACCGGCCACTGGCCGGCGGCCGGAACGCTCACCGCCTGCCGTACTTCCGCGGTGAGATAACTCTGCGTGTCATTGCTGGAGGCGCGCGCTTTGGTGTAAAGATGGAGATAGCGGCTGCCTTCAAATGCGCCGCCGGTCATCAGCAGGCGCTTCTGCTGCGGCGGATCCTCATAGGGCAGCAGATGATTGACGAACCACCCGGAAAACGCGTCCTCTTCAAAACCGCCATTGCGCAGCGCCGGCGCAGCAGGCCATGCCCATTCGGGCTGCAGATAGCCATGGACCTGGTCGTCATACTCTGCGAGGCTGGCCGGATCGATGGCAATGGTTTCGCCGGCGAGCGTGTGAAACGTGATGGCTTCACAGACCTGACCATTGAGCTTCACCAACCCCACCCCCCATGACGATTGCGCAGTTTCGTGGTAATCCGCATTTCGTGCGAAATTGGCGGCATTCGGCATGACGAGAAAGGCGGTGCCGCGGTAACGCCAGGAGATCAGCGGCACGGCGGCAACCGTGTTGTGCACGTGGCCAAAGAAGGCATACTTGACGTTGCCATGGCGCGTGAGCAATTCGACGAATCTGGCGCGGTGCGCAGCGCCCGGGCCGTAATGATCAAATTGCGCGCGGCCCACCGGCAGCAGCGGGTGATGCGTGAAAAACATCGTCGGCCGGTCGCGATGGGCAGCCAAATCCGCCTCCAGCCAGGCAAGAAACTCGGGATGGCGCTCGAGATAGGCATCGACGCCATAACCATGTCCGCCGGGCTGCGAGAAGAGGATGAAATGCCAGTCCCCCGCATCGAAGGAATAGTTCACCTTGTCCAGCCCGTTGATCTGCTGCTGCGCCCAGAGAAAGTTGGCAAACTCGCGGCGGCCGAGAGGATTGCTCGCGAGCGTGTCGGCGGCCGGCACGTGATCGTGATTGCCCATCAGCAGATAAAGCGGCACTTGCAGCGGCTTGACGGCCTGCACGAAGACGTTGAAGTTTTCCCATTCGCCGGTGTTGTGAATGTTGTCGCCCAGGGTGATGACGAACGCCGGCGCGAGCCGATTGGTCAGCGCCACGGTTTGCTGCAGCCGCGGCACAACGGTCTGCGCGTTGACTTTGTTGTCCTCGCTGTCGAAGCGGGTGCCGGGCGCATAATAAGCGACCTGGGGATCGCCCCAAATGCCGAAGGTGAAAGATTGCGCGCGGGTGCCGATGCCAGGCACGTGGCCGCAGAGCGAAGCTTGTGCCAGCGCCGGAACGGCACCGCCGAGCAGCAGAAGCGCAGCCAGCCAATGCCGGCGCGCCAGATTCTTTTCGATGACCCGTGACATGATGCTACATGTACCCCAAAGTTTGCAGCCGCCGCTGCAGCTCACGCTCTTCCTCATCACTGAATGCGACCTCTTCCTGCACCGTTGCCGCGGGCTGGTGATACATGATCGCGGCTGCCGGCCGGTCGAACCATTCCGACCGCACGCGGCCGTCGCAATGCGCCGGCACCGGCAGGTCGAGCCAATGCAACAAAGTCGGCATCACATCTTGCAGCGCGGCTTGGTGCGACTGCCCCGGCGCGCCCGGCACCACCCCGGTGCCATTGAGAATGAAAATGCCCCGGCTTTCATGCGTGCCGGCGTGAAAATCTTCCGGCGTCACCGGCGCCAGCAGCGTGCCGCTTTGAAAAAAAGTCTTGGAAGAAAATGTGCAGCCCGGTGCCGGCTCAACGATGAGATCCGGCAGCCGCTCGCACGCCGGCCCGCTGAAGATTTCCTCGCGTCGAAACACCTGGCGCACCACCGGCTGCTGCGTGGCGGGATCGCGCCAGGCATCCAGCTTTTCGATCAAGTCAGCGACTTGCGACACGCTGGCGCCGGGGTTGAGATACAAATATCCCCAAAACGAGCTGACGGCGTAGGCGAGCGAACGCTGATGATCGATGCTGTGCAACCGCAGGCGGGTGCCCAGCGCCTGGCGCCGCGATTTGGGCAGCAGCCGCTTGCGCAGTTGCAGCACATCCAGCCGGCGAATCAAGCCGGCATGGCGCATCCAGCGCGAGGGTGATTCAGTCTGTGGTACGAGAAAGCCGTTGGCATGCAGCCAGTGATTCAACTCGGCGCGCACACGATGGCGCTGAAAGCCATGATCGGAAAGCACCAGCACCAGCGTTTGACCGCCCATTCTGGCGCGGGCAGCCGCCACCAGGTCGCCCACCGCCTGATCGAGGGGCGCAAAAAACTCGCGGAGGATCCGCTGGTGGCGCTCGCGTTGAAAACCGGGATGCCCTGCTTCGAGATGCGGCCAGAGCGCATGCTGCAGGAAATCCACGCACTGCAGTTGCAGAAAAGCGAAGTCCCAGACCGCACGCCGCAGGAGATAAAGCATGGCCTGCACGCGGCTGTCGAGAAACAGCCGCATCTTTTTCAAGAAGGCGCTGAAGTCCGCATGCAAGCGTCCGCTCTCATCTTCTTCTTTCAACAGCGGCCATTCATAACCCAAGTGCGTTTCCAGCTCCGCCAGCAGGTTCGCGGGATGCGTAAACGTCGAGGCGCGGCTCGGCGTCATCAGGCCGCTGACGATCACACCGTTGACCGCCGGCGGCGGATAAGTGACCGGCAAATCGACAACGGCCACGCGCTTGCCGTGCTGGCTGAGGAGCTGCCAGAGCGTGGGCACACGCAACGATGTCGCGTTTACCAGATAAGCCTGATGCGAGCGGCGGTCATAGCCTTGAAAATCGAATATGCCATGCTTGCCGGGATTGCAGCCGGTCATGAAAGTGCTCCACGCCGCCGGCGTGATCGGCGGGATGGTGGAATGCAACACGCCGCTCAGGCCGTCGTTCGCCAGCGCCAGGAGATTGGGCAGATGACCGGCTTGCAGGAGTGGTTGCAGCACGGTCCAGGTGCCGCCGTCGAGGCCGAGGCAAAAGACGCGCGGTGGTGGCTGCAGGTTCTTCATGGGCGTCAAATTCAGGCTCGCAATCTTGGCGCAGGTTGATAGCTTCTGACGGTTATTTGAGGCAATTCTTCACTCACAACAACACCAACGGACGGCGATTTGCCCTGAATTCCACGTGCGTTGCAAAGCGCGACAACGGTTATTGGGTCGGGTCCACCCGCGTCTCGCGCGATGCCATCGTTTGCGCCTTCCTGAACGGCCAGTCCGCGGAGAGCATTGGCCGGTCTTTTCCGTTCTCACGCTGGAGCAGGTTTGTGGGACCATCACCTGTTACCTGACTCATCGTGAAGAGATCGACTGTTGAATCGCTGCCCGGCGTGAAGATTACGTCACCCAGCGCCGAGCAGCCTGCGCCGCGGACCCCATGTTCTACTTGAAAACTGCCGCGGTCAGAGAACGACTGAAACGATAACCGGCACCAACCGGCCTGCCGCTCTGATTTTTCTTCCCCACTTCACCCCCGACTTTTCAATCGCTGGCGAAAGCGTTGCAGCATGGCGCGATCTTCCGGATGCAAACAAAAGAGCAGACTGCCCGCGGTGAGAATCACGGCCATGACCAGGCCCTGCACCCATGCGCCCGCGCCACTGACCACCAAGGCCGCCAGCAGCGCCAGCGCGCACACCGCCAGCAAACGCACGGTCAACGCAGTGTAGGGGTAGATGCCCAGGAGCTTGCGCAAGGCAAACAACCGGCTGAGATTCAGACCCACGATCGCCACACCGCTGCCGAGCGCAGCGCCCACCGCGCCGTAGCCGGGAATGAGAATGGCGTTCAGCGCCAGCGCCGTCACTGCCGCGCCGAACATGAAGCGCATCTCCCATTTCTCACGGCCCATCATCTGCAGAAACTGGCCGGCGGGGCCGACTCCGGCATCCACCAGCGAGGCCAGCGCGACCAGGCGCAACACCGGCACGCCCGCGGCGAACTCTTCGCCGAACAGGCGCAGGATCGGCTCGGCAAAGACCCAACAGGCCAGGCAAATCGGCAGCGTGACGAGCAACGACCAGCGCACCACCATGCGGTAATAGTTGATGATGGCGGTTTGATCGTGGCGGCCGTGGGCCTCGGCAATCACCGTGCTGAACATCGGCACGAAGGAGCCCATGGCCAGCGTCTGAAAATCCGCAATGCGAAATGCGGCATGGTAGATGCCGACTTGCGACATGCTCGACAGCGAGCCGATCATCAGCCGGTCTGCCTGACTCAAGACCAGCCCGGAGAAACGCGAGAACCAAACCCGGCGCGTGAAGCGCAACATCTCACTGGTGGAGACAGTGGCAGGCGCCACCGCAGCCGGGGGCACATGCGGCCGCAATCTGAGCAGACCGAGCACGGCCGCCAGCGCGGTGCTCGCCAGCACGGCGGCCATGGCCCAGTGCACGTTCATGGTTGCCACCACCGAAACGCCGCCGGCGAACAGCAGCAAACCCACGGGCTGCAGATTACGCCGGATCAGCGCTTCCATCGCGACTTCGCGAAACGCGCGCAGCGCAAAGCCCAGCCAGGAAAGCAGCACCAGCACCGGCAGGATCACCGCCAGCCACGGCAGCACCGCCGCCATTTCCGGCTGGCCGATCCAGTGAGTCGCGATTTGCTCGCGCCACCCGAACAAGACGGTGCTGGTGAGCAGCGAGAGCACCATGATCACCAGCAACGCCACGCGCATCACGCGGCGAATGTCTGCGGGCCGGTCTTGCGCACGCGCCACGGCGATGTAACGCACCGTGGTTTGCGAGAAGCCGCCCAAGCAAATGCCGTCGAGAAAACTCAGCAGCGAGTTGCTGTAGGTAAACAGGCCGAAATCCTTCAGGCCAAGCAGTTTCGACAGAACGACCTGGGCGATGAAATTGATGCCGCGGCCGGCGAGAGTGCCGATCAAAACGATGCCGCTGTGGCGCGCCATCGCCTCCGGCCGCGGGTGTTTCGCCCGGCCATTGGAAGAGCCTGCCGGCGCCG
>JBBIKM010000018.1:33345-57204 GCA_037445455.1 bacterium | reverse complement strand
TCCAAATCGCTGCGGGATCGGGCGTTCTTTCCACCAAGAAACTCCCACCGGTTTTGGTAATGTCTTCACCCACCATATCCAGAACCAATGCGGCGATCACCCGCGCAAAAGCCGCGGGTTCGAAGCGCTGCCAGCGCTGCACGGTCGCGAATTCTTCGACCCACTTCAGCGTGAGCGTGCGCGCCGGCGCGGGCAGTTCACCTGCCGCCAGCGCTTGCCGCAGCGCCAGCGCCATTTCCAGCAGCGTGGCGCAACCGGAGGCGTTGTCATTGGCGCCAGGCTCATCGAGATGCGCAATCAGCGCGATCATTTCCGCGGGCTGCTGGCTGCCGGTGATTTCAGAGGTCACTTCGCGCACAACTTTCGCAGAGAACTGCGCCTGCACATTTACCTGCACCCATACCGGGCCGTGGCGCAGGAGTGAGTCGAGCAAGGCCCCGCTGGCGTGCGAAATCTTGCAGGCAAAGACCGCCAGCGAATCGACATACGGAATTGCCTCCATGCTGATGGAAGCGGGATGCTCGCTGGGCCGGTTGTAGTCCGGCAGGTGGGAAGAGATGAGGCCCGCGGCTTCGCCGGCGAGCACGGCTTCACCAAAAACCTCGTGCGGGGACCGGCGCGTGTAGGCCACTTTGCCGCGCAGGCTGCCCGGCGCTCTCGCCAGGCTGTCGAAGTCAACCAGCTCGGCCCGCAGGCCTTGCGGTGGCGTGGCGTGGGAATTGGGGCAGAGCATCATCTTGGCTTGCGCCAGCGAATGCAACACCGTGTCGATTGGCGCGAGCAGGCGCAGCTCGGCGAAATCGGGTTGCCATGCCCGGCTGTGGGTCAGCAGCGTATCGCGTACGATCAGTTTGAATCGGGAATCCGATTCCGAATAACCGCCGGCGCGCAGCGCGGCAGCGATCGTCTCCATGGCGAGATTGAAATCGCGGTTGCCGGCGTGGCGCCAGTAGTTCTGCAGCCGGGCGACTGTCGCGAGCGCGCGGTCGCCGCTGAAATGCTTGTCGATGACGGTGAGATTCTTGATCAGGCCGGCGGGCGGCTTTTGCGCAGCAGCCGGCTGTTGGAGGGAAACGCACAGAGAAACGCACAGGAGAACGTACTTCGCCTCAGATGTCTTCATGCAGGCGGCGCTCCAGGTAGTGCGCCAGGTTTGGCCCGGCCGGGTTCGCCAAAACCGTTGCCACCCAGGCGTCGCGCTCGAAGCTGAGCACGCGCATATCCCACACGCAGGCTATCAAACCCGTGGGCGTGACATACTCCCAGCGCTCCAATTCCGCGGCCGGGGAAACATAGACGTGATGATGCAGTTCGTTTTCCTCCGCCCAGAAGCTGAAGAATGCGAAATTCGCGCCGCGGCCTTCGTGCACACCGATGAATCCGGTGTGGTAGTGCGTTGCGGCCGCAGGTTGGGAGAGATGAGGCTTGAAGAGTTTTTTCGCCGCCGCGATCAATTCCGCGCGCGGTTGCGGCCGGCGATAGGCAATACCGTAGAGTTTGATTTGCCAGCCGGCCTCCTGCCACAACTCGAGGAAGCGAATCGGCCGGGGCTGATAAAGCTCGCGCAGTTGAAGCGCGGGGAATGGGGAGGTCACTGGCTTTCCTTTTTGGGTTGGGACGAGCCTGCAGCAATGTCTGTTTGCGTGAAGCTCTGCCACCGCCATGGCCCGTTGGGGCTTGCCTGCCGGCGTAATCGGTGAATTAGCAGAGGGGATGGCCGAGGCGCTGACACTGCACCACCGAGCGCTGGAGACCCAAATCCTGTCCATTCTGTTTCATCCTGTCAACAAGGCGAGTTTTAGATCCGGCATCCTGGTCACGCCCGCGGGGCAAACCGCCAAATTGCCAGGATGACTGCGCTTTTCGCCGGCGAGAAGTTTGAGCCGGCAGGCGGGATGCCCGGGGCAATACATGCTTCATGCAAACAAAAAGCGCCGCAAGCAAACGAGGTCCATGGCCGGGAGAAATGAGTCACGCCGCGCGCAGCTCCTGCCGGCTCGCTTCTGCCGGCAGGCTCTCTTCCGCCTGCGCCAGCAGGGCGATGAAATCGTCCGGGGTGGTGCAGGTGACGAGGGCGGCGCGCAGCTTGCCGGCGCCCTGAATCTCGGTGATGTACTTGACCACGTGTTTGCGAAAGAGTATCAAACCGTAGTCCCGGTCATAGTAGTCGAGCATCAAAGCGAGGTGGCGGCGAATGAGGGCGGCTTTTTCGGCAAAGGTGACCTGGTGGCGATCCTTGCGTGCGAAGATCCAGGGATTGCCGATGGCCGCGCGGCCGATCATCACTGCGTCGCAGCCGGTGTGCTGCTGCATCCGCTGAATGTCCGCGACACATTTGACGTCGCCATTGCCAATGACCGGAATCTGCACGGCTTGTTTGATGGCCGCGATCGCATCCCAGTCTGCCGTGCCGGTGTACGCTTGCGACTTGGTGCGGCCGTGCACGGCAATCAGGGCCGCGCCGTTGTCCTCCAGCGTCCTGGCGACCTCGAGAAAGTTGCGCGACTTGTGATCCCAGCCCAGGCGAATCTTGCCGGTCACCGGCACGGACAGCAGTTTGGACAGGCGATTGAAAATGCGGCCGATCTTGTCCGGCGTGCAAAGTAACGCCGCGCCGGCGCCCCGGCCGGAAACCTTGGCCACCGAACAGCCCATGTTTAAATCGATGAGATGCGGGCCGAGTGGCTCGATGCGCTGGCAGGCCTCCACGATCTTGTTCTCGTCGCTGCCGAATACCTGAAACGTCATGGGATATTCGGAGGGATGAAAATCGAGCATGCGCAAGGTCTTGCGGTTGCCCTGCAGAATGCCGTCGACAGAAACGAATTCGGTGTAGCCCATGGCGCTGCCGAAATCGCGTGCAATCATGCGGTAGGGCAAATCGGAAAAGCCTGCCATCGGCGCCAGCACCACCTCGCCGTAGACCGGCAGGTTGCGCACCCAGAATGCCGGCGGTCGGGCTGGAGGATTGACAACTTGCATGCCGTTATTCCTGAACACGTGATGGGTCGTTTTGAACGAAGTGCCCAAATGTAACAAAAAAATCGCAGGAATCCAGCCCCAACTTGCCGAAGGGCCGGCGCCGGATGGGCAAAATGGCTGGCGAGGCAAACAATGCGACAGCGCACACGCTGCCGCATTATTCGCATTCAAACCGGTAGCGTTGAGTTGGAGAATCAGGCCGGCCGGAGAAAGCCGCCCACTCGTGTTCGCGTGCGGGAGAACAGGCGGCTCGGAATTCACGCCTGCAGGTCTGCGCCCGAGTTGGGAGACTCGGGTTTGTCCTCCAGCTTGGCGAAGGGCGGGGCCGCTTGACCTTTGCCTGGCTGATTTTTGGCGACAATCTCTTTCATGATTTCACGATTGGGCGTGGCGAGATTCAGGCGCAAGACGGCATTGTAGACTTTGAGAGCTTGCTCGTCGCGGCGGCCCAGCAGCAGATAGATGTGCGCCAGGGGAAGATAGAGTTTTTCACGCTGCGGATGGCGCGCCAGCATGACTTCGTAGATTGAAGCCGCCGCGGCATAGTTGCCGCGCAACAGATAGTAGCGTGAGCGCGTGGCCGAAGAAAACATGATGAAGCTCAGCAGCGGCAGCACCACGATTGCGATTGCTGCGCCGATGAGATAGGGTGTCGAGCTGTGCTGTGTCAATTGTGGCGGGGTGATCGCCCGGGGCTTCTCCGGCGTGAGATTGGCGCGCGCGCGCGCCAGGCGGCTGCTCACATCGCGATAACCCGGCTGCCGGCGTTCCAGCTCCTCGAAATCGGCGACGGCCTGCTGCCAGGCGGCGCGACTCTCATGATCGCGGGCGGCGCGGTAGAGCGAATCCATTTGCGCGTTCCAGATTTGGGCATGCGCGGCATCCTGCTCCTGTTGCTGTATGGTTTCGAGAATGCGGATCCGTTCGATCACATCGCGGTATGCCGGATCAACGGCGCGGATCTGCTCAAATGCGGCCAGGGCATTGGTGAAGTCTTCCTGATCGATTGCCGCGAGGCCTTCCGCATAAAGCCGCGCCCGCCAGTCTTCCTCGTTGGCTTCGGCTTCGGCCGGCGCCGCCACCGGTTCGCGTTGCCGTGTGGGCGCAGGTTGTGGTGGCTCGGCCTGCTCGGCGATGCCGGCGAAAGAGTCTGCTGCAGCCGGTGGCAGCGGCGGCCCCTCTGCGATCGTGGCCACGGCAACCGTATCAGCAGCCACCGGCGGCGGTGTGACAGCAGTATCCGCCGCGGCAGGCGCGGAACTGTGCGCAAGGCCGCCCACGGCCTCTTCGCCCGGCGGCGAGGACTTGAGGTGATCTTCCGCAGGCACGGCCTCCGGCAGCGGCTGGCGCAGCGAGTTGGTCAGACTGGCCAGGAAAAATTTGCGGCCGCCGTCTTCCGCCAGCAGCGGTCTTTGCCAAAAGCGCTTGGTGGTGATCCAAACGCGATAAGGATTGCTGCCGCGCCGGAATTCCAGGCCGCCGTGAATGTCGGCTTCCGGTGCGGGCGCCAGCGTCACCACCACGGAATCTTGCAGCACGCGATGGTACAAGACCAACTCTCGTTGCGATTCCCGCAGGATTTCCACACCGTTCTGCAGCGATTGTTTGAGGGGAGACCACTGCGCCCACGCGCCGGAGGCCACGACCAAAAGAAGGCAGACGAGAACACGCCGGAAGAGCCGAATCATGAATCACCTCTGCTTCCGAAAGAAGTGTTGATACTGCAGGCTGACCGTGAGGTCATGCCCGCCGTTTTGCAGCGCGTAGTTTTGCCGGGCCAGGAGCTGAAACTCGTGCAGCTCATAGGTTATGCAAAAGGTGACGCCGCTATTCTTCAGATTGGCAAAAACCCTGTCCGCGTCCCTGCCGGGGCGGCGGGCATCCATGACGCCGTTGAAGGATTGAAAGCCGCTGACGTACGCGCCCAGGCGATTCCACCACATGCCCAAGCCGGCAAGACCCTGCACCCGGCCGTATTTGTTGACGTTCACTCCGATTTGCGCCGAGGGAAAAACGGGCCGGCGCGCGATCGTGGTCAGGCCGTCGGCATCGAACAAAACCAGGCTCAGGCGCACGTCACTGTCGGTGGCATAGAGCGCCTGCGCAGGATTGGTATCGCCCCACACGCCCAGACGGCCATAGGCTTCCACGCGCGCCATGCTGGAGAACACGTGGTTGTAACCGGCTGTGAGCATCACGCCGTCTTCGCGCCGGACAAAGGAGTTGCCGAGCTTGCGCGTGTGCATCTCCTTGGTGGCATATTGATAGGTCGCGCCGAGGAAAGCCTGGCCGAGGCCGAGCTCGACTTCGAAATTGTGGCGATAGAAATCGACGTCCACCGTGCCGAGATTTTCGAACGTGGCTTTCCTGATGACCATGCTGGAGAGTCGGGCTTTGAAATCGGTGAGCAATTGCGCGTGGCTGGCGGCGGGCAGAAGCAAGGTTGCCGCACCAACGAAGGCCAGATGCAGGAGGCGTGGCGTGATACGCTTTCGCATGTGACTCCCTTTCAGAGAAACTCGAGTTGCGCTCGGCCGCTTCGTCGGCGGAGAAAGCACGCCGGCCTTGAACCAGCCGGGAGGATTTCCGCAGAGGCTGCTCTCACGATTGCGCCCTGTTTGTGCGACGATCCCTGCTGCGCGCGGCCAAAGAAGATGATCCCGGGGAAGTTCACGGAATTCCCTCCCAGCCGGGCGGGAAAGGGCGGGCGGGTTCCTGATGCCGATTCAGAACGATTATTTATAAGGGCTAATCCGTTGTTTTGCAGATTTCGAAATGACCAAGTGCACGCCCGCGTGCGTGCGGTGCCGCGGGTGTTGCCCTGAGCGGTTGCGCACGGCGGCTGGCGCGCCGGAGAGAGAGCAATGGAACTTTTGTTCCAACGCTTCAGTTTGAAGGCGTACATGGCCGGTGCAACAGCGGCAGCGCAGTGGAACGAGCTTCTACATTCGTCATGGCGCGTGGCCGCGTGAACGGATTCGTGCTGCACCGGCGTCACCCTGCGCGCCGGATTTCCGGCCGCGCCGGCAGGCGGGAAGGACTTGATCAGGCTGAGGGTTGCAGTGCACTCCGGGTGAGAAACCGGAGCGTCGGTGGAGGGGAAAGCCCGGCGGCGTGGCGAGCGCCAGCCGCGATACGAACCGCCGCGTACCAATTTCGACATCGCCCGAGAAAGGGCTTGACTTTTGTCCGCTGCGTTCGTAGTATCTGCCCACAATTTTCCAGCGCTCTTTGTCTTTCAAAGTCGAATTCATCGGGTTCGACTTTTTTTGTCATGAGACGTATTGAAATCTTGTCATTGACCTTTCTGTATACCGGCAAGCTGACCGAGCAAGGCGGGCCGGGCGCACTACCTCATCATACTGCAACCCTAGCTGACGTTCCAGAGCGATCGTTCTCCTACCAACAGATGTTGTCACGATTTCGTTGATGGCCAATCGTTGCAAGCCGAGCGTGTAACGGCGACGCGTGGCGCGCTGTACCGTTCGCCAGTTGTCGACGTGCAGTCACTGGCCCCATGCCACCCGCTGATTTGGATTGACCCGTGTCTGCATAAAAATTCACGGAAATGGAGGTTCTTACCCATGCCAGAAAATATTACCCCCTCGGATGCCGAAGGTTTGCTGGGCATCATCAACGGGTTGCACGATACAAAAACGTACCGCGCGCTGAATTGGAGCGGCTCGTTTGAAGAGTATTTGGGCATTGTGCGGCAAAACCCGGCGGTGACGCGCACCGCGTTTCAGAGAATCCATGACATGATCCTGTCGCACGGCCGCGAGGAAATCATCGAGTTCAAGGAACGCCTGATCAAATACAGGTTTTTCGATGATCCAATCGACCACGGCCGCGATGCGGTCTACGGCCTGGAGCGCACGCTCATGCGCATCGTAAACTTCTTCAAGGCGGCGGCGAGCGGTTACGGCACCGAGAAGCGCGTGCTGTTGCTCCACGGCCCGGTGGGCAGCGCGAAAAGCACCATCGTGCGCCTGTTGAAAAAGGGGCTCGAGCATTACTCGCGCACGCCGGAGGGCGCCTTGTACACCTTCTCCTGGCGCCAGCACGTGAACGGCAAGGAAGTGTGGGAGCGCTGCCCGATGCACGAAGAGCCGCTGCACTTGGTGCCGGAAGAGATCCGCCCGCGCGTGCTGGAGCGCCTGAATGCCGGCCGCAACGCCGCCGAGTACCAGGTCGACATTGTCGGCGAGTTGTGTCCGTTCTGCCGGCAAACCTATCGCGATCTGCTGAAGCACCATCAAGGCTCGTGGATCGACCTCATCCAGGACGTGCGCGTCGAACGCCTGATCCTTTCGGAAAAGGATCGCATCGGCATCGGCACCTTCCAGCCCAAGGACGAGAAGAACCAGGATTCCACCGAATTGACCGGCGACATCAACTACCGCAAGATCGCCGAGTATGGCACCGAATCGGACGCGCGCGCCTTCAATTTCGACGGCGAGTTCAACATCGCCAACCGCGGCTTGATCGAGTTCATCGAAGTGCTCAAGCTCGACGTGGCGTTCCTCTATGACCTGCTCGGCGCCTCGCAGGAGCACAAGATCAAGCCGAAGAAATTCGCGCAAACCGACATCGATGAAGTCATCATCGGCCACACCAACGAGCCGGAATACCGCAAGCTGCTGTCCAACGAATTCATGGAGGCGCTGCGTGACCGCACGGTGAAGATCGATGTGCCCTACATCACCCGGCTCAACGACGAGATCAAAATCTACGAGAAGGATTACAACCCGCAGCGCATCAAGGGCAAGCACATCGCGCCGCACACCATCGAAATGGCCGGCATGTGGGCGGTGCTCACCCGGCTGGAAGAGCCGCGCAAGGCGCAACTCACGCTGCTGCAGAAACTCAAGCTCTACAACGGCAAGACCCTGCCGGGCTTCACCGAGGACAACATCAAGGAGCTGCGCGCGGAAGCGGCGCGCGAGGGCATGGAAGGCATCTCGCCGCGTTACATTCAGGACAAGATCTCCAACGCCCTGGTCAGCGAAAAGAGCCAGTCGAGCATCAATCCCTTCATGGTGATGAACGAGCTGGAGGCCGGGCTGAAGCATCACTCGCTGCTCACCAGCGATGAGCAGCGCAAACGCTACAAGGAGCTGCTGGCCGTGGTCAAGGAAGAATACGAAGACATCGTCAAGAACGAGGTGCAGCGTGCCATCGCCGCCGATGAAGACGCGCTCAAGCGGCTGTGCGGCAACTACATCGACAACGTCAAGGCCTACACCCAGCGCGAACGGGTGAAAAACAAGTACACCGGCGCCGACGAGGAGCCCGATGAGCGGCTGATGCGCGCCATCGAAGAGAAGATCGACATTCCCGAGAGCCGCAAAGACGATTTCCGCCGCGAGATCATGAACTACATCGGCGCGCTCGCGCTCGAAGGCAAAACCTTCAACTACAAGAGCAACGAGCGCCTGCAAAAAGCGCTGGAACTCAAACTCTTCGAAGACCAGAAGGACACCATCAAGCTGACGACGTTGATCTCCAGCGTGGTGGATAAAGAGACGCAGGAGAAGATCGACGTGGTCAAAGCGCGCATGATCAAGTACTACGGCTACACCGACGAAAGCGCGACGGACGTGCTGAATTATGTGGCGAGCATCTTCGCGCGCGGCGACGTGAAACAGCGGTGACGCCGTGCTGCTCTTTCTGCTCATTCTGCCCGCCCGCCGTCTGAAAATTCCAGGCGGGCCGGCGGGTGGGGAAGAGGGGGGCTGTGGAGATCTGCATGGTCAAACGCATCGAAAAAGATCGCAGCCGGTTTCGCCAGATTTTGCGCGGCCAGATCAAGAAGGAGCTGCGCAAATACATCAGCCGCGGCGAGCTGATCGGCAAGCAGGGCAAGGACATCGTCAGCATTCCGGTGCACCAGATCAACCTGCCGCACTTTCGCTATTCCGGCAAGAACACCGGCGGCGTGGGCCAGGGCGAGGGTGACCCCGGCACGCCCATCGGCCGCGGCGATGACCAGTCCGGCACCGGCCAGGCCGGCGAAGCGCCGGGTGATCATCTGCTCGAGGTTGACGTTTCGCTGGAGGAGTTGGCGCAGTTGCTCGGCGAGGAGCTGGAGCTGCCCAACATCTCGCCCAAGGGCAAGAAGAACATCATCAGCGAAAAGGACAAGTACACCGGCATCAGCACCACCGGCCCGGAATCGCTGCGGCATTTCAAGCGCACCTACAAGCAGGCGCTCAAGCGGCAATTGATCAGCGGCTCGTACAATCCCGAAAGCCCGCGCATCATTCCCTATCGCGAAGACCGCCGCTACCGCACCTGGAAAACCGTGCCGTTGCCGGAGGCGAGCGCCGTCATCATTTACATGATGGACGTCTCCGGTTCGATGGGCGACGAGCAAAAGGAAATCGTGCGCATCGAGTCGTTTTGGATCGACACCTGGCTGCGCTACCAGTACAAGAATCTCGAGACGCGCTATATCATTCACGACGCGGTGGCGCGCGAAGTCGACCAGCAGACTTTTTACCACACCCGCGAAAGCGGCGGCACCATTATCTCCTCCGCCTACAAACTCGCCCATGCCCTCGTGAGTGCGAATTATCCGCCCGAGGATTGGAACATCTACATGATACACTTCTCCGATGGCGACAACTGGGGCGAGATCGACACCGACGAGTGCATCCAAATCCTGGAAAAGAAACTGCTGCCGGCGGTGAATCTCTTCTGCTACGGCCAGGTGGAAAGCCCCTACGGCAGCGGCCAGTTCATTCGCGATTTGGACGATCATTTCGACGCCGAGGAAAAACTGGTGCTTTCGGAAATCCCCGACAAGGAGTCGATTTACAAATCGATCAAGGACTTTTTGGGAAAGGGCAAGTAATCGCCTTGCGGCGCAGCCGCGGCGGCTGCCGTGTATCTGCGATCGTTTCATTTGAGATGCGAAATTCCAACCGACACCAGACGCGCCATGAGCCTGCCCTCTGATCTTGCTGCCATCAAGGATGAAATCCGGGGTTACGCCCGCGAATACGGCCTGGATTTCTACGAGACCATCTTCGAAGTCATTGAGTACGACGAGCTTAATGAAATCGCCAGCTATGGCGGATTTCCCACGCGCTATCCGCACTGGCGTTACGGCATGGAATATGAAGAGCTTGCCAAGAGCTACTCCTACGGCCTGGCAAAAATCTACGAGATGGTGATCAACAACGATCCCTGCTATGCCTACCTCATGCGCTGCAACAACCTCGTCGACCAAAAGCTGGTGATGGCGCATGTGTACGCCCATTGCGATTTCTTCAAGAACAACCTCTGGTTCGCGAAAACCAACCGCAAGATGATGGACGAGATGGCGAACCACGCCACGCGCGTGCGGCGCTATATCGAGCTGTACGGCGAAGAAACGGTGGAAAATTTCATCGACGTGTGCCTGAGCCTGGAAAATCTGATCGACCCGCATTTGCCGTTCATGGGCAACGGCAACGGCCATGCGCCGGTGTCGGAAGAGGAGGGGCCGGAGGAACCCAGGCAGATCAAGCTCAAGAGCCCGAAGGACTATCTCGACGAGTTCATCAATCCGCCCGCCTTCCTCGCGGCGCAGCGCCAAAAGGAGGAGGAAGAAAGCAAGAAGCGGTTCCGCAAGGTGCCGGAAAAGCCGCAGCGCGACGTGCTGCAGTTTCTGATCGAATTTGCGCCGCTGCAAAAATGGCAGCGCGACGTGCTCAGCATCATCCGCGAAGAGGCCTACTATTTCGCGCCGCAGGGCCAGACCAAAATCATGAACGAAGGCTGGGCGAGCTACTGGCACTCGAAGATGATGACCGAGCGCATTCTCACGGATTCCGAAGTGATCGATTACGCCGATCATCATTCCGGCACGCTGCATACCAGTCCGGGACGGCTGAATCCCTACAAACTCGGCATCGAGCTGTTTCGCGACATTGAAGACCGCTGGAACCGCGGCAAGTTCGGCAAGGAATACGAAGAATGTGATGATTTCGAAGTCAAGAAAGCCTGGGACACCCAGCTCGGCATGGGCCGGCAAAAGATTTTCGAAGTGCGCAAACTCTACAACGACGTCACCTTCATCGATGCCTTTCTGACACCGGAATTCTGCCGCGAACACAAGCTGTTCGTCTACGACTACAACGATCGCAGCGGCTACTATGAGATCAGCGACCGCGACTTTCAGGCGGTCAAGCAGCGGCTGCTGTTCCTGCTCACCAATCACGGCCAGCCCTTCATTTTTGTGGAGGACGGCAACTACAAGAATCGCGGCGAGCTGTATCTCATCCATCGCCATGAAGGCATCGACCTCAAGCTCGATGAGGCCCGCGATACCATGAAAAACCTCCACCGGATCTGGACCCGGCCGGTCCACCTGGAGACCGTGCTGGAAGACACCAGGACCTTGTTGACCTACGACGGCGAGCAGCACAAGGAGACGGAAATGGAATAAGGCAGCAAACCCATCCCTTCTTTCAAACTTCTGGAGGCAATATGAACCTCGGCACGCAAGTCGTGACGGAACTCGCGCAGTTACGGCGCGGCCCGCACGAAAAACCGCCCACCCTCAAACCCCTGCCACCCGGCGGCTGGCGCTATGAAGACGTCGTTGACGGCATTCATTTGAAACTCGAACTGGCCGATTTTGACCGGTTCGGCTATCTCGTGAACAAGATCACTGCGGTGCGCGCCGGCTCTTCGCCCGCCGGCAAACCCCTGAAGGCCTTGCTGGCCGAACAGGCGGCCGCGCTGGAAGGCCGGATCACCTATCTGCTCGAAGGCTTTCGCCTGATCGAACTGGACGAAACCGCTCTCCGCGCGCAGGTGCGCAGCGCCACGCCTTATCGCGAAGAAGATGCGATCCAATACTACGAAGTTCTGCTCGAACAGGGCAGCGTGCTGGTGTTCAGCCGTTATGCCGGCAACCACAACGGCCGCAGCTTGCAACCATTTCATGTGACGGATGATACCTGCCGGCGCCTGCTGAATGATCTCGCCACCGCGCTGTTGGTTTCGTGATTCTGCGTCGGCACATTCAATATCTGCCCACGCCACACGCGAGAAGGTGCCAGGCCTTTTGGCGTGTGGCGTGTGTCTGGTGGATTTTACGGGCAGGTTCGCCCACGCAGCACGGCGTGCGTGCGGGAAATCCCCTGCAACAGTGTCAGCCCCGGCCGGGTGCCGGGGCTTTGCTGTTTGTGCCGGAGTTTTCGCTTGTTTCTCAGCGCGCGCGAAATTATGTTGCGCCATGATCGAAATCAAAAAGACCATCACAGTGCGCCACGGGCTGACGCTGGTTTACACCGGTGACGGCAAAGGCAAGACCACCGCGGCGCTGGGCACGGTGCTGCGTGCCGTGGGCTACGGCCTGCGGGTATTCATGCTGCAGTTCATCAAAGGCTCGTGGCATTACGGCGAGCTGGAGGGCGCCCGGCTGCTCGCGCCCTATTTCACCATCGAGCGCATGGGCAGGGGCTTTTACAAAATCGTCGATGACAAGCTGCCGGAGGAGGTGCATCGCCAGGCGGCGCAGGCGGCCGCGGCGCGCGCCATCGAGATTCTGCGCAGCGAAGAGTTTGACATGGTCATCCTCGATGAAATCAATGTCGCGGTGATGACGGGCCTGCTCTCGACGCAAAAAGTGCTGGAGATTATCGCGGCCAAGCCTGAAACCTGCCACCTGATTCTCACCGGCCGCGGCGCGCCGCCCGAGGTGATCGAGGCTGCAGATTTGGTCACCGAAATGCGCGAGATCAAGCATCCCTACCAAAAAGGCAAGCTGGCGCAAAAGGGCGTGGATTTTTAGACCAGGGATCACCTCATGAAAGTCTTCTTCTAATCCACCTAGTTCGATTTCAAAGATTACCGGCAAGTGGCCATTGCAGCGGCGAATCGCTGGAAAGGATGCAGATATTAGATCAAGATGATCGAAGAGTGCTTCAAAGAAGCGCGGGCGATGGCGGCGCGTGCAGGGTATCAGTTGGTGTTGGCGGATATTCATTGGTTCTGCGCCGAGGGGTTAAGAGGTGGTGGGGAGAAAGGGGAAAGGGGAATTCACAGGGATTGTTGAGGTTGCCCGCTATGCAGCATCCGCAAAGGGCCAAAGAATACGCGTTGGATGTTTCGGAATCTATCCACCTCTACCAGTCGCCAGATCCGCATTTTTACGACGGCATTCCCGAGGCCGCCATGCTCAAACGCGGCATGACCCAACAAGAACGCATCGATAACGGCTATTGGGTGGCGTATCAAATTGCCGAGGCGTTGGAGGAGAGAGTGAAGTCAGGCTTGCGCACGAAGGAATCTGGCTGAAGTGAAACTTCTTATGCGCAAGCCTGATTTCGCCAAACGCCTTGGCAGCCCACTCCTCCTGTTATCTGCCACATTTTTCACCGCGGTTTGGCTCCTCACCTTCCATCCCGAAGAACTGCAAACCGAGACCGTCACGAGTCCCGCCGGCGCGCCCTTGCTGCAACCCGGCCAGCAGCTCAAAATCCTGACGTGGAATGTGCAATTCATGGCGGGCAAGAACTACGTCTTCTGGCATGACACGCCCAATTTCGACGGCCCGCATGAACGCCCCTCACCTGACGCCATCACGCAGACGCTCGCCGAAGTCAGCCGCGTGATTCGCGCGGAGAATCCCGATATTGTTTTGCTGCAAGAAGTGGATGACGGCGCCCGCCGCACGGATTATGAGGATCAACTTCGCCGTCTGCTGGCTCTGCTGCCGCCGGAATACTGCTCCCACGTGGCTGCGTTTTATTGGAAGGCCGGTTTCGTGCCGCATCCGCGCATTCTGGGCTCGTCCGGCATGAAGCTATCGACAATCTCGAAATACAAAATCTCACGCGCGTTGCGCCATCAGCTCGCGCTGCCGCCGAACGATTTCCTCACGCGGCAATTCAGCACCAAACGCGCCGTGCTCGAGGCCCGGCTGCCGCTGGCGCAGGGCGGCGAACTGGCGGTGTTGAACACCCATCTCGATGCCTTTGCGGCCGGCACCAACACAATGCACTTGCAAGTGGCGGAAATCGACAGTATCTTGACGGCGCTTGACGCCAGCGGTGTGGCCTGGGTGCTGGGCGGCGATTTCAATCTCCTGCCGCCGGATCGCGCCGCGTATGAACGATTGCCGGTCAGCCATCAGAGTTACTACCATCCGGAATCGGAAAGCGTGGCGCTGTATCAGAATTATCGAGTCCTGCCCGATTGGCAGGATGTTACCGGACCGGACTATCGGAAATGGTTCACCCATTTTGCCAATGACCCGGTGGCTGCCGGTCCCGACCGCACGATCGACTATCTGATTTTCCCGCACGCTGCGGCGGTGGACACGCATTTTGTGCGGCAACATGACACACTGAAGATCTCGGATCATTTGCCGGTGGTGGCGGTCTTCCAATTGCGCTAGTGCCTGCTGACCTTGCTTCATCCCTGTGATTCCGCGTGTTGTTCAGAGGAAATCCTGTGATCGACCCGCCACCACGGTCAAGGCGTCACGGGATTTTGCGAAACCTCGGGCACGGTGCCAGGTATTTCACAAGATGCGTCTGAATGACAACGCAATGCGTCGCGAGCCGCATTGGGAGGAGGCACGAGTAGCACCTCTGCGTGCGGGCCGGCGCGTCATTTCAGCAAATCCGATCTCCCCGCCATTCAAGAAATCGTCGCAAAGCAGCAGCATCACCTGTGATGAGGTGGCGGGAGCTGCAATTCATAAACTCATTTTTCGAAGGATGAAGAGATGTCGACTACTGAGACCCACAATGTGATCATCGTTGGCACCGGCCCGTCGGGTTACACCGCGGCGCTTTACACCGCGCGCGCGAATCTCGCGCCGCTGGTGTTCGCCGGCCCGGAGCCTGGCGGACAGCTCACCCTCACGACGCTGGTCGAAAACTTTCCGGGTTTTCCCAAGGGAATCCTGGGGCCGGAGCTGATGGAAAACATGCGCACGCAGGCGGAACACTTTGGCGCCCGCTTGCTTTACGATACCGTCGATCGCGTGAATTTCAAAACCCATCCGTTCGAGCTTTTCGTTGGCGAAAAGGTCTACCTGGCCAGGACCGTGATCATTTCCTCCGGCGCTTCGGCCAAATTGATGGGACTGCCGTCGGAGCGCAAGCTGCTCGGGCACGGCGTCTCCACCTGCGCCACCTGCGACGGCGCGTTCTTCCGCAATCAGGAAGTCATTGTGGTGGGCGGCGGCGACACCGCGATGGAAGACGCCAACTTCATCACCAAATTCGCCAGCAAGGTCTATCTCGTGCATCGCCGTGACAAGCTGCGCGCCTCGAAAATCATGCAGGAGCGGACGTTCAACAATCCCAAGATCAACATTATTTGGGACAGCGTGATCACCGAGATTCACGAGGTCGCGAAAAACACCGTGACCGGCGTGACGCTGCAAAACGTCAAAACCGACAAGACCACGGAAATGCCGATCAGCGGCGTGTTCGTTGCGATCGGGCACAAGCCCAACACGGAATTCCTGCAGGGCCAGGTGGAAGTGGATGAGGTCGGCTACATCAAGCTAAAAACGCGCACCATGACGAGCGTCGCCGGCGTGTTCGCGGCCGGCGATGTGGTGGATCACTACTATCGCCAGGCCATCACCGCGGCGGGCATGGGATGCCAGGCCGCGATGGACGTGGAGAAATATTTGGAAGCCCAGGGACATTGACGGCGGCCATGCCGTCAGCCTGTGATGGCGCAGAAAGGCCCGCCATGATCAAACTCAATCTGCGCTGGCTGGTGCAAGCACTGGCGCTGCTCGCAGGCATTGCCTGCTTCAGTGTTCTGTTTGAGGCCAGCAAGGCGCTGTTCCATCAGCCCTCCGGCAAAACGATTGCCGCGGTGGCCGGGTGGTTCCTGCTTTTTGGCCTCAGCTTTGTCATTCTGCTGTTTACCAGCTATCTGAAACAACGCGCCAACTTCACGCTGCGCCGCCGGCTCGCCAGCTTCGAGTGGCTGGTGCGGCTGCTGCATCTCCAGGACTATCGCGAACGCGAGGGGGTCTCGCAGGCCCGGCAGCGCCAGCAGCCAAACGATTCCACGGCATGATCCCGGGGCACTTCCTTTCGCTGCCGGCGGCCCGTCGCTGGCGCCGGCGCGCTTCCGCTTGGGCCACCGCCATCTTTGCGTGATTCCAGCACTTGAAAATCGCGGGAACTTGTCATACATTTGCGCCGCTTCGCGAACCGCAACATGCGGGCGGAGCCTCGTCAAGCAGTGATGCGAGAAACGCTATTCCTCTGATGAAACACAGGAGATGATGTCATATGGCTGCCGACCACCCTCAAAAGATGCAGGAGTTCGAGTATAAAGCGGAGATGAAGCAGTTGCTTCATTTGATCGTGCATTCGCTTTATACTCATCCCGAAATCTTTTTGCGCGAATTGATCTCCAACGCTTCGGATGCGCTCAACAAGGTCCGATTCCGTCTGCTGACCGACCGCAAGGTGCTCGACGCGGATGCCGATCTGCAAATCATCGTGACCCTCGATGCCAAGGAGCATACCTTTGCCATCACCGACACCGGCATCGGCATGACGCGCGAGGACTTGATCGAGAAAATCGGCACGGTGGCCAGCTCGGGCACGCTGGAGTTTCTGCAGAAGGTGCAGGAGGAAAACCGCACGCTCGACGGCAACCTGATCGGCAAGTTCGGCGTCGGCTTCTACTCGGTGTTCATGGTCGCCGACGAAGTGACGATCGAAACCCGTCACGCCAACCCCGACTCGCAGGGCTATCGCTGGCGCTCGAGCGGCGAGGGCACCTTCACCATCGAGGAAATCGACAAGCCGACCCGCGGCACGCACATCTTCTTCAAGCTGCGCGAGCAGGCGAAGGAATTCAGCGAAGAATACACCGTCAGGCGGATCATCAACAAGTATTCCAATTTTGTCGATTTCCCGATCTACCTCGGCAAGGAGAAGGTCAATACCGTTGCCGCGCTCTGGCACAAGCCCAAGGATCAGGTCCGCGAGGAGGAGCTGATCGAGTTTTATAAATTCATCACCAATGACTTTAGTCCGCCGCTCGGCCACCTGCAGTTGGCGATCGAAGGCGCCGTGACGTTCAATGCCCTGGTGTTCATCCCGGTATCGGCGCCGCCGCTGTGGTTCCGCGATCCCCACGAGCGCTCGCTGCAACTCTATTCCAACAAGGTCTTCATTCAGGATGACTGCAAGGAGCTGCTGCCGGAATATCTGCGCTTCGTGAAGGGCGTGGTGGATACCGCGGACCTGCCCCTGAACGTCTCGCGCGAGGTGACGCAAACCAGCCCGGCGATGGCGAAGATCCGGGACATTCTCACCAAAAAGATCCTGGCTTTCCTCGCGGACTGGGCGAAACAGGAGAAGCCCAAATTCGAGAAATTCTACCGCAATTTTGGCCCGTTTTTCAAGGCCGGCGTCAACACGGATTACGCCAATCGTGACAAGATCATCGAGCTGCTGCGCTTTGAGTCGACCAGGCTGGACAAGGGGGAACTGACCGGCCTGCGCGATTACGTCAGCCGCATGCAACCCGGGCAAAAGGCGATCTACTACCTCTCCGGTGAGAGCCGCGAGACGGTCGAAAAAAATCCCAAGCTCGAATACTTCCGCAAGAATGACATCGAAGTGCTGTTGCTCACCGACCCGGTGGATGTCTTCGTGCTGCCCTCGCTCAATGAATTCGACAAGCAGCCGCTGCTCTCGATCGACAAGGCGGATCTCGAGCTCGCGCCCGATCAAACCGGCAGCCAGGAAGCCTTGCACGGTGATTTGGCGAAATCGCTGCTCACGGTGTTCCGGGAAACGCTGGGCGACAAGGTGGAGGACGTGGTGGAGTCGAAACGCCTGGTCAACTCGCCGGTGACGCTGGTGGCGGGCAAGAACGGCCTCGACAGCCAGATGGAAAAAATGATGAAGCTGATGGACAAGAACTACACCGCTGCGAAAAGGATTCTGGAAATCAACCTGTCCCATCCGCTCATCAAGAATCTCTCCCGCCGCAATCTCAGCAGCCCGACGGATCCGGTCTTGCGCAAGAGCATCTTGCAGTTGTATGAAGGCGCACTGCTGCTGGAAGGCAACATGCCCTCCCCGGCTGACTTCGTGAATCGCATGAACGAGTTGCTGGAGGAAGCCACGAAGTAGAGTCCCGCCGCTGCGTGCCGCCCGGCCGGAACGAACGCGGCGCCGGGCGCTGAACCGCATTGCAATGACAAAATCCCACTGCCGCAGTTGTGCGCTGCGCGGCAGTGGGATTTTGTGTTTTGAGCGGCCGGCACGGCGCGCCTCAATCGAATTCGCCGCCGGCGGCGCTGCCCGGCCAGTGGGGCGAGTGCCGAATGTGAACCTCGACGCGGCGGTTCATCATGCGGCCCTCGGGCAGGCGATTGTCCGCCAGCGGCTCCTCTTCGCCCAGGCCAATGTAGGTCATGCGGCCGCGCTGAATCCCGAAGGAGGCCAGCATGTCAAACACGGTTTTGGCGCGGCGGATCGACAGCCAGCGATTGCTGAGCTGATCGCCGATGGCATCGGTGTGGCCTTTGAGCAGGCAGGTGGCCCCGGGATCGGCTTCCAGCTTGGCGGCAATCAGCCGCAGCTTGGTGCGCAACTGCCGCGAATAGCTGCTGAATTGATGCTCGGCAAAACCAAACAGAAAAATCGGAATGCGCTCGATGCCGATTTCGTTGCTCAACTGCGTGCGGTGGCGGATGCCGAGGCGCCGGCGCGGCGAGGTGGCGGTTTGTCCGAGCGCATCCCGCAGGGTCAGCGTGAAGAAGCCGGACTGGTGCCCGCGCGCGTGGTCGCCGTTGCGCGGCACGGTGATGGTCTCGACGGCCGTGGCTGCTTTGGGTTGTTGCTGCACCAGCGCATGTTGCCATTCCCAGAAAACCGTGTCCGGCATGCTGGCGTGCCCGGCAAGCACGGCCACGGTATCCTGTTGATCATTCATCAGAGTGATTTGCCAGTCAGCCAGGCCGGCTTCGGCCACGGAGTATTTGGTGACAAAGGCGCAGCGCGGCGGCTGTGCGTCCACTTCCTTCTTGGTGACCAGCAGAGGACCGAGAATTTGCCGGTCAAATGGCGGCGCTGCGGTAATCTCGACGCGCTGCCATTCCTCCCGGCGCGGCAGGCTGGAGAGTGCCTGGCTGCGCGGCGGCCGCTGCGGCGCTGCAATGGCAACCTGTTCCGGCAGCACCTGCAGACTGTCCACCAGATAATCCTTCACCGCCAGGGCGCGGCCGAGCGCGAGGTTGCGCCAGTCTTCCTCATAGGGCGGGCCGGCGCTGTAGCCGGTGAGGGTAATCGCCGCGGTGCGATCCTGGGCCAGGCGCGCTGCCATGATGTTCAGCAAGTTGCGATAAGCGGCGTTGATCTCCGTGACGCTGGCCGCGACGAACACATGCTGTTGCGGACTGAGCAGATCATAGCGATTCTCCGGCAGCCGGCGCTCGGACGGCGGAAAAAACAAGCGCGGAATGAGCGGCAATTCTTCCACGACATTGCGCAGTTCGATGATCTCCACGCTGTCGACGGTGGCGAAGATTTCCGGGACCAACCTGGGCATGCTGTTCACGCGCAGGTGTACGGGCAGGTGATGCACGTGGCCGGGCGCACGCGCGGTGATGATGAAGGGATAATCGCCCGGCTGCAGTTTGCCGGGAGATTCGAGCGCGAGCATCACGGTTTCAATGCCGCGCACCTGGGCTTGCGAGAGCCGCGGCCGCAAATGTGGCGGCAACTCGCTCACTTCGAGCTGCACCGGTTTGGTGAAATCCTCGCGGCGCACGAGATTGAGATTGTACAGGGGCGTGTCGCCGGGCAACACCACGCGCGAGGGCGGAAAGGCCTGCAAATAGAAGGGTGGCTCGGGTTCCGCTGCCGGTGGATTGAGCCACGGCACAGCGAGCTTCAGGCCCAGCTCGTGCGAGCCGGCGCTCAGCAGTCCCAGCTCGTTGGTGGGCAAATGAAAACTGTAGAGCAAGGCCGCGGCCGGCGGCAGGTTGAGTTCGCCTTCGAACACGGCGTTTTCCGCGCCATAGCCCAGCCGCACGCGGCCCAGACGCGCGGAGAAAATTTCCGCGCCCAACGCGGGCCGCCATTCTTCGCGGCGATATGCCACGCCGAAATCGAGACGGCCGGAGCGATGGCTGAGCGTGGCGCCCAGCAGTGCCTCCACCGGCAGGTTGAATTTCTCACCGGCGCGGGCGAGATTGGGCCGGTTGAAGTGATAAACCGAGGCGCCGAGCAGCACGGCCTCATGCAGGCGCGCGGTGAGGCCCAGGCCGGGATCGAATATCAATGGCGAGCTGGCGCGGCGAAACACCGGGTCATCGGCATCCACCAAGTCGAATGCCTCGCGATCGTACGCCTGCCAGGCCACCGCCAGATCGCCGCCGAGTGCCAGCCTCTCGTTGAGAGCACAGGCGGCGAGCAAGCCCAGACGATTCTCGCTGAGCAGGGGTGCGCTGAAGTGGCGCAGATGGAAACCCGCGCCGAATTTGGTGCCGCCCAGCCCGGGCCAGGTGAGTGCCACGTGCGAGGCTTTGAGCGCAAAGGCATTGTCCGCTATTGCGCCGGGGTAGATGAGTTGCAGGCCGAGATAGGCCTGGCCGGGCAGCAACGCAGCGACGGCGGGATTGGCAAACACAATGCGGCCGTCTTGCAGCGTCGAAGGATTGATCGGATCAGCAGGCTGGCCGCCGGCGGCCTGGGCGAGCAGGAGCAGGGTGGCCAGCCAGGTCGGCCACGAGGAACGGAGAATTCGATTTCGCGCTTTGGATTTGAAAGTCATCACCTGTCACGCATCAGTTTCGCGTCAACCCATTTTCTCTTGTCATACAATCGCGCCCGCCAGAATTTGACTGAAGAGTGTCTGTCCGAAAACGTTCCAACCTCGGCTGAGCCGAGATTTCCAAAACTTCAAGTGTCGGGAAAACGCTGAGGGCTTTGATGCAACGGCCAAGCCGTTGCAGGAGCATTTTTCAAAAATTCGCGATTCCGGATGGACACGAAAGGAGAATGCAGATACGATCGCGGGGTTGCCGACCCGCATTCACCGCGCCAGCACGATATATCCGTTCTTGACGTTGCGGCCGTGATTCTGCAGTGAATAGAGATAAATGCCGGGCGGCAACGGCCGGCCGTGATCATCGCGCCCATCCCAGAGGAATTCATTTGCCGGTAACCGGTCGGCCGACAGCACGGTTCTGCCTGCGGTATCAAACACGCGCAGGCTCGGTTGCGCCAGCGCCAGACCGGCATAGGAAAATTTCACCGCGTCGTTGTAGCCGTCGTGGTTGGGGGTGAAGGGATTGGGCCGCACGGAGAAAGCCGGTGCCGGCTCGGCCGCCAGAATCTCCACCACCAGTTCCTGGCTGTTGTTGTCCTCGGATTCTTCGACGATCTGATCCTCGGCATCGACGCGCAGACGCAAGTGATGGCTGCCGGCTTGCGGAAAGTTCACCCGAAAGGTTTTGCTGAGCGCGGCGCCGCCGGCCATGTGCGTGATCAGCGTGTCTTGCACCAGTTCGCCGTCGCGCCGCAGCTCGACTCGAAACGGCGTGGCAATGGCATCCAGACGATTGCGAAATTCTCCCACGACCCGGCTGCTGGTGTTGGGCCGCAGGTCGCCGAGCGGCCGCAAGGCCGTTGCCATCAAATCAAAAACCGCGGGCCGCACGCGGAAACTGAACTCCTCCGCCATGGGATTCGACGGCAGCGCTCGATCCTGCGCCGCGATTTTGACGGTCACGCTTTCACCGGGAGGGAACGGCGCGGCGGGCTGATATTGTACGAAGTAATCGCGCGGGCTGCCGCTCAGCGCCGGCGCCACGGCAGTGCCATTCACCCAAAGCCTCAGGCTTTCGGCGGCCACACCGCTGGCTTCATCGCGCAGATGAAAGGAAATGCCGGTGGTGGCCGGCACCTCCTGCGCACCGGGCGCGGGCTGGCGGTCGCTCAGGAATGGCGGCTGATCGTCTCGCACGATGCTGAAGGTGTAGCGATCTTCCGGCATGAGATTCGGCGGAATGGCCAAATCCGCGGTGCGCACGCTCACCGTTACTTCCTCGTTGTAGCGCAACGCTGCCTCCGGTTGATAGCGCACCGTATACCGCCGCGCCGTGCCGGTGATCACCGGCGTGACGATCTGCTCATTCACCGCCAGCACAATCGCGGCGCTGTCCACCCCTGCGCCGGTGTCGTGGATCTCCACGCTGATCGCGCTCTCCGGCAGCACGTTCACTGCGCCGCGGCCGGGATTGTGGCCGGTGGGGAACGGCGGCTCACGATCGATCAATACGCCGGTGACCTCGATTGATATGGTATCATTCGCCGTCAAATTGCCGGCGCGGCCGGTGATGAGGAAATCATATGTGCCGGCCGGCAGAGTCGGCGCGGATTGCAGCGTCAAGGTCGTTACGCTTCCCGGTGAAACCACCGCTTGCTCAAATTGCGCGGTTACGCCCGGCAGGTTCGGCCACCACGACAGCGCCACCGCCTGGCTGAAACTGCCGAGCGGCCGCACTTGCACTTGAAAGTCCGCGCGGCTGCCGGCCAGCAGGCTGCGCCGCCGCGGCAGTGCCACCACTTCAAAACCGGAGGTCTGGCAGGCAGGCACGAGAATCGTTCCTGCCACGGAATTCTCGGGCGTCTCCAGCGCTGACACATGAGCCTGCAGGCGCCAGGTGGTATCCGCCACCACTGGCAGCGCCTTCACCAGCCAGGCCACCGTGCCGCTTGCTTGCGGCGCCAATCTGCCGGGGGTGAGACTCTTGAGCGCGCTCTCGCCAGGCGCGAGCGCAAGCCCGGCCGGCAATTCCAAACGGGCAGTCACCTGCTCCGCCGCCGAGAAGCCGCGATTGGTGACGAGCAGGCTGACGTTGAAGGGATTGGGCGCAAGCGAATCGTTCACGCAGGACAGCCGCGCTTGCGTGTTGAGATTCAAAGAAAGCACACCCGGTGCGCGCCGGACCTCGCCCAGGCCGTAATAGGTCGCGAACACGCGACGCTCACCCGGCGCCAGCCACACCGGGCCCCAGCGCAACAGCACGGCGCTGTCGTTATAGGCCGTGGTGTCGGGCACGGCCGGCGCGTAATCCCATTTCACTTGCGTGAGATTGATCCAATCGCCGATGGCGAAAAAATCCGGGCGCACCGCACTGCCGCCGGCGAGGGTGCCTTGTGCCACCAGACCGCTGCTGTCGGGTCCGAATTCAAAGGCGAGATAGAAATCCGGCACCTCCGCACCGATGAAGATCTTTTCGCGATCACTGTAGCCGGTGCCGGCGAGCACGGGCGCGCGATCATTGTTGTTGATTTTTGTGTCGAGCTCGAGCAGCAAGCCGGCGTGATGCGGTTGCGTGTCGTGATTGCTGAGCAGGAATTGGATGAAGATCGCGCCGGTGGTGTCGCTGAATTGCTCCGGCCGCAACCGCTGTTCGAGCGTGAGCGGCCCGGCGCCGTATTCACACGTGATCGAGCCGTCGGACAACAAACTGGGCGCTGTGCGCAGCGGCAAATTGGGCAAGCCGGTCGTGAGGGGATCGTTGCTGTAGAGGCTGTCGTCCAGACGGAGCGTGAGGTGGGAAGTCTGCGGCGGTTCGGGAAAATCGAACAGCAGCGGCTGATCTTGCGCGGTGCCGATGTTGAACAGCCCGGCATGCACGAGGTGGCCGGTCGGCAGGGTGTCGGTGGTGGCGCGCACCTGCACCGCCACGATGCTGTTACCGGCGCGCAGCAGTTGCGCGGCTTCTCCGGCGAGTGCCTTGGCGCGGCGAAGGGTCTCGCCGCGGCCGGCGATTTGACGGTCTGCCGGGGTTTGGCCCCAAAGTTCAGTCGCGCTGCTCAACAAGATGAGAATGCCTAGCAACCAACCCTGCGACGTCTTCCCCAA
>JBBIKM010000018.1:0-33323 GCA_037445455.1 bacterium | reverse complement strand
GATTCGGGCTGAGCACCATCCTGAAGCCTGTTGTTGCAGATACCAAGGTGGCCGGTCAAGGCTTTTCTGTGTGAAATTGTAGCTCAATCTAGGAATGTTGCTCAATTTGTCAAGGTGGAAGTTCGGCATTTCGCTTGACTTTGCGTGGTGCCGGGCATATCTTGACGCCCATTGCAAGCAGTCTTTGCCGATCCGGTGCGGAATTCCGATCACAATAAAGAAGCTGAAGAAAGATGGAACCGAAGAAAACACGCCCGCGGCCACGGGTGTGGCTGCTGCTGATGGCATCGGCCGTGATTCTCACCTTTGTCCTGCCGCAGCTTTTCGGCGAAACGCCTGCCCGGCAGATTCCCTACAGCGAATTCAAAAGCCTGCTGCGCCAACAAAAAATCACCCGCTGCACCATCGCGCCGGAAAGCATCACCGGCTTCCAGCGCGCCGATTCAACCGCGGCGGCCGCCCCCGGCTTTCTGAAGAAATTCTTCAGCCGGGAAGCGGCCCAGCCCGGCGAAATCGCCTTTGCCACGGTGCCGATCAACGATCCGGACTTGATCAAGGATCTCGAAGCCGCGGGCGTGGCCTACGCCGGCGCCACCGGTGGCTGGTGGCAGGACATGCTGCTGATGTTCGGCGCCACCCTGCTGTTTCTCATTCTCATTTTCTTTGTGATGAGTTTGCTCTCGCGCCGCTTCAATCCCCAACGCGGGCTGATGACGATCGGTGAAAACAAGGCCAGGATCTACGTCGAGGGCAATACCAAAGTCACTTTTAAAGACGTGGCCGGCATCGATGAAGCGGTCGAGGAGGTCCGTGAAGTCGTGGAGTTTTTGCGGCAGCCGGACAAGTTCATCGCGCTTGGCGGCCGCATTCCCAAGGGTGTGTTGCTGCTTGGGCCGCCGGGCACCGGCAAGACCCTGCTGGCGCGCGCGGTGGCGGGTGAGGCCGGCGTGCCGTTCTACCAGCTCAGCGGCTCGGAATTCGTCGAAATGTTCGTGGGCGTGGGCGCGGCGCGCGTGCGCGATCTCTTCAAACAGGCGCAACGTCACAAGGCCGCCATCATCTTCATCGATGAGCTGGATGCCATCGGCAAGGCGCGCGGCGCCACCCCGTTCAACAGCCATGATGAGCGCGAGCACACGCTCAATCAATTGCTGGTGGAGATGGACGGCTTCGATGCCAACAATCGCGTGATCATCATGGCCGCCACCAACCGCCCGGAGATTCTCGATCTGGCGCTGCTGCGGCCTGGCCGCTTTGACCGGCAGATCGTGGTGGATCGCCCCAGCCTCGCCGGCCGCGCGGCCATCCTGCGCGTGCACGGCAACAAAGTGCGGCTGGCCAAGGACGTGGATTTGCGCGTGATCGCCTCGCGCACGCCGGGTTTCGTGGGCGCGGATCTCGCCAATGTCATCAACGAGGCGGCACTGCTGGCGGCGCGCGCCAACAAACGCCACATCGAGATGCGCGATCTCGAAGAAGCCATTGACCGCGTCATTGCCGGTTTGGAGAAGAAGAGCCGCGTGCTCAACAAGCGCGAAAAGGAAATCGTGGCCTATCATGAGGCCGGCCATGCGCTGGTTGCCGCCAGCCTGGCGGGGGTCGATCCGGTGCATCGCGTCAGCATCATCCCGCGCGGCGTGGCCTCGCTGGGCCACACGCTGCAGCTTCCCACCGAGGACCGCTATCTCATGACCCGCACGGAATTGCTCGGCCGGCTGAAGGTGTTGCTCGGCGGCCGGGTGGCGGAGGAAATCGTCTTCAAGGAGATTT
Organism: bacterium; assembly: GCA_037445455.1. Lineage (GTDB taxonomy): Bacteria > Zhuqueibacterota > Zhuqueibacteria > Zhuqueibacterales > Zhuqueibacteraceae > Coneutiohabitans. The sequence goes on along the minus strand of JBBIKM010000018.1, from coordinate 31,553 downwards.
CCACCGGCGCGCAAAACGATCTTGAGCGCGGCACCGCCATCGCGCGCAGCATGGTCACGGAATATGGCATGAGCGCCCGCCTGGGCCCGCTGTTCTATGGCAATGACAAGCGCAGTCTCTTTCTCGGCGGCGAGACGTTCGGCAAGCCCTACAGCGAAAAGATCGCCAGCCAGATCGACGAGGAAGTGCGCAGCATCGTCGACCGGGCCTATCACGAAGTGGAGCGCCTGCTGTGGCGCAAACGCCAGCGCCTGGCGCGTCTCGCCATGCTGCTGCTCGAAAAGGAGATGGTGGAAGGCGAAGAGCTGCAGGAAATACTGCAAGGTAAGAACAACAAAACGACGGCCGGTTCCCTCACTGCCGGCAAACAGGAGAACGGCAAACCATCGGAATGAACACGTGCACGCCGGCTTTGAAGCACCCTGCTCACACTGTCATCCAGCAGGATCTGGTGAAGATTACCACAAAGGCTCCGGCAGCGGATTGGCCGCTGCTTGCAAGCCCGGGAGTTGCCACTGTGCTCGCAGTTCCTGAAACCCCGGCTCAGCCGAAGTGGGATCCATTTTGCGGAAGTAACCATGCCCCGGCCCGCAACCCTCTTCTACCGTGCGCAGTGTACCGGCTGAATGGCGGAGATTGACGACATGCCGATGCGATCGTATGGTAACGGCAATTTCCGCGGAGCGCACCCCGGCGTCTGGCTGGCGGTGATGCTGGTACTCGCCGCCTGCGCCGCCTCTCCCGCTGCGGCCTCTCCTCGCGATGATCACCAGCGGCGCTCCGCAACCCCTTCCGTGCCTTCTTTTTTGCATACCAACACGCTCTGGCCTGCGCCGCCTGCCGGCTTGCATCTGAATCTCGCCGGCGAAATCCGGCCGCGCTGGCGTGCACCGCTCTCCGGCTTACAGGGCCGTTTGCTGCGCTTGGGCGTGATTCGCTTCGACGCCGGTGTGGCCAACGGCGTGGTGCTGCAGGTTCGTGGCGCGGCGCTGCAGCAGCTTGCGATCGATACGCGCGCCTCGCAACCACGGCCGGGCTTTCCCGCGGCCGGCACCACCCGCGATGCCGGAGATTTCTCCGTGGCCACGATCGCGCGCCTGGTACAAAACGCAGCGCACACCACGGCCTTCGGCCTGCGCCTCGAAACCCGCCTGCCCAATTCCACCCAGAAAAAGGGCATTGGCGCCAACACCACGGACGTATTCCTCGCCGCCGTGCTTTCACAAAAATTCGGCCGCCTCACGCTGCTGGCCGAGACGGGGTTGGGGATTCTCACCGCGCCCCTGGAAACCGACGAGCAGAACGATGTGCTCACTTACGGCCTGGCTGCGAGCCATGACCTTTCCTCCTGTCTGCAAATCGCCGCGGAGATCAATGGTTATTTGACTACGCGCAACCTCATTCCGGCCGGCACCGAGGCCCGCGGCGTGCTGCGCGCCGGCGGCCGCTGGCGCAGCAGGCATTTAGAGCTGGAACTCTCGCTCAACCGCGGCCTCACCGCCAACGAAGGCACCTGGGGAGGAATGCTGGGAATAGGGCGGAGCGTGAGGCTTTGAGAGGCGAAGCAGTGTGTTGACGGCAACCCGTGAAGAGCTTCAGGACGCCAGACTCAAATCATGTTCACTCTGCTGAAGGTGAGCCGCAGACAATGCCGAGGAAGGCCTGAAGGCAATTAGCAGGCAACGGATGGACATCCATCTGCGTCATCTGTGCAAACTGCGGACAGGGAGATGATTTACCTGCCTCCCCGGCACGGCCGGCGGCGCGACCGCCGTTCACCGGCAGTTTCCCTCCATTGGCCGATACCCGCGCAGCTTTGCGCGGCCACCGGCGTATCTTATGCCGAAACCAAAATCAATCGGGAGGCTGATCATGAGAAAAGAAACGAGCTGGCAGTATGCACCGCATCTTGTCCTCGGCGGGCTGCTCATCGCGCTGGGCGTGATCGTGCTGTTGGAAAATCTCGGCGTGATCGATTTGGGCGCGCTCTGGGACTTGTGGCGGTGGTGGCCGCTGCTTCTGGTGTTCCTGGGGCTGAGCAAATTCTTCGCGCCCGGCGATTTGCGCGAGCGCCGCAGCGGCTTCTGGCTGATGGCGATCGGCGTCTGGCTGTTGATTTCGTTCTTCCGGGTGTTCGGCCTGGGCTTCGGTGAGTCCTGGCCGCTGTTGCTGGTGGCTGCCGGCATCAGCGCAATCTGGCAGGCGACCTCCGGCGAACGCACTCTGATGAAGCGTCAAGGAGAACAGATATGAACGAAGAGAAGCGGTTTCGCCCGACCCCGCAGCTCGTGCTGGGGTTGGTGCTGATCTTGTTGGGCCTGATCTTTGTGCTCGACAACCTTGGCATAATTTACCGGGGCGATTTTCTGCGCTTCTGGCCGGCGCTGGTGATCGTCTTTGGCCTGTTCAAGTTCGCGCAGAGCGACGGTGCTGCGGGCCGCGCCGGCGGCCTGATCCTGGTGGCGCTCGGCGGTTTGCTGCTGCTGCGCAGCCTGGACGTGGTGTATTTCAGCTTTTGGGATTTCTTCTGGCCGGCACTGCTGATCGCCGCCGGCATCAGCATGATGATGCGCGCGTGGACACGCTATCGCAGCCATAATGGCCACCTGGATTCCGACGACTATGTGCACGGCCTGGCCATCATGGGCGGCTTCGAGCGCACCAACAACTCGCAAGATTTCCGCGGCGGCGAGCTGACTGCGATCATGGGCGGTTGCAAGCTCGACCTGCGTCAAGCCGCGATGCGCGGCAACGAAGCCATCATCGACATCTTCGCCTGGTGGGGCGGTGTCGAAATTCGCGTCCCGGAAAGCTGGAGCGTGACCCTCAAGGGCCTGCCGATCATGGGTGGCTTCGCAGACAGCACCCTGCCGCCCAAGGCCGAGACCAGCAAGCGGCTGATCGTCAAGGGCATCGCGGTGATGGGCGGCGCCGAAATCAAGAATTGATTTTCCGCTTGAGAACCAGCCGGCGCGTGTGTATGTTGCGGCCGTTGCCCTAATCCGGATTTCGAAGAGAGACGCTGGCGCATGCATCCGCTGCTCGCAGAAAAACGCTGGTTCGGACTTTACCTCGCGGCCTGGCTGCTGGCCGCCGCGCTGCTGGCTGCTTTGGTGAAATTCATGGGCAACCTGGCCTGGGAAGCGGCGCTTGCCCTCGCCCTGCCTCTGGCACTGCTTTATGCCTTCCTGTGCCTGCCGGCGTGGTACCTCTGCCGCGCCTTCCCGCTTTCGCGTACCGCGCCCAGCCGTTTAGTGACGGTGCATCTGCTTGCCGCTGCCGTGACCAGTGCCCTCTGGGTCACGCTGGGAACGGCCTGGAGCGCGCTGCTGGCGCGCTTCTCCTACTGGCTCAATGCGGAGGCCGAATACGTGCGCGTCCTGCCGGTGTTTGCCGGCGTCGGTTTGCTGCTGTTCTGGTTGAGCGTCGTCGGCCATTATCTGGTCATTGCCTTCGAAGAAGCGCGGCTTACCGAAAAGCAGGCGCTGGAGCTTCGCATTCACGCGCGCGAGGCTGAGCTGAAAGCGCTGCGCGCGCAAATCGATCCGCACTTTCTGTTCAACAGCCTGAATTCCATCAGCGCGCTCACCAGCGCGAATCCTGCCGCGGCACGGCGCATGTGCCTGGGGCTGGCGGATTTTCTGCGCCAAACCCTGCAGCGCGGCGCGCAGAACCACATCTCGCTGGCGGAAGAACTGGAGCTGGCGCAAGCCTTTCTTGCGATCGAGCAAGTCCGCTTTGGCGCGCGTTTGCAGGTGAAGGAAACCATCGCGGAGGACAGCAAACCCTGCTTCGTGCCGCCGCTGGTGTTGCAGCCGCTGCTGGAAAACGCCATCACTCACGGCATTGCGCATTTGGTGGAAGGTGGCACCATCACGCTGGCGGCGCAGCGCCACGGCGGGCGCCTGCAGCTTGCGGTGGAAAATCCCTGCGATCCGGACCGGCCCCGCTCGACACGGCCGGGCATTGGCCTCGAAAACGTGAAGCAGCGGCTGTCGACTCTCTTCGGCGCCGAGGCGAGAGTCGATATTTTCGAAAACGGCAGCCGCTTTCGCGTCGAATTGTCGCTGCCGGCGCTGACCTGAGGTGTTGGCTGGTGTTCGGTTGCCTTGGCAGGCCGGCGAGGATTGAAGCTTCGGGTGGCGCTTGAAAATGCTTCAGGCAGGATCATTTTGGGCAGAGCCATGGTCCATGCCATTCTGCCAGCATCTTGTGGAGAGGTGGGCAGCGTGCCGCGTCCCTCACCACCTCCCTGCAGGATGACAAATCAAATGAGCTGCGCAAGTACACTGGCGTGACGGCACACTCGCCTGGCAGTGGCTGCGTGAAACGTGTGCCACCCTCAAAACCAGAATTGCCGCAAACCGCATGCAGCCTGCTCCCTTTAAACTGGAACGCTGCTTTGCCCGCCATGAATTCAGCGCGCAGTATTTGCTGAGCGCCTCTGATTGCGAAAGCCTGACGCTCTCCGAGCTGCTGGGCCTGGCCGACGAACGCAGCCTCGCGCTCTGGCGGGAGTTGAAGCTCGGCTACACCGAATCAGCCGGCCATCCGCTGTTGCGCGAGGCAGTGGCGCGGCTGTATGAAACCATCACCCCGGAACAGGTGATGATCGCCGCGCCCGAGGAACTGATCTTTCTCGCGATGAACACGGTGCTGCGGCCCGGCGATCATGTCATCACCATTTTCCCCGCCTATCAATCGCTTTACGAAATCGCGCGCAGCCTGGGTTGCGAGGTGACGCCGTGGCAGTGCCAGGCCACGGCCAACGGCTGGTCGCTCGATCTCGATCAGCTCGAGCGCTGCCGCACGGCCAGGACGCGCTTGCTGGTGGTGAATTTCCCCCACAATCCCACCGGTTTTTTGCCCACGCCCTCTGAGCTTGAGGCGATCATTGCCTGGTCGCGCCGCCATGATCTCCTGCTCTTCAGCGATGAGATGTATCGATTTTTGGAATACGATCCGGCGGCGCGGCTGCCGGCCGTTTGTGATCGCTATGAAAAAGGCATCAGCCTGGCGGGATTGTCCAAGAGTTTTGCGCTGGCAGGCTTGCGACTGGGCTGGCTGGCCACGCGCGAACAGGCGCTGCTGCACGCCTGTCTCACGCTAAAAGATTACACCACCATCTGCAACAGCGCGCCCGGCGAGATTTTGGGATTGATGGCTCTGCACGCCCGCGAACGCATTTGGGCCCGCAATCTTGCGATCATCCGCGCGAACCGGCAGCACGCCGAGTCATTTTGCCGCGTTCACGGCGGGCGGTGGCGCTGGCTGGCGCCGGCCGCGGGCTCAGTCGCCTTCCCCGAGTGGCGCGGTGACGGCAGCAGCGAGGAGTTCTGCCGCAAGCTGCTCGCTGCGAAAAGCGTGATGGCCGTGCCCGGCAGCATGTTTGATTTTCCCGGCAATCATATCCGCCTGGGTTTGGGGCGGAAGAATTTTGCAGAAGCCTTGCAGCGCGTGGAGGAATACTTGCGTGGAACCTGACCTTCCGGCCGCCGCCAAAATCGGTGTGGTGATCGTTGACGACGAAGAACTCGCCCGCGCCGTGGTGCGCGAGTATCTTGCCGCCGATCCCGAATTGCAGGTGCTGGCGGAATGCGCCAACGGCTTTGAAGCCGTGAAGGCAGTGGCCGAAACCAGCCCGGATTTGCTGCTGCTCGACGTGCAGATGCCCAAGCTCAGCGGCTTCGAAGTGCTGGAGTTGCTCGACCGCGAAGTGGCCGTCATTTTTGTGACCGCGTACGAGGAATACGCCGTGCGTGCCTTTGAAGTGCATGCCGTGGACTATCTGCTGAAACCTTTCAGCGCCGAACGCCTGCACGCCGCTGTGGCGCGCGCCAAGCGCCGCATTGCACAGCATGAGCCGCTGCCGCGCGCGGCGTTGAGCCGCGCCGCCCGCACGGCCGCCGCGCCGCTCGAGCGCATCCTGTTGCGCGACGGCAGCAAGGTGCTGGTGATTCCGGTGGCCAGGATTGACTATTTTGAAGCGCAGGATGATTATGTTGGCGTGCGGTCAGAGGGCAAGAGCCATCTCAAGCAAATGACGATCGGCGAGCTGGAAGCGGCGCTCGACAACCGCCGGTTCGTGCGCATCCATCGTTCCTACATTCTGAATGTCGACCGGCTGGATCGTCTTGAACTTTATGCCAAGGACAGCCGCGTCGCGATTCTGCGCGACGGCAGCCGCCTGCCGGTGAGCCGTGCCGGCTATGCCCGGCTCAAGGCTTTGTTGGGGTGAATGGCGGGCGCGCGTCCGGCAAAACACGGGCAGGTGTTCTGCATCACGAAATGCGCCCAGCAGAAGGGCAGAAGGGATCTCGATTCTGGCATCTCTGCGCCAGGTCTGCAATCGTCAGGACACCGGTGCTCCTGCAACGGCTTGGTCGCTGCTGCAAGAACCGCCGTGCTCGAAGTTTGTAAACTTCGGCTCAGCCGCGGTTGGAACACGTTCGCACGAACACGATTTGCCCGCCCCCGCCCTGCGAAGCGGAACGAGCGCTCCGCCGCATGCGGCAGCGGCTTCTGCACCTGTCCGAAGAGGGTGACGATCAACTCGCCCCGCCTGCCAACTTCTCATAGAACCCCACCAGCGCATCCGCAAATCCCTCCCAACTGTTTTGCTGCCGGCGCTGCGCGATCGCGCGCGCCATGCGCGGCTGCATGTTTTCTTCGAAATACGCTCGTATCCTTTCCGCCAGCGCCTGCGGGTCGTGGGTGTGCAGAATCAGGCCGGTTTCATTATCCTGCACCATTTCCGCGAGCCCGCCGACGTCGGTGACGATCACCGGCAGATTGAAGTGAAAGGCGATTTGCACGATGCCGCTTTGGGTGGCGGATTTGTAGGGCAGCACGCAGACGTTGGCAGCGGAAAAGAACAGCGGGACTTCGGCATCAGCGAGGTAGCGCACGAACAATCTGATTTTGCCGGCGGCGCCGCTCTCGTCGATGAGGCGTTGATAGCGGCTGAAATCGCCGTACATCTCGCCGGCGATCACCACGCCATAATCGTCGGGGAGAAATGCCGTGGCGCGGATGAGATGATCCAGGCCTTTGTAGTCGCGAATGAATCCGAAAAAGAGGATAAGGCGCTGCGTTGGCGGCAAGCCCAGTTGCGCGCGCGCCTGTTCGGCGGCGATGGGCGGCCCGAAATGATCATAGATCGGATGCGCCTTCAGGAAATATCTGGCCCCGGGCTGCAGTCGCAGCAGATCCTGCTCCACCACTTTGCTCATCACCGCGAAGCCGTCAAAACGGTTCAAGAAGTAACGGATGAGCTGCATGTCTCCCGGCCGGCGCTCATGCGGAATGAGATTGTCGAGAATGGCAATGGCTTGCGTGCCTTGCCGGCGCACGCGTTGCGCCACGCTTCCCAGGCTGGGCGCGAAAAAAGGCATCCAGAATTTGGTGAGCAACAGATCGGGCCGGCAGGCGCGGATGATGGCGGCGGTTTTGAAATAAGAAAGCGGATTGATGCTGTCCAGCACGGCCTGCGCCGGCACGGGATCGACCTGATCTTCCGCGGTGACATACTGCGTGGTCCCGGGAAAAAGCAGGCCGGGATATTGGCGGGTGAAGGTGAAGGCATGCACCTCGTGCATTTTTTCGAGCGCGCGATAGAGCGAGGCATTGAACTGCGCAATGCCGCCGCGCAGCGGATAGAAGGTGGAGAGATAGGCAATTCTCATGACGTGTGCCCGCTGCGCTCGACGATCGCCTGGAACACGGTGGCGACCGGCAGATCCAGCATGCAATGCCGCGCGCGGCGGCAGGTGCTGCCGTAGTAGCAATCGCAACCGGTCTCCGGCTCGAGCAGCACGCCCAGACCGTACAGCTCGAATTCGTGGGGATTGAAGATGTTGTTGAACAGCACCAGTGGCTTGCGCAGGCCAAGCGCGATGTGCATCATCATGGTCACCGCGGTGACGATGACGTGGCATTGGGCGGTGAGTGCGATGAATTGCGGCAGCGGAAACGTGCCGGGGTAATGCGCGCCGCTGCGGGCTTGCAGCCGGAGGTTCTGTTCGTCCTCCTCCGGGCCGCCGAGCAGCAGAGGAAAATAGCCGGCCTGCCGCAGCTCGGCGATCAATGCCACCCAATAATCTTCCGGCCACAGCCGGGTGAGCCAGCGCTTGCCGCAGCCGGTGTTGAGGCCGATGATCTTGCGGCCCTGCGCCAGCGCGTGCAGGCTCTGCCAGTGGCCGTCAAAACGCCGGTCGGCCTCCAACACATAAGGCTCGCCGCGGAAGTCGAAACCGCAGATTTCGAAAATCTCCTCGAGATAACTCTTGCGGTTTTGCCGGGAAATGCTGTCGAACGCGCCGGTGAGCAGCTTGGCCTTGGCAGCCTGATTCAAGCCGGTGATATGCCCGTTGGCCAGGCCGAAGCCGAACTTGCGATCGGCGTTGATGTCGGTGAGCAGTGCACAGGCCTCGAGATCCTTGTCGAGATTCACCGCGAGGTCGAATTTGAGATGCGCGAGCGCATAGAGTGATTTGAAATCGAAGCGGTAGATCTTGTCGACGGCAGCGGCCGGCAGGATTTCCGGTGTGTGCGTCAGCCAGGAGAGGTGCGCGCCGGGATATTCTTCATGGAAGCGTTGCAACAGCGGCGTGGTGCGGATGACATCGCCGATCGCGCCGAGCTTGATGAGCAGGATGCGGGTGCGCACCGGGTCATATTCTTCGCAGGAGGGGCAGAGCCGGCCGCGCTGCTTGTTGGGCAGGCAGGGAATATCGCCGCGAAAATGCCGGCAGTCGAATTTGAGATCGGAGAATTGCATGGGCCTTAGATCTTGCGAATGACCATCGAGCCCCAGATGTCCGGCAGCTCGATAATCCATTCTGGCTTGTCCTGCAGAAACTCGTTGACTGCGCGCGCGACCGCATGATTCGACTCCGGCGAGTTGTAGTCGTGCGCGAAAAGGTAGCCGCCGGGAACCAGGCGTGGATAGAAGAACTCCAGCCCGGCGCGGGTGGGCTGATAGAGATCGAGATCGAGCATGACAAAGGCGAACTTTTCCTGCTCCAGGCCGCGGGCTGTCTCGGGAAAATAACCCGGCCGGAAAATGACATGCCGGGTGTCGCCGAGCGCGGCTTTCACGATTTCGATGCTGGTGTCACGAAAGCGCTGATCGGCGCCGCTTAAATCCTGCTCCGGAAAGCCGGCGAAGGTGTCGAACAAATACAAATCACGCTCCGGCGCCAGCAGGTGCAACAGCGCGCTCAGCTCGCCGCGGTAGACGCCAACTTCCGCCAGGCTGCCGGCGATTTGCTGGCGTTCGAGTGCAGTGACGGCATAGGCCACGGCGGCGTAGCGCACCGGATCGTCCGCACCGGTGAGGTAATTCGCCGCCGCGCGCCCGTAGGTCGGGAACTTCGGCAGCAGGCTGCGCCAGCCGCGGAAGCGGCGCACGATCTTGCGCGCAGCGCGATCCATATGCCACCGCACGAGCAGCCTCTTGAGTTTTTCCTTCTGCGAGGTGGAAATCACGGCACCGGCCACCGGAGATGATGCATGTTCGCCCGCGAATTAGAGGATTTTGTGAGCTGGATCCCTTGCGGCTTTCGACAGCAATACGGCTGCCACGGCCTGGCCGCCGCATGAGAAATCTCAGAGTTGCCCCGCTGCTCGAAGTTGGGGAGACCTCGACTCAGCCAAAGCTGAACCGCTCTCGCACCAACGCTCACGCGCAGCATGGCGAGAGCGTGCCTCTCCTGCGGCAGCGACGCCGGCCGCGTCAAAAGCTCGGCCACGCCAGGTTGGGCACGCGTTCATCATGCGCGCTGGCGATTTGAAAGGCCATTTCCATGCTTTGCGAATAATTCAAGCGCGGATCGCAATACGTGCGGTAGTTGGTCGCGAGATCCGCCTCGGCGATTTGCTCGGCGCCGCCCAGGCATTCGGTCACTGCCTCGCCGGTCAGCTCGAAATGCACGCCGCCGAGATGGCTGCCGCACCGCTGATGAATGGCGAAACACTGCGCCAGCTCCAGCAGAATATCGCGAAAATCGCGTGTCTTCATGCCGGCTGCGGTGATGCGGGTGTTGCCGTGCATGGGATCGCAGCACCACAGCACCCGGCCGTTGCTGCGTTGCACCGCGCGCAGCAGCGGCGGCAGCAGATCACCGATGCGATCCTTCCCCAGCCGGGTGATCACGGTCAGCCGGCCCCATTCGTTTTTGGGATTGAGCACGCGGATCAGCTCGACCAGCTCGTCGGGCGTGCAGGTCGGGCCGACCTTCAAGCCGATGGGATTGGCCAGCCCGCGGAAATACTCCACGTGCGCGCCGTGCAACTGGCGGGTGCGGTCGCCGATCCACAACGTGTGCGCGCCCAGGTTGTAGTAGCGCTTGCGCTCTTTCACATAATGGGTCAAGGCTTCCTCATAGGGCAGCAACAGGCCCTCGTGCGAAGTGAAGAAATCGACGCGGCCCAAGACTTCCGCTTTCACGCCGCCGAGCGCCTCCATGAATTGTACGCCGTCGAGGATGCGTTTCACCAGGCGACGGTAGTCGCGGCGGCGGTCGCTTTTGGAAATGAACTCGAGGTCCCAATGATCGGGGTAATGCAGATCCGCGAAGCCGCCCTCGATCAGGGCGCGAATGTAATTGATGGTGGTGGCGGAATGATAATAGCATTGCAACAGGCGCTCCGGATCAGGGATGCGTGTGCGCGCCTCCGGCTCGAAGGAGTTGATGCTGTCGCCACGATAGACCGGCAGCCTCTGGCCGCGCACGATTTCGTATTCCGCCGAGCGCGGCTTGGCGTATTGCCCGGCAATGCGGCCGATGCGCACGATCGGTTTGCGCAGGCCGTAGATCAGCACCAAACTCATCTGCAGCAGGATTTTCAGCTTGTTGGCGATGGCGCGGCTGCTGAAATCCTGAAAGCGCTCGGCGCAGTCGCCGCCTTGCAGCAGAAAGCGTTTGCCCTGCGCGGCGTCGCGCAGCAAGCGCTTGAGGTGATCGACTTCACCGGGAAAAACCAGTGAGGGATAGGAGCGAAGCTGCGTCAGCACGCGTTCCAGATGCGCGGCATCGGGATAGGTGGGTTGCTGGGTGATGGGTTTGTTGCGCCAGCTCCTGGGCGTCCAAGTCGTCATGGCTGGGTTGTGGTTTCTGCCTGGCAAGTCATTGGCGTTTTAGTTTCGCATAATATACTGCTTTCGGGTTGATTTGTAATTCTACTCTACAGAAATGTCATCCTGGAAGGAGCTTCCCTAGTGCTCGCGACGCGCTTCAGGGCTTGAATTTCTTCCGAGCACGAGGGAAGGTTCTTCCAGAATGACAGATTGAGGGGCTTACAAACCAACCCGTAACGAGTATAGTCATGGCGGGCGGAGAATGTCAAGCAGGTTTCTTGCTGGAAGGCGCCCGGGCGCCGGCAGCTTCCGGCAGGAGTATCGGAAGAGACATACTGCGGGGCGTGACGTGATTGGGCGGCGATGCATGTGCGCAGCCGGCTTCGCTCACTCGAACAGCAATTTGCCGTCCTGCATGATCGTGCGGCTGTCGATCGAAATCGTGGGCTCGGAGATCAGGCCGCGCGCCACAATCTCGGTCGTTTTCAACGGGCCCAGGCGCCGGCCGAAGCCGAGGTGAATGGTGCCCAGGATTTTCTCGTCTTCCAGTTCGGATTGCCCGGCGCGCGCGTGCTCGTTCATGCCGAAGCCGATTTCGAGCACCGTGCGGGCGGTGCCGGTTTTGATCTTGGCGCCGCCGGCTTCCAGCAATTCCGCGCCGCTCAGGCGCAAGCGGCGGCGCAGGGCCACGGCCTCCCGGCCGCCGCGAATCAGTTTGATCTTGCCGTCCACGACTTTCATCGTGATGCCGGCCGCGCTGGCGGCACGTTCTCCCGCCACGCCATTGAGCACGATTTCACCGTTGACGGTGTTGCCCGCCGGCATGATGTAGGCGCGGCCAGTCGGCATGCTGGTGCAGGGAAAATCACCATTGAGCGGCGCGGCTTCCATGACGCCGCGATGCTGATGAATCGACATTTCGAGCGCCGTGCCAGATTTGCTGGTGAGCGTGATGGTTTTGCCGATGGTCAGAATGTCCGCGATTTTGCGGCAGCGCTCCCGCAAGCGGCGCAAGTCGGTTTTGGCGCAGCGCTGCACCGCCTCCTCTTCCATCGGCGGGCAGATCAGGACCTGGCTGCGCGTCTGCTGCCGCAGCCAGTTGATGCTGGGCGTATCCAAATTCGGCGCCAACACCAGCACCCGATCGGCAGTGTTGATGAGACTGCGCGAGAGAGGCGAATGCAGCGTGTGCCGTCCGGCATTGCCGGGCAACTCCAGCAGAAAAACTTCGACCTTGGCCTTTTCCGCCACCTTGCGAAAAATGCCGCTGACCGGCGCCTGCTCGCGGCCGGCGACCAACAACAGCGAATGCTTGGGCAGCAGTTCGAGATAATCGAACAACGCGAGCTGCGCCGTTTTCTCCAGTCGATTCATTTACACCAGAAGTTTGCCCGCGTCCATGATCATGCGGCCGTCGACATACACCGTCGGCCGCAGCACCAGGCCGTCGAGATGGCTCGACACGCCCACCGTGCCGCCCATCGATTTGTTGTCGCCAAGCGCCAGATGAACCGTGCCCATGACCTTTTCATCTTCGAGGATCAGGCCGGTGATCTGCGCCCGGTCGTTGGTGCCGATGCCAAGCTCGGCGAGATTGCGGCCGGCCGGCCCGACCGCATCGACGAGCTGATTGAGCTTGTCGGCCTCCGCTCCGCCGGTGATTTCCACCGCGTTGCCGTTGCGCACCAGAATGTGAATGGGCTGTTGCAGCTTGCCGATGCCCGCGACCGCGGCTTCGAAGACGATCGTGCCCTCGGCAGTGCCTTCCAGCGGCGCAAAGAAAGTTTCGCCGGCCGGCAGGTTACCGGAGGTGCCGGGTTCATGATACAGGCCGGTGTCGGGTTTGGGATAGCGATCGCCGCGCCGCATGGTGATGTCGGTGCCGGCCGGGCTGGTGACGCGGATGAGATCACCGCGCTGCAATTCCTCGGAGAGCTTGCGGCTGCGCGCCGCGATGGTCTGATAGTCCGCGCTCAAACAGCGGATCATCATGTCTTCGGTAATGCCGGGCAGCGTGGCGATGCGCGCCCCGCGTTCGCAGGCTTGCCGCCGGGCTTCGGTGTGCGTGACGGATTTGGTGGTTGGGCAGAGCACCACGGCGCTGGCTGCCATGAGCGCGGCGATCGGGGCGGGCGGCTCTTCGCCGTTGCGCGAGCGCGGAATGATCTCCGCCAGCATCGCTTCGGCGCCCGCTTCCTTGGCCGCCAGCCACAGTGCCTGGCCGATGTTGCGTTTGTTTTCATCGGTGATGACCGTCACCGTCTCACCCGGCTGCACATTCATGCACACTTTGACGGCAGTGCGCGCCGCAGCAAGCAGTTGCTCATCCAGCGGCGCTGGCGCCGCCGCTTTGGCGGGCGTCCGGCGGGCGGCCGGTTTCTTGGCGGTGGCTTTGGCTGCGGTTTTCTTCACGGCTTTCTTGCGGGCGGTGGCAGCAGCCTTTTTTGCGGTCTTGCGAGTCGGCATGACAACCTCACATTTCGGTAATCAAATCATGACGAGCCTGCCTGCGAATGGGCGAGGCAAGAGGCTTGGTTAAAAGAAGCGCCAGCGGGCGCCGCAACAGTGTCGGAACAGTTTACGGTTGCATAAAAATATGTGCAAACACTTTGGCATCGTCAAGCAGGTTTTCGAGCAGGCAGTATTCGTCCGGGCTGTGGGCCGTATCGTCCATCGTTGACCACACCGCGGCCGGGATGCCGGCGCGCCGGAAGAATCCCGCCACTGTGCCGCCGCCGATGCCCATCGGCTTAGGCCGCAGCCGGCGCAAGTCGCGCACCGCCGCGGCGATGGCCTTGACCACCGGCGCTTCACGGGAGGTGGGCGGCGCCGCCTGTTCGCCCTGCTGCGAGCTGATGCTGATCTTGACACGAAACTTCTTCTCGACTTCCCTGACGATGGTGCGCACGGCAGCCATCACCTCGGACACTTTGTATTCCGGCAGCAGGCGGCAATCGAAATACATGACATCTTCACCGGGAATGGTGTTGATGTTGGGCACATTCGCCTCGCGCTTGGTCGGCTCGAAGGTTGAATACGGCGGGGCAAACATCGCGTTGCGTTTGCGGAAACGGCGGTAGAGCGAGTCCAGCCGGTACGCCAGGTAGCTCGCGGCCTTGTGCGCATTGCGGCCCTTTTCCGGTTCTGAACCGTGGCATTGCTTGCCAATGGTTTGAAAACGCAGCCAGAGAATGCTCTTCTCGGCGACTTCAATCATCGCGCCCTTGTTGTCACCGGCATCGGGAATGATCATGAGATCATGCGCTGCGAACAGGCGGCGGTGCTGCTGCAACAGATACTGCGCACCGTAGACGCTGCCGGTTTCCTCATCGGCGACGAACAGCAGCGCCACGTCATAGGCCGGCAGGAGCGACAGGTCACGCAGCGCTTTCACGGCGAACACCGCAGACACCAGCCCCTGCTGATTGTCTTCTGCGCCGCGGCCGATCAGTTTGCGCCGGCCTTTGCCGTCGGTCTCCACGCGCAAGGTCCAGGGATCGCCCGTCCATTTCGAAAGATCACCGGGCGGCACCACATCGAGGTGCGCCATGATCCAGATCGTGCGGCGAGCGGAAGCGCCTTTGCAGCGGGCCACGAAGTTGGGGCGATAACCGCACGGCACGCGCGCATCCGGTGCATTCAACCATTGCATCTCATCGGGCCGCAAGGCGTGCGTCAGCCAATTGTGGAGAAAATCGGCCTTGGTTTTTTCTCCGTCGCCGCCATTCTCGGGAGAGAGCGCGGGAATGCGGGTAAGCTGCCGCTGCAACTCGATCGCTTCCTCGTGATACTGGTCGAGGCGGGCGAGCAGGTGCGTCAGGGGAGCATTCAACTTGGGGTTCATGAGCGGTGTGGGGAGAGTATGGTTGAATTCAAAGGACCGCACGCGGCGGAGTTGATTGCTGGCTGATTCTGTCAAGTGGGTGGGCGCCGTGAGAAGCCGGTAGCCGGTGCGAGACCTCACCTGGCCAACTGGCTTCGCCGCATCGGGGTGTCTCCTCCGGACTCCGGGGCAGCATATGCCGTACAGAACGGCCATGAAAATATCTTCGAGGCTCTACAAAGTCAAGCGAAAAATCCAGATGATCATCGTTGCCTGGAGTTTTCTGTTGGCATTTCAGCAAAATGTTGCTATATTCGCGCCAAAACCAAGCGGTTTATGAATTTATGGCAGAATATCACCCTCGGAAGATACTTCCCGGCAGACTCGATCGTTCACCGGCTTGATCCACGCGCCAAGCTGCTCGCAACTGTTGTCATCATGTTCACGATCATGCTGACGGAATCCTGGCCGGCACTGCTGCTGTGGACCGCTCTCCTCGGCGCGGCCATGCTCAGCACGCGCATTCCGTTTCGCATCTTTGTGAGGAATCTCCGTGCTTTCCTCTGGCTGTTCGGAATTACCATTCTCCTGCACGCACTGACCAGTTCCACTGCCCCTGAGGTTGCGCGGTGGAGTTTTGCTTTTTCCTGGAGCGGCGTGGGGATGGGAGTGAAATATGCCCTGCGGCTCGGCTTGCTGGTGATCGCCGCGGCGATCTTGTCGAACACGACCATTCCCACTGACTTGACCGACGGCCTGGAGCGGCTGCTGCGGCCGTTGCAGCGGTTCAAGTTTCCGGTGCACGAACTGGCGTTGATGACCACCATGGCGTTGCGCTTCGCGCCGACGATCGTCGAAGAAGCGCAGCGCATTCAGCGGGCGCAGATTTCGCGCGGCGCTCGTTTCGAGGGCAGCTTGCTGCAACGCGTGCAGGCGCTGGTTCCCATGCTGGTGCCGCTGTTTGTCTCCACCTTCAACCGCGCGGATGAACTGGCGGTGGCGATGGAAGCGCGCTGCTATCAAGGCGGCGAGAACCGCGTGAGTTATCGCGAACTGGCGTGGCGCCGGCGCGACTGGGCGGCGCTCGGCGTGGTGGCGGGCATGAGCCTGCTGGCGTTCCACCTTTCTCGATGATGGCATGCCGAATATCAAGCTGATTCTGGAATACGACGGCAGCAATTTTTGCGGCTGGCAATATCAACCCAAGCGGCGCACGGTGCAAAGCGAGGTGCAACGCGCCCTCAAGATTCTGCTGAAAGAGGATGTCGGCCTGCACGTCGCCGGCCGCACCGACGCCGGCGTGCATGCCCTCAACCAGGTCGCGAATTTCCGCACCTCGGTGGCAGTGGAGCCGCAGCGCCTGCCGCGCAAGCTCAACGGCATCCTGCCGCGTGATGTCGTGGTCAAGCAGGCGGAGTTCGTGCCGGAGGCGTTTCACGCCCGCTATGATGCCGTGAGCCGGCAGTATCTCTATGTGCTCAGCCGCCATCCGGTGGCTGTCGGCCGCGGCTACGCCTACTTCTGCAAGTTTCCGCTCGCCGTGGAAGCGATGCAGGCCGCGGCGCAACACCTGCTGGGCGAGCACAATTTTCGCGCCTTTTGCGCCAGCGACACAGAAGATCCACACTATCTCAGCCGCCTCGAGATGGTGCAATGGGAAGACGGCGGCGGGAAGATTCTCGTGCGGCTGCGTGCCAACCGGTTCCTGCGCAGTATGGTGCGCATCATTATCGGTACGCTGATCGAGGTGGGCCGCGGCGCCCTGCCGGCGGACGAGGTGGCGGCCATCCTGGCAAATCAAAAGCGGGTGCAGGCCGGCGCCACCGCGCCGCCGCACGGTTTGTTTCTGGAACGGGTTTTCTATCCGGCCACGGCCACAGTGTTGCCGCCGGAAGAGGCGGCAGCGCTGGAACGCCTGCGCGAGCAGGCGCAGCAAGCCGCGCTGGCCGAAGACTTGAACTAGGGGCGCACCCGCGGTTGCGTTCACGGCAATGCGGTTCGTTTTGACTGGCTTGCGGGCGTTTCACCGGACTCTGGCGCGCCACCGATCACGGGGCGCGCGACGTAACGTTGCAACACCAACTGAATATTCTCACCCTCACTTCGGAGATTGACATGAAGCTTTTTCTCGACACCGCCAATCTTGGCGAAATCAAAAAAATCGCGGCGATGGGCCTGCTCGACGGCGTTACCACCAATCCCACGCTGATTTCCAAGGAAAAGGGGGAATTCAAGCAGATTCTGCTCAACATCTGCGAAGTCGTGCCGGGCCCGGTGAACGCAGAAGTCGTTGCGCTGGAGGCGGACGGCATGGTCAAAGAAGGCCGCGAGCTTGCCAAGATCCACAAGAACATCGTGGTCAAAATTCCGATGACGCGCGACGGGCTGGTGGCGGTGCGGCGGCTGTCGAGTGAGAAGATTCCCACCAACGTCACGTTGATTTTCAGTCCGAACCAGGCGCTGCTCGCCGCCAAAGCCGGCGCTTCCTATGTCAGCCCATTCCTGGGCCGGCTCGACGACATCTCGCACGTGGGCATGGATCTCGTGCGTACCATCGTCGAGGTTTACGAGAACTATGAATTCGAGACCGAAGTGCTGGCGGCGAGCCTGCGCAATCCGGTTCATGTGGTCGAGGCCGCGCTCGCGGGCGCGGATATCGCCACGTTGCCGGCGAAAGTCTTTGACCAGCTCTTCGATCACCCGCTCACCGACATCGGCCTGAAGCGGTTTTTGGAAGACTGGGAAAAGGTCAAGCAAGGTCAGGTTTGATTCTCCGCGGCAGCCGGTTTGGGAAACGCGCCTGCCGCCTACAGGCACGCTGATGATCGCACGTTATACCTTGCCCGAAATGGGCCGGATTTGGAGCGAAGACAACAAGCTCGCGGTTTGGCTGCAAGTCGAAATTCTCGCTTGCGAGGCGCAAGCCGAGCTGGGCGCGGTGCCGGCCGCGGCCGTCGCCAACCTCAAAGCCAAAGCCGGTTTTTCTCCCCGCCGCGTGTTGGAGATTGAAAACACCGTCAAGCACGACGTGATCGCCTTTCTCACCAACGTGGCGGAAACCGTGGGGCCGGACAGCCGCTACCTCCACCTCGGCATGACCTCCTCCGATCTGCTCGACACCGCGCTCGCCGTGCAACTCAAGCAGGCCGGCGAGCTGCTGCTGCGCCGCCTGGCCGATTTGCAGGCGGCCATTCGCGAGCAGGCGGTGAGGCACAAACACACCATCTGCATCGGCCGTTCACACGGCGTGCACGCCGAGCCGACCACCTTCGGCTTGAAACTGGCAGTGTGGTATGATGAAATCGGCCGCCAGCGCCAGCGTTTGCTGCAGGCCGTGCAGAACGTGGCGGTCGGCAAAATCTCCGGCGCGGTCGGCACCTATGCGCATCTCGATCCGCGCGTCGAAGCGTATGTGTGTGAGCAGCTCGGGTTGCGGCCGGCGGCGATTTCCACGCAAATCGTGCAGCGCGATGGGCATGCGGAGTTTCTCAACACCCTGGCGCTGATCGGCGCCTCGCTGGAGAAATTCGCCACGGAAATTCGCAGCCTGCAGCGCACCGAAATTCTGGAGGTGGAAGAGCCGTTTACCGCCGGCCAGAAAGGCTCCTCGGCGATGCCGCACAAGCGCAATCCGATTACCTGCGAACGCATCACGGGCCTGGCGCGGCTGTTGCGCGGCCATGCGCTCGCCGGCATGGAGAACATTGCGCTGTGGCATGAGCGGGACATTTCGCACAGCTCGGTGGAGCGCGTCGTCCTGCCGGACAGCACGATCGTGCTGGATTACATGCTGGTGCAATTCACCAAAGTGGTCGCGGGTCTGCAGGTTTATCCGGAAAACATGCGGCGCAACCTCGAGCGCACCCAGGGCCTGATTCACTCGCAACAGGTTCTGCTCGCGCTCACGCGCAAGGGCATGGCCCGCGAGGAGGCCTACCGCGTGGTGCAGGAGCATGCCATGGCGATTTGGCATGTCGCGTTGGGTGCCGCCACGCCGGCGGCGGGGTTTCAGGAACGGCTGCGGGCCGATGCCCTGGTGCGGCGTTATCTTTCGGAAGAGGAAATCACGCAGTGTTTTGAGGTGGAACACAATTTTCGGCATCTCGATGCGATCTTTGCCCGCCTCGGGCTGCCGTAATCATAAAGTCACTACGTGAGGAGTGTGGATGAGTAACGCGAAGAAGAAGAAGAAACTGTTTGAAGGCAAAACCAAGGCATTGTTCGAAACCGACAATCCCGAGCAACTCATCCTGGCTTTCAAAGACGAAGCCGGTGAGGCCGCCGGCGTCATTGAGCACAAGGGCGAAATCAACAGCCAGGTCACGGCGCTGCTTTTTCGCTATCTGGAGGGCTATCACATTGCGACGCACTTCCTGGCCGAGGCCGGCAGAGATGCGATTTTGGTGCGCCAGCTCAACATGATCGCACTGGCGGTCGTGACTCACTGCGTGGCGAGCGGCGCGACGGCCCGGCGGTTGGGGGTGAAGGAAGGCACGGTGCTGCAGCCGCCGGTGGTGGAGTATTTCCTGAAGGACGAAAGCGCCAAGAAGACTCCGCTTGATCGCAAGGATTTGCTGTCGCTCGGCCTGCTTTCATCGGAGGAGTTGCAGCAGCTTGTCCGTCTGACGGCCAAGGCCGTGGCGTTGCTCAGCAGTTATTTTGAGCGCCGCGGCCTGGTGCTGGTCGCGTGCCGGCTGGAATTCGGCCGCCACAAGAACCGCCTCGTGCTCGGCGACGAGCTGTCGCTGGCTTCCTTCCATCTGCGCGACCGCATGACGGGCGAGAACTATGATTTCCTGGAAGCGCGGCCGGAGATGGCGGCGCTGCGCAGAATGTACGCCATACTCAGTCAACGCATTCTGACCAGACGCGAAAGAACGGTGGTGTAACGTGCATCGAGAAGGTTTGACAATTGTTCTGGCTTTGGCAATAACAGCCTTGCTTCTGACTCTCATTTATCGTACACTCGGCGGTGGTTTCATTGTCCGCGGCCTGAGCGTGCTGTGCTGGGCAACGACGGCGATGGCGGTCTTTTTCTTCCGCGATCCCGAGCGTGTGATTCCGAACGGCAGGGGCGTGGTGGTTTCGCCCGCCGATGGCACGGTCATTGGCATCGACGAGGTGGAGGAACCGCTGTTCCTGCAGGGGCGGGCGCGGCGGGTCAGCATTTTCCTGTCCGTCTTCAATGTGCATGTCAATCGGGTGCCGGTGGAAGGCACGGTGAAGCTGGTGCAGTATCAGCGCGGCCGTTATCACGTCGCTTCGCTGCCCCAGGCTTCCAGCGAGAATGAGCAGTCCGTGATCGGCGTGGAGTCGCCGTGGGGCAGGGTGTTGTTCAAGCAGATTGCCGGGCTGATCGCGCGGCGCATCGTATACGACGTGCGCGAAGGATTGGAGGTGCGGCGCGGCGAGCGCTTCGGCATCATCAAATTCGGTTCACGGATGGAAGTCTATCTCCCTCTCGGCACGGAGATCAAAGTCCGCCTCCATGAAAAGGTGCGGGCCGGGGAGAGCATCATCGGAGAATTTAAAAATGCTGCGTAAACAAGCCTTGGCGCCGAACCTGATGACCCTGATCAATCTGCTGCTCGGCTTTCTGGCTGTCGTGTTTGCCGCCAACGGCAAATTCGTGACCAGCGGGTGGCTCATGATCATCGCGGCGGTCTGCGATGTCCTGGACGGCAAGATCGCACGCGCGCTGCACACCTCCTCCGATTTCGGCATCGAGTTTGACTCGCTCGCCGATGTGGTCTCCTTCGGCGTGGCACCCGCCTTCCTGATTTACCGCGCTCAGCTCAGCGAGCTGGGCTTGCCGGGGGTGATGGTCTGCTTTCTGCCTTTGGCCGCCGGCGCCATTCGCCTGGCCCGTTTCAACACCACCGCGACCCTGCTGGACAAGCACAATTTCGTGGGCATGCCGATTCCCGCCGGTGCCAGTTTGATCAGCTCCTATGTCATCTTCAGCCACCAGTTCTGGGGCACGGTGCAATTCCCCGGACTCACCATCACGCTGATCCTGATCGCCTCGACCTTGATGGTTTCGACCCTCGAGTTCGATGCGCTGCCGAAGTTTTCGCTGCGCCGCGGCCGGCAAAACACCGTCAAACTCACGCTGCTGCTGCTGGCCGTGACCGCCTTTCTGCTCTTCCCCGCGCACACGCTGTTTCCCCTGGCGATCGCCTACATTCTCATGCAGGTGACGCGCGCCTTGCGCAACAGCCTGCGCGATGATGAAGAAGAGGAAGCCTTGCCGGACGTTTCCATCAGTAAACGCTGAACCAATTCGCGGGCCCTTCGCTGTGAAAGCTCTGATTCACATCACTCTCAAAGAGGGCATTCTCGACCCGCAAGGCAAAACCATCCACCATGCGCTGCAGACGCTGGGATTCACCGCCATGGCCGAAGTCCGCACCGGCAAGTTGATCGAAATTTCGCTCGCCGGCGTCGACCCCGCCCGGGCGCACGCGCTGGTGGAAGAGGCCTGCCGGAAACTGCTGGCCAATCCCGTCATGGAAAATTACAGCTACACGATCGTTGAGTGATTGCCCATGCGCTTTGGCGTCATCGTCTTCCCCGGCTCGAATTGTGATCATGACTGTTATCACGTCTTGAAGCATGTGCTGCGCCAGGAAACACGCTTCATCTGGCACAAGGAACGCGATCTCACCGGCCTGGAGGCGGTGATTCTGCCGGGCGGCTTTTCCTACGGCGATTACCTCCGCACCGGCGCCATCGCGCGTTTCTCGCCGGTGATGGAGGAGGTGGTTGCCTTTGCCCGCGCCGGCGGGATCGTCGTCGGCATTTGCAACGGTTTTCAAATTCTCTGCGAAGCCGGACTGCTGCCGGGCGCATTGCTGCGTAATGCCCACCTGCGCTTCGTCTCGAAAAACGTCTATGTGCGCTCGGAAAATCCTGCCACCCGCTTCACCGGCCCGCCCGTGCCGGCCGTGTTGAAAATGCCGGTGGCGCACGGCGATGGCAACTACTTCGCGGATCCGGAAACGCTGGCGCGCCTGGAACAACGCCGCCAGATTCTGTTTCGCTACTGCACCGCTTCCGGCGAGGTCACGCCGGCTGCCAATCCCAACGGCTCTGCCGCCGGAATTGCCGGCCTCATGAACGAAGCCGGCAATGTCTTGGGCATGATGCCGCATCCCGAGCGCGCCGCCGAAGCCGTGTTGGGTTCGACTGCCGGCGCCGCCATTTTCGCCGCGCTCATCGCCGCGCACGCGGCCTGAGCGCCGCCGCGACGGCGAGAGAGTCATTCACGAAAAAGGAGTGTTTGTGCCCACACGTCGAAAAGCGGGTTTCATCGTTTTCATGGTGTTGCTGGGAGGCGCGATCGGCACCTTGTTGGGGAAATTGATCGGCCTGTTGATGCCGGCAGGCGTGGCCCGGGAATTTTTCCTGGCGAACGGCACCTGGGCGGTGGGGCCGCTCACGCTCGATGCCGCCGTGGTGAAATTGACACTCGGCATCAGCTTCGACATCAACGTCATCGGGTTGATTGGGATTGCCGTGGCAGTTTATCTGCTGCGCTGGGTGTTCAACTGAGCCGCAATGGCCCGCCAATCCGCAGGGAGAATGTTTATGTTCGGCCAAATCGGAATGAGCGAGTTGCTCGTCATCCTCGTCGTCGTGCTGCTGGTCTTCGGCCCGAAGAAACTGCCGGAATTGGCCCGCGGCCTCAGCCGGGGGATCAATGAGTTCCGCCGCGCCGCCGACGAGGTCAAGCAGGAATTGAATCTCAACCTGGAACGGGAGACGCGCTATCCGCGCGAGAGCGAGCGCAAATCCCCGCCCAAGGCGTCTTGACACGCAAGCCATCGATGTTGTTGAACTGTTAGGAGGTGTGCCATGCCTGGCCCCCAAGAGTTAATCGTCATCCTGATCATCGTTCTGGTGCTGTTTGGCGCGAAAAAGCTGCCGGAGCTGGCGCGCGGCCTCGGTCAGGGAATTCGGGAATTCAAGAAGGCGGCAAGCAGTTCCGATGAGCCGGACAAAATCGAGCCGCCCAAACAGCAATCGCAAGCGAACCAACCCAATTGATCGCATCCCCCGGCGGGGCCGATCATCCTGTGCGCTGTCACACGCGGCCGGGCCGTTCCTGTCGGGCCCGGGGCCTTTTCCCCCTTTTTTTCGTTGCCGTAACCGTTGACCATGACCCAAACCTCCAGCATTCGCCGGCAGCAGGAAAAACTGCGCCGCGGAGAACAAACTTGCGCCGCCCTGGTGGAAGAACATCTTGCCCGTCTCGCGGCGGCGGCTTCGCTGAATGCTTTTCTCACGGTGTTGGATGAGCGGGCGCGCCGCCGGGCGCAGCAAATCGATGCCCGTCTGCAGCAGGGCAAAGCCGGCAAACTCGCCGGCTGTCTGGTCGCGGTCAAGGACATTCTCGCAATCAAGGGCGAGCGCCTTACCTGCGGCTCGCGCCTGCTGGCCAATTTCGTTTCTCCCTACGATGCCACCGTCGTCACGCGCCTGGAACAGGCCGATGCCATCATCCTCGGCAAGACCAACATGGACGAGTTTGCCATGGGCAGCTCGAATGAGAACTCGGCATTCGGGCCGGTCCAGAGCCCCGTCAATCCGGCCCATGTGCCCGGCGGATCCTCCGGCGGCTCGGCGGCCGCGGTGGCAGCGGGTCTGGTGCATGCGGCGCTCGGCTCCGACACCGGCGGTTCCATTCGTCAGCCTGCGGCATTCTCCGGCGTGGTGGGTCTGAAGCCGACTTACGGCCGCGTTTCACGTTGGGGATTGGTGGCCTTTGCCTCTTCACTCGACCAGGCCGGCCCGCTTGCCACCTGCGTGGAAGACGCGGCGCGGCTGCTCGAAGTCATTGCCGGTGTCGATGCGCGCGATTCCACCTCCGCACCGGTGCCGGTGCCGGAATACAGCACCCTGCTCGACGGCCCGGTTCGCGGAATTACCATCGGCTTGCCGGTCGAATATCTCCGCCACGACGTGCAACCGGAAATCGCTGTCGCTGTCGATCGCGCCAAACAACGGCTGGCGGCAGGCGGCGCGGTGCTCAAAGAAGTTTCCCTGCCGCATACGAAGTATGCCATCGCCACTTACTATGTCATCTGCACGGCGGAAGCCTCTTCCAACCTCAGCCGCTATGACGGCGCCCGTTACGGCCGGCGCGCGCCTGCGGCGGCCTCGCTGGAAGAGCTCTATGTCAACAGCCGCAGCCAGGGCTTTGGCGCGGAAGTGAAGCGCCGCATCATGCTCGGCACGTATGTGCTGTCCTCGGGTTACTACGAGGCTTATTATCGCCGTGCCATGAAAGTGCGCACCCTCATCCGCCGGGATTTCGAGCACGCCTTTCAACAATGCGAAGCATTGCTCATGCCCACCACCCCCACCACTGCTTTTCGGCTCGGTGAGAAAGTGGATGATCCCCTCACCATGTATCTCTCAGACATCTTCACGGTTTCCATGAACCTCGCCGGTGTGCCGAGCATTTCGCTGCCGGCCGGCAAGGACAACGCCGGCCTGCCCATCGGGCTGCAATTGGCCGCACCGGCCTTTGCAGAAACCACGCTGTTTCGCCTCGCACACTATCTGGAACGTACCGGTATCAACGAGCCATCCTGATGCGCGATATCATTCCTGCATTGTTGCGCTGGCACAGCCAGGGCATCCCGGCTGCCATCGCGACCGTCATCAAAACCTGGGGCTCGGCGCCGCGGCCGGCCGGCAGCCGTATGGCCATTGCCGCCAACGGCGAATTTACCGGCTCAGTGAGTGGCGGCTGCGTCGAAGCCGCCGTGATCGCCGAAGCGCAGCAGGTGATCAAGTCCGGAATTCCCAAACGGCTGGCGTTCGGCGTTGCCGACGAAACGGCCTGGAGCGTCGGCCTCACCTGTGGTGGAAAACTCGAAATCTTTGTCGAGCCGTTTCATGGATAAAGCCTTCCTCGAAACCTGCCAAAACCGCCTTGCTGCCGGTGAAGTGTTGGTGCTCGCCACGGTCACGCGGGGTGAGGCCGCGGTGCTCGGCCGGCATGCGCTCCTCGCCCGCAGCGGCGAGTGCCACGGTACGCTCACGGATCCGGAGGTGATTGCCTTTGTGCGGCAGGCGGCGCTGCCGTTCTTTGAGCGGGAGAATTGCGAATTGGTGCAATTTCGGGATCTCGAGCTTTTTCTGGAAACATGCCTGCCGCCGCCGAAGCTCATCATCATCGGTGCGGTTCATATCGCCGTGCCGCTTGCGCATCTCGCCCGCACGCTGGATTTCCGGGTGATTTTGGTCGATCCGCGCAGCCAGTTTGCCACGGCGGAACGCTTCCCCCATGTCGATCAAATTGTGCGCGGCTGGCCGGAACCGGCGCTGGCCGAAATCGGCATTGACGCCAGCACCTGCGTCGTGGTTTTGAGCCATGATCCCAAACTTGATGATCCGGCCGTGATCACCGCCCTGCGTCATCAACCCGCCTATCTTGGCGTGCTCGGCAGCCGCAAGACGCACGAAAAGCGCTTGCGCCGGTTGCGGGAGGCCGGCGTGCCGGAAGAGCAGCTCAGCCGCATGCATGCGCCCATTGGTTTGAACCTCGGCGCGGTCACGCCCGCTGAAATTGCGGTCAGCATCATGGCGGAGATCATTGCGCAGCGCCGGCTTGTCCCGGCGGCAGCAACACCGGCGCCATGAATGTTTCCGCCCTGGTGCTTGCTGCCGGTATATCCCAGCGCATGGCGGGCAGCAACAAGCTGCTCTTGCCGCTCGGCGGCAAGCCCGTTGTCATGCATACCGTCGATCATTTGCTGGCTGCCGACATTGCCGAAGTGCTGGTGGTGACCGGACATCAGGCGGAGTTGGTGCAGCGCGCGTTGTCCGGCCGCGCGGTGAATTTCGTTTTCAATCCGGAGTATGCCAGCGGACTGTCGACCTCGATCTCTGCCGGTTTGCGGGCGGCTTCCGCAACTGCGCAAGCTCTCTTGATTTCGCTGGCCGATGTTCCGCTGGTCACGGCTGCGGAAGTGAATCTCCTGCTGCAGACCTTTGCTCGCCGCCGGGATTGTTCCATCGCCGTGCCGGTTCATGCTGGCCGCCGCGGCCATCCCGTGGTGTTCGCGCGCGCGCATGAGCGCGAATTGCTGGCGCTCACCGGCGATGCCGGCGGCAGGACGATCCTGGCGGCCCATCCGCAGGCTGTGCTCGAGGTTGAAATGCCGAAGGATCATATCTTGTGCGATGTTGATACGCCGGCGGCCTACGAGCTGGTGTGCCGGCGCTGGGCGGAAATCGCGCGGCGGGGACAGTGCCTTAGCCCTTGATTGCCGTGAACAGTGCCTCCACCAGCGCTGTTCTTTTGCAAGATTCCCGTGAAGACCCGGGCACGGTGCCGCTTTCTTCACGAAATTTCTCCGCGATGACAGGGCAAGCGGGCCGGCCAGGCAAAGGAGAGTAACACCGCTCCAGCCCGCGGGCATCACCCGGCAGTCTGCAATTCACTCAGTTGGGCATGAACCGGCCGCGCGCAGCGGCGAAAGAACTTTTCAGAAAGGACCGGCGATGGAGGCCAAAGTCACCAAGACGCGCCAATACCGTGCGGAGATGAACGAAAAGATCTTGAACAGCGGGTTCAATGATTACAAGAAGTTCTTCGCGCTCGACAACAAGGCTTATCTGGCCGGCGCGCTGCCCGCCAAACACAAGGAGATGATGGGGCTGGTGGCCAGCATGGTGTTGCGCTGCAACGATTGCATCTTCTACCATCTCGACCGCTGCGTGAGCGAAGGCGCCACACGCGCGGAGTTGCACGAAGCCATGAATATTGCCTTGATCGTGGGCGGCTCGATCGTCATTCCCCATCTGCGTTATGCCTTTGAGATGCTCGAGCAGCTCTACGCAGAGACGGAATCCCGCTAGCGGTCTGTTCCCTTGAGAGCAAGAGGTGATGAGCTCTTCAAGCTTGGAAAAAATTCTGACTTCTTTCCAACTGATGGAAGAACCAACCTAATTGGCATACCCCATCAGTTGGGTTCTTCAATCGGGTGGAAAATTTTTGTGCTGCCCGAAGGGCCAAGTTCTCAGCTTGCCTGAAGACTTGCGTAGCCATTATCCATGTCATCCTGCAGGGATTCTGCGAGGATTTGATCACAGTGCCAGGTGCCTCACCAGATTCCTTCTGTATGATACCCGGGATCACTTGCACAAATCAAAGTCACATAGCACGAGATTGTCGCGCGCCCGGTCAGTACGGAATTCTGCTGGAATCTTCACCACCAGGCAGGCATTTGAACCGCGGCGAGGCAGAACGTGCAGCGTTGCAAGATCAAAAAGCCTTGCTCGGCGTTCCCGGCCTCTCCGCGGTGCTGGTGTTGGCTTTGTGTAATTTCGTGATGTACCAAATTTAACAGGGGCGCTGCTGCCTGGAGGGCGCCAGCATAGAGCCTGTCTGAGATTTGGCGCGGGCCGTTGCGCCAGGTTTCGGCCGCTTTTTCTCGCTGTTTCATTCATGATTCGATTACCAGACTTGCCGGAGTGTGTGCATGTCGTCCACCAACCCCGTGGTCATTTCCGTCACTGATTTGCACAAATCCTTCCATCACAATCAGGTGTTGCGCGGCGTCGATTTGCAGGTGGAAGCCCGCGAACTGACCGTGCTCATCGGGCCTTCCGGTTGCGGCAAATCGACTTTTCTGCGCTGCTTGAATTGCCTGGAAGTGATGGATCAGGGCCGCATCACCATTGGCGGCATAACGCTCGAGCGCCGGCACAAGTCGCAAGCGCTGAGCCATGATTTCCATGCCAAGACGCGCACGCTGCGCACCAACGTCGGCATGGTATTTCAGAGCTTCAATCTCTTTCCCCACCTCACCACGCTGGAAAACGTCATGCGGCCGCCGATGGTGGTGAAGGGCCTCGCGGCGGCCACCGCCAAAGCCCGCGCCCTGGATTTGCTCGGCAAAGTCGGCCTGGCCTCGCATGCAAACCACTATCCCTCCCAGCTCTCCGGCGGGCAACAGCAGCGCGCTGCCATCGCGCGTGCGCTTGCCATGGAGCCGCAGGTGATGCTCTATGACGAGCCGACCTCGGCGCTCGATCCCGGCCTGGTCGACGAGGTGCTGAATGTAATGAAGCAGCTCGACCAGGAGGGCATGACGCAAATCGTGGTCACGCACGAAATGCGCTTCGCCCGCGATGTCGCCGACAAGGTGGTTTACTTCGAAGGCGGCAACATCGTCGAAAGCGGGCCGCCCAGCCGGATCTTTTCCTCGCCCGGCGATGAACGCACACGCAAGTTCTTGCGAAAGTACTTGTGACCTCCGACGCCGGTTGCCGCGATGACGCCGTCTGCGTGTCGCCGGCTATCATCCAACGAAAGCCCTCTCTCAGCCAACGACAACAGCATCAACTCATGAACAAAACGCCGATTTTCCTGCTCAATATTCTGCTCTGTTTGCTCAGCCTGGTGGCGCCGCGGCTGCTGCCGGCCCAAACCCCGGCCAGTCCGCCCTTGCGCTGGGGCGCGGATGCCGAAGGCGGCGCGCCCTTCATCTTTCCCGACCGCCAGGATCCCAGCCGCATGCTGGGATTCGAAGTGGATCTGGTCGCCGCGCTGGCCGCGCAATTGCAGCGCGAACCCGTGTTCGTGCAAAACCAGTGGGACGGCCTGGTGCCCGGCCTGCGCATCGACAACTATGACATCATCGTCAACGGCCTGGAGATCACACCAGACCGCGAACAGGAGATCAATTTCTCCACCCCCTATTATGTCACCTTCGAACAGTTGACGGTGCGCAAGGACACCCATGATCTCAACAGCCTGCAAGATTGCAGCGGCAGGATCGTCGGCACCTTGAAGGCCTCACTGGCCGAGCGCATCCTGCAGGCCCATCCCGACATCGAGATTCGCTCCTACGACGGCCAGATTACCGCCTACGAAGATCTCGCGCTCGGCCGCCTCGATGCCGTGCTGATGGACCATCCCATCGCGCTGTACTACGGCGCCACCAACCCCAGACTGAAACTCGTCGGCGACCCCATCGGCGAGATGAAATACGGCATTGGCCTGCGCAAAGAAGACACCGCTCTGCTGCAGGAAATCAATCGCGCCCTGGAAGAATTGACTGCCAACGGCACCTTGCGCACGATCTATCAGCGCTGGAACTTGTGGACCCCACGGCTGGCAGCGTTTTTCAACGATCGGCAACCCTCCAACGTGCAGCCCGAGGCCTGGCAGGCCTTCCTGCGCACCAACCGCCTGGAGCGCACCTGGCAGGACAAGCTGGAGCAGTATCGCCTCAAATACCTGCCTTTGCTGCTCAAAGCGGCGATGGTCACCATCGGGCTTTCGCTCTCCGCCATGATTCTGGCGATCCTGTTCGGCCTGCTGCTCTCGTTGCTGCGGCTTTATGCGATGCAGCCTTTTTCCTTCCTCGCCACGTTTTACATCGAAGCAGTGCGCGGCACGCCGCTGCTGGTGCAGTTGCTGTTCATCTACTACGCGCTGCCCCAGCTCATCGGTGTCAAGCTTTCGCCGGTGGTGGCGGCGGTCGCCGGCCTGGCACTGAACTACGCCGCCTATGAAGCCGAAAACTATCGTGCCGGCATCCTCTCAATTCCCCGCAGCCAGATGGAGGCGGCGCTCGCCCTGGGCATGACGCGCTGGCAGGCGCTGCGTCACGTCATCATTCCCCAGGCATTGCGCCTGGTGATTCCGCCGGTGACCAATGACTTCATTTCCCTCATCAAAGATTCTTCCGTGGTCTCCGTCATCGCCATGGTTGAGTTGACCCGCGAATATCAACGCCTGGCGGGCATCGACTTCGACTACCTCGGCCTGGGCGTGGTGGTGGCGGTGATGTATTTTCTCATCGGCCTGCCGTTCGTACGGCTGGCAGGCTGGGCCGAACGGAAATTCTCGCTGGACAAACGCGCCACCGCACCGGCCACCAACCCGTGAGCCACTCTCGGTCGCCACACTCTGCCACATGATATTGCCATGACGAAACGAATTCTTGTCTGCGCCGCGTTCTTCGCCTGCTGTGGATTGCCGCCGCTTCTTGCCCAACCGTTTTGGGAGTACCGGCTGCGGCTGGATGATCCACAGGCGCATTTGCTGGAGATCGAGCTGACCGTGCCGGCCGCAGCGCCGCATCAGGATTTCAGCCTGCCGGCCTGGGCGCCGGGATCTTATCAGATCGCAAACTACGCCAAATTTGTGCAGGATTTCGCCGCCGCCGATGCCGCCGGCCGGCCGTTGCCCTTCACCAAGATCGACAAACAGACCTGGCGCGTCACCACCGCCGCCGGCGGCGGAAAAACTTCGATTCGCTATCGTGTTTTTGCCAACCTCCTCAGCGACACCGAAAGCGAGTTCAACGAGGAACACGCGCAGGTCTTTGGTCCGCAGGTTTTCATGTATGCCGTCAATCAGCCGGCGCGGCCGGTGCGTCTGCGTGTCGAGCAGTTGCGCGGCTGGCGCA
The DNA here is from genome assembly GCA_037445455.1 of bacterium. Classification (GTDB taxonomy): domain Bacteria; phylum Zhuqueibacterota; class Zhuqueibacteria; order Zhuqueibacterales; family Zhuqueibacteraceae; genus Coneutiohabitans. Next base: position 1,213 of record JBBIKM010000018.1, on the reverse strand, counting down.
TCGCCACCGGCCTGACCGCGGTGAATGACTCCACCTTTCAGGCGCGCGATTATGATGAATTCATCGACGCGCCCCTGGAAATCGGGAATTTTCTGGAAGCGCGTTTCACCGTGGCGGGAGCGCGATTCCGGCTGGCAGTGCACGGCGAGCAGGACAGTGCACGGGTTCACGCGTTCGCGCAGCAACTGGCGCAGATCGTCGCGGAGCAAATGCAGATGATGGGCGGGCCGCCGTTTCAGGAGTATGTCTTCATCTGGCACGTTGATGCCCGCGCGCAGTATTACGGTCTCGAACATCTCAACTCGACCAGCATCGGCATGCCGCATCGCCTGGGCGATTTGCGCAGCGCCGACGAGGTGTCGTTCAGTTATTCCGGCTTGCAGCGGCAGGACATTGATCTCGAATATGCCGCGCATGAATTCTTTCACTTGTGGAACGTCAAGCGCATCCGCCCGCGCGAGCTTGGACCGTTTGATTACGCGCGCGAAGTCCACACCACCGGCTTGTGGATTGCCGAAGGCTGGACCGATTACTACGGCTATCTCACCCTCTTGCGCACCGGTCTCTGGTCACGCGGCAAATGGTTGCGGCTTTATGCGAATTTGCTGAGCGAATATCATTTGAGCAGCGGTTGGCGGTTTCGCAGCGCTGATCAATCCAGTCTCGACACCTGGCTGTGGGCTTATGGCAACGGAGAGCAGGGCAATCTTGGCCAGACGTATTTCTCCTATTATCCTCACGGCAATTTGCTGGCCTTGTGCATGGACTTGCGCATTCGCAGCGAAAGCCGTGGCCAGCGCAGCCTGGATGACGTCATGCGCGCCATGCTCGCGCGCTTCAGCCCTCCCCAGCCGGGATTCACCCGCTCCCAGTTCTGGCAATGCCTCGCGGAGGTGACGGCGCTGGATTGGCGCGCTTTCCAGCGCGATTACGTTGAAGGCACGCACGAGCTGCCCGTGGGTGATTATTTGAAGCTGGCGGGAATCAAAATCGACACGGTTTCGAATCTCGACGCGCCCTACCTGGGCGTCAGCGTGCGGGAGCAGGACAAGCAGGCGGTGGTGGCGGCAGTGGCATATCGCTCCAGCGCCGCCCAAGCCGGCCTGGAGGTGGGCGATCGCTGGCTGGCGCTCGATGACCAAATCGTCACACCCGAAAACTGGCAGCGCTTGCTCGCTCGCAAGGCCGTCGGCGCGAAAGTAGTGTTGGTGGT
>JBBIKM010000017.1:52580-57482 GCA_037445455.1 bacterium | reverse complement strand
GATCATCCGCCGTCGAGAGATGCCACGGCACAGCCGTGGCAGATCATCCGTCCGCGAGAGATGCCACGGCACAGCCGTGGCAGATCATCCGCCGTCGAGAGATGTTACGGCACAGCCGTGGCAGATCATCCTTCCGCGAGAGATGCCACGGCACAGCGGTGGCAGATCATCCGTCGCCGAGAGATGCCACGGCACAGCCGTGGCAGATCAACCGCCGCCGAGAGATGCCACGGCATAGCCGTGGCAGATCAACCGCCGTCGAGAGATGCCACGGCAGAGCGGTGGCAGATCATCCTTCCGCGAGAGATGCCGCGGCACAGCCGTGGCAGATCGTTCCCACCAACATAACTTAGGCATTACATTGGCTCCGAATTTCCGCTTGACTTGCGGAGGTCACCACTATATATTGACCACGGCTGAACTTATGAAATTCAGGCGTGCGCGGCATTTGGGTGTTTCTTTGGCCACATGACGGGGCGGCATACTCGCTGCGGCGCGTATCACCCTGCATGGAAACAAATGGGGCAACATCAACTAGGAATCTTGATTAGAATCGTCCGGTGCCGAACCCTGAGCCGACTGCGGTCCGGCGCAGCCGGCCGCGGGAGCGGCTGTGGAGCATGATGACGCAAGGGCCTCCTCCCGTGCGACGGGACAACAGGAAAAGTGAGGCGTCTCCTTGCGCAAACAAAACCGCCAAGCGAAAATCCCATGCGGCGAACATACATTTTCCAAGAACACGAGGTGGGTGCGTGCAGGCTTCTCAGCGGGGCACAAGTGAGGTTGAGTGATCATGAAAATCGCGCTTGATCCCGGACACGGCGGTATCTACACCGGTGCAATCGGCACGGTACCCTACGAATTGCGCGAAAAGGACGTGACACTCGCGATTTGCCTGAAGATGAAGGATCTGCTCAAGGCCGCCGGCCACAAAGTCATTCTCACGCGCAGCAGCGATGTGCACCTGGCCGAGGCCATGCGCGATGATCTGCGCCAGCGCGCGGCAATCGCCAATCTCGCGGCCGCCGATCTGCTGGTCAGCGTTCATTGCAACGCGTTTTCCGACCCCAATCCCGAGGGCATCGAGACCTGGCATCGCCCGCACTCTGCGGCCTCGGAAAAACTGGCGCGCGCCGTTCAAACCGCGCTGATGGCGAAATTCGGCAACCATCTCAACCGCGGGGTCAAAGCCAGGGACTTGCTGTTGTTTCGCCATGCCACTATGCCGGCGTGCCACGTTGAGACGGAATTTCTCACTAATCCCGCGCAACTCGAATTTCTTGCCTCGGAGTTCAACCAGGCGGCCATTGCTGGTGCCATCACCGAAGGCGTGTTGCAGATGGCCAAAGCGGCGCACTCCCGGCGGTGAGCCGCCGTCCGCCCGACCTTCCGCAAACGCGGCGTTTGGCGGTACTACCATTGGATGATTTCAGATTTCAGGACGCATGTGCACGAGGAGACCGAATGAGTCTAATGGATTACACCGCCGCGCTGAATGATGTCTTTGTCCGGGTGAAGGAAAAGCAATACGGCCCGTTCTCACCACAGGAGCTGCGCTCGCTGGCCAGCAAGGGAGGGTTTCAGCCCTCCGACGAAGTGTGGGATGATGAAGAGGGCAAGTGGGTGCCGGCCTCGGAATTGCGCTCGCTGCAACCGGTGTTCGAGGGCAACGGCAAAGCCGTCTCCGAACGCAGCAAACGCATCATTGCCGTCGGCGGCGGCAAGGGCGGCGTGGGCAAGACCGTGCTGACCGCCTCGCTGGGCGTGGGCCTCGCCAGCCTGGGCAAGGAGGTGGTGTTGGTCGACGCCGACTTGGGCGGCGCCAACCTGCACACCGTGATGGGCATTCTCGAACCGGAACGCACTTTTCATGACTTCTACACCCTCAAGGTCGAAAACCTCAGCGACCTTGCCCTGCCCACTCCCATTCCGGGGTTGCGCCTGATCAGCGGCGCCTGCGGCACGCTTGGCTTGGCCAATCCAAAATACGCACAGAAGCTGCGCTTCATTAAACAATTGCGCAGCATCGATGCCGATTTCATTCTGCTCGATCTCGGCGCCGGGTCCTCCTACAACGTCATCGATTTTTTTCTGGCGGCGGATGAGGGCATCATGGTCACCAATCCCGAACCGCCCGCGATTCAGGAATGCTTCAATTTCATTCGTATTTGCCAATTGCGCCGCTTGCGGCTGGCATTTCAAGACAATGCCGTCGTCACTGCGATTCTCAATCACGAAGAGGTGGACAAGCCCGGCCGCCTGGGCCTGACCACCAGCCAGTTGCTCGACAACGTCCGCGAGGTGGCGCCGGAAGCCGCCAGCCTGATGGAAACCATCGTGGAATCGCACCGCGTGAAACTGATTTTGAACATGGTGCGGGAGAAGGACGACATCAAGGAAGGCCTGGCGATTCAGACCGCGGCGGCAGAGCTGCTCGGCCTCGAGGTCGATTATCTCGGCTTCGTTTCCCACGACCCGGCGGTGCGCACCGCGGTGCGCGAGTTGAAGCCGTTCCTGTTGTCCGATCCGGCCTCGCCGGCCGCCCAGGATCTCGCCAAGCTCATCAGCGTCAAGCTGCTGGGCACACGCTCTTCCTTCAGGAGTTTTTGGGAAAAGCGCAAACTGCGGCGGCAGTTGCTGGAGCAGCGCGCGGAGTATCCCGAGCTGCATTTGCAGGCGCAGGCACCGATCTGCTCGATCAAGTGCTTCTATTGGGATGACTGCGAATACCAAAACGGCGGGCATCCCTGTTCCGTCCGGCATCTGGAGCCGATCTTCAAGTCTTGAAGCCGGCGTTTCGGAATAACCGTTCAATGACTCACAAGGAGGTAGGTTATGGCATTCAACATTCGGCCCTTGCACGACCGGGTGATGATCAAGCGCCTGGAAGACGAGGGCAAGAAGTATGGCAACATCATTATTCCCGACACCGCCGCCGAAAAGCCCATGAAGGGCGAAGTGCTGGCGGTGGGCAAGGGCAAGATCAGGAAGGACGGCACCCGCCAGGAGCCGAGCGTCAAGGCCGGCGACCTGATCGTGTTCTCGAAGTGGGCGGGCGATGAATTTGAATACGAAGGCGAGAAATTCCTGATCTTGTCGGAGGACGACATTCTCGCGGTTGTGGCGTGATCCTTTCCGCCTTGCGGGAGAAGGGCGGCGCCGCCTTTCTCCCGGCTTTTTCCCGCCGGCGCATTGCTTGACATTTCCCACCAAACTCTTTACCATTGCCCACCGGCTTCCTTTTTTTTTCACAAGCAGAAAGACCGGCAGCGCGACGCGCGGGTTCAGTCATACTGCCGCAGTGCGGCCACTTTGGGATGGTGAGACTCATGCTCAGACGACTCTTCGGCGATGACGTGGCGGAAAATGACGCGCAACTTTCCGAGTATTTCATCGAGACGCCGGCGTATCGCATGGCGCTGTCCGGCGAGAAGCGGTTCATCATTGGCCGCAAAGGCGCGGGCAAAAGCGCGATCTGCCAGCAATTGCAGAAGCAACTCCCCAAGACCGGTGCGCTGTGCGTGCCGCTCGCGCCGCAACGCATCCAATTCACCGCATTGAAACTGGGCTTGAGTGATTTGTCGCGCTGGGGCAGCGAGTCCGACGCCGTGCTGCAGCGCGTGTGGTACTACGGCTTGCTGTGCGAGACCGCCCTGGCACTGGTGCGCCGCAGCCGGAAGGAGCACGATTCGGAGTTTGCCAGAATCGCGGCGTTTGTGGAGAAGCATTACAATTACAGCGAGCCCAATCCTTTTGCCCGCCTGCTGAAAACCACTGCGCTCTTTCTCGAACAGCTCGAACTCGGCATCGGGCCGCTGAGCGTGCGCCGCCCCAGCCGCGCCTTCGATCCCATCGCGGTGGAAACCGAAATGGAAAACCTGCGCGCGCCGCTGGCCAGTTTCATCGCGCGCCACTTGCCGCAGGGCGTTTACATTTTGATCGACAACCTGGACGAGGGCTGGGACAATTCCGCCGAAGCCAATGCCTTTGTGCGCGGCCTGCTGCTCGCGGTCTACGAAATCTGCCAGCCCAACATTCCGGTGCGGCTGATCGTGTTCTTCCGCGCCGACATGTACGACTCGGTGACGCGACAATTCCAGCACGTGGACAAATACCGGCAGTATCAGGAGCACATCTATTGGGGCCACAAGGAGATTGTGGAATTGGTGGCGCAGCGTCTGCGCGTCAACCGCAAGATCAAACGCCCGTTGAGCGCCTTGGAAGTGTGGGAAACCGTGTTCGAGCCGCATCCCGCCATCAGCAACGTGCCGGCCTACATCATCGAGCGCAGCCTGCTGCGGCCGCGGGAGGTGTTGCAGTTTTGCCGGCTGGCCGCGGAAAAAGCCCACAGCCGGGGCCACACCAAGATCACTTGTGAAGACATTCTCGATTGCGAGCGCGAATACTCACGCTGGAAGATCGACGATCTCAGCAATGAGTTTCTCTTCTCCTATCCCGGCTTGAAGGAAAACGTGCTGCAGCGCTTTCTCGGCGGGCCGTCACGCTTCCTGGCGGCGCGCTTGCGCAACCTGCTGGAGGAGGCGCTTACCGATCCGCGACCGGGGCGCCGGCCCGACTGGCTGGAGAACCTGCGCGATGCCGACGAGTTGATTCAGCTTCTCTACGACATCGGCTTTCTCAAATGCGCCAGCCACGGCAAGCACTGGCAAAGCGCGCAAGACCCGGATTACAACATCACTCTGGCCGAGTCCTTCAGCGTGCATCCCGCCTTCCGCAGTTATTTGCGCATCGGTTGAGCACGGGTTTGCCTTTCAATCACTCCGCACGAGAGAATCCCATGACGACTTTCCTGACGCTTTGCTGGCTCGCCGTCCTGCTGCCGGCCGCTGCTTTGCGCGGCCAGGACCGCGTGGCGGTGCTCATCGTGTATCACTCCGAACA